>NZ_JBYOJR010000011.1:0-169619 GCF_057798915.1 Cupriavidus sp. 22TCCZM01-5
AGTTGGTAGAGCGCAACCTTGCCAAGGTTGAGGTCGCGAGTTCGAGACTCGTCTCCCGCTCCATCCCCGAAGGGAAGCAGCGCTTCCCTTTTTGTTTGGGTTGGTAACCGCAGGCGCTGCCAGGCAGCGTTTGGTGAATGCGGATACAATCCAGCAGCACGTCACCTGGCGGGGTGGCAGAGTGGTTATGCAGCGGCCTGCAAAGCCGTGTACGCCGGTTCGATTCCGACCTCCGCCTCCAGTTGAGGAAAACAGCGCCCATCGGGCGCTGTTTTCGTTTGTGCATCGTCTATGCCTGTGCGCCAACCTGTTTGGAGGTGACCCGCAGATATTCGGTAAAGGCTAACAGCCCACGTGTCGGGAACTTGTCCTGGTGCACCACCAATTGCAGCGGACGGACGATACGAGGCAGGCCCTGTCGCACCGCCACCAGCGTGCCGCGTTCCAGTTCATCGCGAACCACGTGCAGCGACAGGCAGCTCACGCCGAAGCCGCTCATCACCGCGCGCTTGATGGCCTCCGCGTTGCCGAGTTCCAGTGCGAAACGCAGCTCGCCAAGCAGCGGCATCAGTCTTTCCTCAATGATCTCTCGCGTGCCGGATCCGGGTTCGCGCACGATCCATTCGGCATCGCGCAACCCATCGAGCGGCGCATTCGCGGCCGCAAGCGGATGGGAGGGGCCAACCACTACGACCATCTCGTCGTCGCACCACGGCATGCTGCGCAGTTCGCGCTCATGGCTCGCGCCTTCGACCAGCCCGATGTCGGCATCGAACTGCAGCAGCGAGCGCAATACGTCGCGCGTATTGCCGATTCGCAAGTCCAGCTGGCATGGGCCGCCCTGGGAGGCGCGGAAGCCCGCCATCAGCGCCGGCAGGATATAGCTGCCGATGGTATTGCTGGCGGCAATGCGCAGTTGCACCCCGGTTTGCGTCGCGAACCGCTCAAGCTCCTGTGCCTGGTCGATCAGCGACAAGGCGCGCGGAAAGAACTGTCGCCCGGTCTCGTTGATGCTCAGGCGCCGTGCCACGCGATCGAACAGAGGCCCGTCGAGCGCACGTTCCAGTTCCGCCAGCGAGGCGCTGACGGCCGACTGGGACATCGAGAGGGCGTCCGAAGCCGCAACCGTACTGCCGTGTTGTGCCACAGAGACGAAGACCTGCAGCTGGCGCAACGTCAGGCGAAGGGGTCGCTGATCCATATCGACATTTCAGGTAATTCATACCGATATTACCCGTTTTGCAGATTAAAGGGGGCGGGGTACGCTTCATACACCTAATCAAAACCCCCTGCCGCCATGTCATCCGTGTCCGCTACCAACTCCGCCCAGGCGGTTTCTTCAGCCGCCGTGCTGCCTTGGCACCAGCGCCTGCTGCCTTTGCTGCCCCTGGGGGGCGTGGCGTGGCTGGCCATGGTCCTGGCCGACCATCCAGCCATTTCGCGCTATGGCCTCAGTGCGCTGACGCTGGCGATGTGTGCCGGCATGGTCGCAGCCAACACGCTGCCCAAGCACTGGCTGCAACCGCTGGCCCCCGGCATGCAGATTGCGCGCCACTACCTGCTGCGTCTTGGCGTGGCCCTGTACGGATTGCGGCTGACGTTTGCATCGATCGCCGCGCTCGGCCTGCCCGGCATCGTGGTACCGCTTGCCATGCTGCTCGGCACGCTCCTGTTCGGTACGTTGATCGGTACAAAAGTATTCGGCCTGAGCCGCCGCGAAGCTATCCTGGTCAGCTCGGGGAGCGCCATCTGCGGCGCAGCCGCGGCGATCGCGGTGTCTTCCGTGGTGCGTACCGACGACAAGCAGACGGCGGTTGCCGTGGCCACGGTCGTGCTGTTCGGTACCGTGGGCATGCTGCTCTATCCGTACCTGTTCGAGCTGGTGACGGGCGCATGGCACTGGAATGTCAGTGAGCGCATGTTCGGCATCTTCACCGGCGCGACGCTGCATGAAGTTGCACAGGTGATTGCAGCGGGCAAGATGATCGGCGACACCACCGCAGACGCCGCCGTGGTGGCCAAGATGGTACGTGTGCTGGCACTCGGCCCGGTGCTGCTGGTGATGGCCCTGTGGCCGAACAAGGATGCCAAGGCCCAGGGCGGTACTCCGCGCCTGAGTGGCCTGCTGAAGTCGGTGCCGTGGTTTGCCGTCGGCTTCGTGGCTGTGATGGCAGTGAACTCTGCCGGCGCCGTCCCGCAGGAATGGAAGGGTGGCCTGATCGCTCTGGACAACTGGATGCTTGCCTGCGCCATGCTGGCCATCGGCCTGCACACGCGGATCGGCGACCTGCTGCGCGCGGGGCGCAAGCCGCTCGCCCTGGCTGGTGTGCTCTTTGTCTTCCTGATGGTCGGCGGGGCTTCGCTCTGCTACCTGATGGCCTGAGCGGAAGGGCGGGATGAGGCGTCGGCCGCAGCCAGCCTGGTGCGGCCGACGGGACTCGAACCCGTAAGCCCGTAAGGGCGGCAGATTTTAAGTCTGCTGAGTCTACCAATTTCTCCACGGCCGCGCGGAAAGCCCAACATTGTGGTGGCTGCGCATCCGGGATGCAAGTGCGGGCTGCCAGGACTTCTCCGCAAAGCCCGTTTTCCAGCAAAAGACAGCAAAAGTGATTCTTCTGTTACGGCTCGTAACAATGTCGTGGGCGCCGTTGCACTCGGAAAGTTCCGAGCCACTAAAATAGAGTCATCAGGAAATCCGGGACAGAGGGGCAGGAAATGAAACGTTGGTGGCTCGCAGCATTCGGTATCGTCGCTGGCCTTGCGTCGGGTGCGGCAATGGCCCATGTGAGTGTTGGCGTTGCGATCGGTGTGCCTGGCGTGGTTATCGGCGCGCCGGCTTACTATCCTCCGGCTCCGGTGTACTATCCGCCCGCACCGCCGGTCGTGGTGGCGCCGGCTCCGGTGTACTACGCGCCGGCTCCTGTGTACTACGGTCCGCGCTACTACGGTCCGGGTCCGCGTTATTACGGCCCGCGCTACTATGGCCCGCGTCCGTACTACGGCCCCCGTGGCTACCACGGTCATGGCCACTGGCGCTGACAGGCAGGAAGGTTTTTGAAAGAAGGAGCCCCGATTCGGGGCTCTTTTGTTTTGTTCGGTTCGCCTGAGGTAGGTGACAGGCCGTTCCTGGCAAGTTCCCTACGCCGTCCGTGGTCAAATTTTCTGAATAGACTGCTCAAAGGCTTGTTGATGTTCGTATTAGGGTTTTCCCCTAAACTGCATGTGTGGCGCCGCGATGTCATACGAAGAGATCGTGTCCCGCGCGGCGCCTGTCTGTCACTGAGATAAAGGGGAATCTCTCATGAACATCAAGCGTAGTTTGGCGGCAGCCGCCGCCCTGGCGGCGCTTTCCGCTGTGTCGCTGCCGTCGTTTGCCGGCACGGGCAAGGTCGATCCGTTCCTGGATGGTGCCAAGGTCGGCAAGGTTGATGCGTTCACCGATGGCGCGCGCGTCGGCAAGACCGATCCCTATACCGATGGCGCCCGGATCACCAAGCCTGATCCGTTCACCGACGGTGCCCGCACCAGCAAACCGGATCCGTTTACCGACGGCGCCTGACGCATACCAGCTCCCGGCGTCTCGCGACGTCGACTGATCTGCAACCTGACCCGCCTATCGTGCGGGTCATGTTGTTTTTGGCAATTGTGTTTGACCCTTGCCAACGCGCCCGGCGCGGTGACTGTGACATTTGCGCGGCGCTATACTTCCGCCTCACACCGTATGAACATCAGGAGAGTGGTATGCAGCAGAAGACCGTGCTGACGGCAGAAGACGTGAAAAAGATCATGGCCGCAGCAGAGGCCGAGGCAAAGGCGCACCAGTGGGCTGTCTCGATCGTGGTGGTGGACGATGGTGGCCACATGCTCGCCATGCAGCGCCTGGACGGCACTGCACCGATCTCGGCCTATATCGCGACGGAGAAGGCCCGCACTTCGGCCCTGGGCCGACGCGAATCGAAGGTCTACGAAGACATGATCAACAACGGCCGCTATTCCTTCATGACTGCCCCGACGCTGCAGGGCATGCTGGAAGGCGGCGTGCCCATCGTCTGCAATGAGCAGGTCGTCGGTGCGGTAGGCGTATCGGGTGTCAAGTCGACCGAAGACGCCCAGATCGCCCGTGCCGGAATTGCCGCGCTGGGCCTCTGATCCGTTTCGCCGGAAGTCCCGCAGCTGGCTGCGGGGCTGGCAAACGCGATACTGCCATCGGCAGGCCGTTCGGCCGGCCACCCTCTCACGTCTTGTGACGGCCCGCACTGCAGTGCCGGCGCCGTGTCATTCCCTTACTTCGTCAGGATCAGCTTGCCGTAGCGCGTGACGCGCAGTGTGTAGATCTCGCCGTTATGGCGGATCGGCAGCGTCGTGGCACCACGCATGATGGTTTCCAGTGCGACAGGCTCGCCCGCAGGCGCATTCGGACGGCTCTCGCGAACGAGGGCCTCCAGGCGGGCGGGAATGGCCGCCACAGCGGATTTCACGGATTCGAGCGCTGATGACGCAGGTGTATCGCGCCGGCCCTGAGGGGCAACTTCCACGCGCCGCAGCGACAGGCGGCGGCGGGTAACTTCACGGGGTTGCGACAGCGGCAGGGAAAGGGTGCTCATTATCTGGCTCCGTTCGGCAATGAGGGATTGGCTCGCACGCCGGGCGACGTCACCGGGGCCGTGCTTGCGATGGGATGATCATAAATGAGAACCGTTATCATTTCAACGGTGGCGACCAATCGTTACATACTTGGCCCAGCGATACTGCCAAAGAAAAAAGGCATCCCGCGGGATGCCTTTTTTTGCATAGCAAGGTCAGACCATGCCTACTGTTTCGGTTCCGTGATGAAGCCGATCTTGCCCAGCCCGCCATGCTGTGCGGCGGCCATGACCTCGGCCACGCGCTCATAGCGTACCTCGCGGTCCGCGCGCAGGTGCAGTTCAGGCTGCGGCTCCTGCTGGGCGGCCAGGGCAATGTTGTTCGCCAGCGCGGCATCGTCTACCTCGGTCTGGTTCCAGTAGACCTTGCCCTGGGCATCGATCGAGACGTTGATGCTCTGCGGCTTGGAATCGTTCGGCGTATTGCTTGCGCGCGGCAGATCGATCTTCACCGCATGATTGATGACCGGGATCGTGATGATGAAGATGATCAGCAGTACCAGCATGACGTCGACCAGCGGCGTCATGTTGATTTCGCTCATCACCTCGTCATCGTCGTCGAGGGTGCCAAATGCCATGATGACTTCCTTGATGCGGTGGTGTTACTGCCGTGCCGCAGCGAGCCGCACGGCGTTGTCTTCGGCTCGGGCGCCGGTCGGGCGGACGCGGGCGCCGGTCACGAAGTAGGCGTGCAGGTCGTGGGCAAAGCGGTTCAGCTTGGAGATGACCGACTTGTTGCCGCGCGTCAGCGCGTTGTAGCCGAGCACTGCCGGAATGGCCACGGCCAGGCCGAACGCCGTCATGATCAGTGCTTCACCGACCGGCCCGGCGACCTTGTCGATCGTCGGCACGCCCGAGGCGCCGATGCCGATCAGTGCATGATAGATGCCCCACACCGTGCCGAACAGGCCCACGAACGGCGCCGTGGAACCCACCGAAGCCAGCACCGCCAGGCCCGACTGCATGTGTGCCACAGCGTCGTCGATCGAGCTCTTGAGCGAACGCGTCAGCCAGTCGGAAATATCCATGACGTCATGCAGCTGCGGCTGGCTGGCGCGGTGGTGCTGGGCGGCGTCCTTGCCGGCGATGGCCAGCGTGCGGAACGGGTTGGCGTCGCTGGCACCCAGCGTTTCCAGGGCATGTTCGAAGTCGTCCGAGTGCCAGAAGCGCTTTTCCGCGCCATGCGCCATCTTCTTCAGGCGAACCAGATCCCACGCCTTCGTAAGGATCACGATCCACGACAAGAGCGACATGATCAGCAGAATGATGGCCGTCGCACGCATGACGAAATCGCCTTGCGACCAGAGGTGGGAAAGTCCGAGGTCCTGCATGTTGGTTCCTGGTGAGTTCGTTGTTAGGTTGAGATCAGTTGAGTTCGAAGCCGATCGGCTGCTGCGCGGTCACGGCGATGGCGCGGCCGTTGTCCATGTACGGCTTGCAGCGCATGCGCTGGACCGCGTCCACGGCAGCCTGGTCCAGGCGGGACGATCCGCTGGAGGATACTACGGACGTCTTGACCACCTTGCCGGATTCATCCGTTGTCAGGCGCACCACGGTCTTGCCGGTCTCGCCCATGCGGCGGGACTGGGCCGGATAGTTCGGCTGCGGCGGCGAGCACTGGATCTCGCCGATGCCCACGGCGCGCGGCGCGGCGGAGACCGGTGCCGGCTCGGGCGCGGGTGCCGCAGCAGCAGGGGGCGTCGGCGGTGTCGGTGGTGCTTCGATCGCAGTGGGCGACGGCGGCAGCGCGGCAACCGGTTGCGGAACCGGCTTGGGCTGGGGTGGCGTCGGCCGCGGCGTGGTGACCTTCACCTGCCGGGGCGGCGTTTCCGTCTTGGGCTTGGGTGGCTCCGGCGCGGGCGCGGGCGGCTTGGGCTGCTCAAGCGGAATGATGCGGGCGATGATCTCCGGGGCGATCACCGCCTCGGTCATCTTGCGGCCCAGGCCACTCTGGATGAGGTAAAGCAGGCCGGCGTGGAACAGCAGGACGGCGAGCGTAATCTTGAAGAAGCGTTGATCGAACATGAGGTGAACAACAGAGTCTGCCAGCCGGCACAGAGTCACTTGCGATAGAACAGGATCAGCGAGATACCACATCCGACCAGCAAACTAACAAGCAATTCCATGATAAACGCTCCTGCAACAGGGTTTGCCGGGGAGCGCCACTCTCTGGCGGCGTGTCAGGTTGCGAGTATAAACGATAATGATTCTTATTTGTTGTGATTTGTGCGTCGCAGCTGGAAATTTATCCGAAGGCCAGTTATACCCCCAAATCCAGACAACGTTGCGAGTGGGTGGCCGGTAGCACAGAGACTGGCCAGTCGCGGGGCCTGCGGAATGGGCCGCAAGCCGCAAAGCGCGCTAGCATAGGAAAAAGACTGCGAGCGTGGTGGTACGCCCGTTGCGGTGTCGCAATCGGGTGCACGGGGATGAGGCCATGGACTTCACACGTTTTGCTGACGAGGACCGCGCGAAAATACTGCGCCCCGGCCCGGGAATCTCGGCCAGTTCGGCCCTGGACTGGATGTGCGCCCAGTTTGCCTTGCGGGTCGTCTGTGCGCTGGGTCCGCGCTTCAATCTGCGCAGCAATATCAATGACGTGCTCACGGTCAGCGCCCAGGAGATGGTGTGGCCGTATGGTGTCGTGCTGCGCGTGCAGCGCTTCCTGTCTGCCCGTTGCGCCGATATGCCCGCGTGGAAAGGGGCGGGGCGCCTGACGCCCGAGGAGTTCCTGGAACGCCACGGCCAGTGGAACAGCGCTTTCGACGAGAGTGCCCTGTTCTACTACCTCGACGAGTACGTCAAGCACCATGCCAAGGATATGTTTGCGGTGTTCGATGCCTCGGCTGCGGCGATCGCATCGCGGCTCGATGGCGAACGTGTGCTGCTGGTGCGCAACATCGACATGCTCAGCCATGTGCTTGACCTGCCCGAGCACGAGCGCAAGCTGTTGCTGTTCGCTGCATTGGCCAAGTACAAGCGCGACCTGCGCGCCGTGATGGTGGACTGCAAGGTGGCCCACAGCCAGGAGGCATTCCAGATCCTGTCCGGACTGACCGGCGCGAGCCCGGCGGACGTAGCCGCCTCGCTGCGGCCCGGCTCGCGCCTGGAGACGCTGAACCTGATCGAGCAGCCATTGCCCGAGAACAGCGTGACCGACCTCGGCGACCTGATGCGCCTGTCCGACCGCCTGCTGCATGTGCTGCTTGGCAACTATGCCAATGAGGCCGAGATGATGGCGGTGTTCACGCGCCCGGCCGCACCGCCTACGCTGGCGGTTTCGGACTATCCGCATGTCGAGACCGATGCTCGTTACCTCACTGCACTGCTTTCGAATGGCACGCGCCAGCATGCCGCAGGCGTGAACGTGCTGATCTACGGCCCGCCCGGCACTGGCAAGACCGAGTTCGCGCGGCTACTGGCGTGCGAGGCCGGTTGCGAGCTGTACGAGGTCGACTGCCTGGACCGCGACGGCAACAGCCTGTCGGGCAAGGATCGCTACCGATCGCTGCAGGTGTCGCAGGCCTTCCTGCGCGGACGGCCGCGTACCGCGCTGCTGTTCGACGAAGTCGAGGACGTTTTCCCTGGCAGCTCGCGCGAGCTGATGAGCCTGTTTGGCCAGGAGGACGCGCGCGCCTCGGTGAACGGCAAGGCCTGGGTCAACCAGACGCTGGAGCAGAACCCGGTCCCTGTGATCTGGATCTCGAATTCGATCCGGCAGATCGACCCCGCCTACTTGCGCCGCTTCCAGTTCCACCTGGAACTGAAGATCCCGCCGCCACTGGTGCGCGAGAACATCATCCGCAAGCACCTGGGCGGGCTGGACGTCAGCGATGGATTCATCACCGCGCTGGCGGGACGCAAGTCGCTGACGCCGGCGCAGGTACAGTCGGCCGCGCGCTTCGTGCAGCTCGCGCGGCCGGACGTGGATGAGCCGGTCGAGGCCCTGATCATGCGCCAGCTCGAACATGCCGACCGCGCCATGGGGCTGCGGCCGGAAGCCGAGGCCAGGCCGGTCGTGACGCACTACCGTCTCGACAACCTGCATCTCGAAACACGCTACGAAGTCGCCAAGATCATCGAGGCGCTGCGCGCGCGGCAGCGTGGCACGCTGTGCTTCTATGGTCCGCCGGGTACGGGCAAGACCGCGCTGGCCGAGCATATTGCCGCGGCGCTGGACCTGCCGCTGATGATCCGGCGCGCCTCGGACCTGATGAGCAAGTACGTGGGCGAGACCGAGCAGCAGATTGCTGCCATGTTCGCCCGGGCCGAGGAAGACGGCGCCGTGCTGCTGCTGGACGAGGCCGACAGCTTCATGCAAAGCCGCCAGCAGGCCGTGCGCAACTATGAGGTATCGGAAGTCAACGAGATGCTGCAGGGCATGGAGCGCTTCAACGGCATCTTTATCTGCACCACCAACCTGTTCGACCGCATCGACGAGGCCGCCTTGCGCAGGTTCTCGTTCAAGATCCGCTTCCTGCCGCTGAAGGCCGGTCAGCGCGCCACGATGTTTGTCGATGAAGCGCTGGACGGTGACGAGGCCCTGCTGACGGACGCCATGCGGCACGAGCTGGACGCCATGGACTGCCTGACCCCCGGCGACTTCGCCACGGTCAAGCGCCAGTGCGTGCTGCTCGGCGATTCGCTCACGCCGGAAGAGTTTCTCGCGCAATTGCGGCACGAGCACGCGGTCAAGCCCGACGTGCGCGCGCACCGTCCGCTGGGCTTCCTGAAGTAGGCGTCAGAAAGCAGGGGCGGGTTCGATCGCCACCGTTTCCGCCTGCGCCTCGATATGCAGCAGCGTGGCCGCCATCTGCCGCAGGTGGGCGGCATCCTTGGTCGAGGCGAAGCGGTCTTGCGGGACGGCGTCGGGTGCGGTCGCCAGCGCGTGCTCCACCAGCTTGCGGGCCAGCTGGCGCGCAATGGCACTGCCGGTATCGACCAGGGCCAGTTGGTCGCCAACCATCTCGCGGATGGTGTCGGAGAGGAAAGGGTAATGGGTGCAGCCGAGTACCAGCGTGTCGGCGCCTGCCTCCAGCATCGGCGTCAGGTAATTGTCCAGCCGCCCGCGTATGTCCGGGCCATTGATGTCGCCTTGCTCGATCAGCGGCACCAGCCCCAGGCCGGCTTCGCAGATGAACCGGCTTTCGCCGTCCAGTGATGCAAGCAAGCGTGCGAACTTGGCACTCCTGAGCGTATTGGCGGTGGCAAGCACGCCTACCACTTTGCTGCGGCTGGCCGCCGCGGCTGGCTTGAGGCCGGGCTCCACGCCGATGATCGGTACTGCCAGCGCCTGGCGAAGCAGCTCCACGGCATGGCCGGTGGCGGTATTGCAGGCGATGACGAGCGCCTTGCAGCCTTGCGCCAGCAGCCATTCGCAGGCCTGCAGCGTGCGTGCCTGCACGAACGACTCCGGCTTCTCGCCATAAGGCGCGTACTTCGAGTCGGCCAGGTAGAGCAGCGACTCTTGCGGCAGCAATGCGCGGATCTCGCGCAGCACGGACAGGCCGCCAAGGCCGGAATCGAAGACGCCGATGGGAGCGGGGTTCACGTTGGGCAAGCGGAAAGGCGGGGGTGGAAAAAAGCCGGGGAGGACCCGGCTTTTTCATGCAGGCGTGCAATCTTACAGCGCCGCGACCGGAATCTTGCCGATCTTGGCCTGCCATTCGGCGGGGCCGGTCTTGTGCACCGAGGTGCCTTCGCTATCCACGGCGACGGTCACCGGCATGTCCTTGACGTCGAACTCGTAGATAGCTTCCATGCCGAGGTCTTCGAAGCCGACCACCTTGGCTTCCCGGATCGCCTTGGCCACCAGGTAAGCGGCGCCGCCCACGGCCATCAGGTAGGCCGACTTGTGCTTCTTGATGGCCTCGATCGCCACCGGGCCGCGCTCGGCCTTGCCGATCATCGAGATCAGGCCGGTCTCGGCCAGCATCATCTCGGTGAACTTGTCCATGCGCGTGGCGGTGGTGGGACCGGCCGGGCCGACGGCTTCATCGCGCACCGGATCGACCGGGCCGACGTAGTAGATCACGCGGTTCTTGAAGTCCACCGGCAGCTTCTCGCCCTTGGCCAGCATGTCGGCGATGCGCTTGTGCGCGGCGTCGCGGCCCGTCAGCATCTTGCCGTTGAGCAGCAGGGTCTGGCCCGGCTTCCACGAGGCGACTTCTTCCGGCGTCAGCGTGTTCAGGTCGACGCGCTTGGAGGTTTCGGTGTTCGGTGCCCACTCGACTTTCGGCCATTGCGACAGGTCAGGCGCTTCGAGCTTGGCCGGGCCGCTGCCGTCCAGCGTGAAGTGCGCATGGCGGGTCGCGGCGCAGTTCGGGATCATCGCGACCGGCTTGGACGCGGCGTGCGTCGGGCTGGCCATGATCTTGACGTCCAGCACGGTGGCCAGGCCGCCCAGGCCCTGTGCGCCGATGCCCAGCGCGTTGACCTTCTCGTACAGCTCGACGCGCAGCTCCTCGATCCAGTCCTTCGGGCCGCGGGCGATGATGTCCTGGATGTCGATCGACTCCATCAGCGATTCCTTGGCCATGACCATGGCCTTCTCGGCGGTGCCGCCGATGCCGATGCCCAGCATGCCCGGCGGGCACCAGCCGGCGCCCATGGTCGGCACGGTCTTCAGCACCCAGTCGACGATCGAATCGGACGGGTTCAGCATCACGAACTTGGACTTGTTCTCCGAGCCGCCGCCCTTGGCCGCGACCTGGATGTCGACGGTGTTGCCCGGCACGATCTCGTAGTGGATCACGGCCGGGGTGTTGTCCTTGGTGTTCTTGCGGGCGCCTTCGGGCGGGCTGACGATCGAGGCGCGCAGCACGTTGTCCGGATGGGTGTAGCCGCGGCGCACGCCCTCGTTGATCATGTCCGTCAGGCTCATGGTGGCGCCATCCCAGCGCACGTCCATGCCGACCTTGACGAAGACCGTGACGATGCCGGTGTCCTGGCAGATCGGGCGCTTGCCTTCTGCGCACATGCGGCTGTTGGTCAGGATCTGCGCGATCGCATCCTTGGCGGCGGGACTCTGCTCCAGCTCATAGGCGCGGCCCAGGCTGGTGATGTAGTCCATCGGATGGTAGTAGCTGATGTACTGCAGGGAGTCGGCGACGCTCTGGATGAGGTCTTCTTGCTTGATGACGGTCATTTTGTGGGGGGTGGCAGCGGTGAAACACAGCCCGAAATCATACACCGAGCCGGGGCGCTCTGCCCGCCTGCATACAGGCGTCCACAAGGTTCCGCATGCTTTTTTCGCCACATGGCGACGTAGGCGGTGTCCCAAATGAAGAACCGCGGCGCCAGGCCGCGGTCCGGGGTGAGGCCAGCGTGGTTCGCTGCCTTAGTGTGCTTCAGGCGCCATATGAACGCTGACCGGATGGGAAGTCATGCGATCCACCCAGGCCATTGCCAGGGCGGACAACAGGAAAGCGAGGTGGATGGCCACCTGCCACATGATGGTATGGGTCGAGCGCTGTTCCGCGTCGATGAAGGTCTTGAGCAGGTGGATCGACGAGATGCCGATCAGCGCCATCGATAGCTTGACCTTGAGCACGCCGGCATTGACGTGGTCGAGCCATTCGGGCTCATCGGGGTGGTTGTCGATACCCAGGCGCGAGACGAAGGTCTCGTAGCCGCCCACGATCACCATGATCAGCAGGTTGGAGATCATCACCACGTCGATCAGGCCCAGCACCACCAGCATGATCTTGTTCTCGTCGTACTCGGTCACGTGCGACAGCAAATGCCACACCTCGACCATGAAGTGATAGACGTAGACGCCTTGCGCGACGATCAGGCCGAGGTACAGCGGCAGCTGGAGCCAGCGCGAGGCAAAGATGAGGCGGGGGATGGGGCGCATCGAAGATTGGGCCATGGGCAATCGGGCAGAAAGGTCTATGTAACAAGACAATCGAAATAGCGTTCGATTGTACCGTGCCCATATTGTGCGCTGCGATGCCTGTCACTTCCTGAAACGTTTCAGGCCGGGTCCCGCAATCCCCGGCGGGCCAACGGCCCCGGCCAGCTCGCGAGCACGATGCCGCCCAGCACGCAGCCCAGTGCCACGGCGTGCGGCCAGCCTGGCGTCTCGCCCAGGAAGACGATGCCGTAGGCGGCTGCGGCCACCGGCAGCACCGACGTGAATACGCCCGCGAGCTGGGCCGGTACGTGCCGGATGCCCTTCATCCACAGCCAGAACGAGAACACGCTCGCGGACAATGCGTACCACAGCAGCATGAGCCAGGTTTGCATCGGCACGGTGGACAGGTCGAAGTCGAGCAGGGGGATGAAGCCCAGCGGCAGCATCAGCAGGCCGCCAATCAGGTGCGTGTAGGCACAGATCTCGATGGCAGCCAGCGTCTGCGTCAGTCGGCGCGACAGGATGACGTAGGTCGATTCGCAGACCACCGCACCCAGGATCATCAGGTTGCCGAGCAGGGCCTGGCTGCCTCCGCTGCCCGCGCCATGCGAACTGCCGCGCGCCACGTTCAGTACGGCCACGCCGGCCACTGCCAGCAGCACCGATGCCACCGTCCGGCGCGATAGCCGTTCGCGCAACCACAGCCAGGACAGGATAGCCACCGTCGCGGGGATGGTGCTGGTAATCACGCCAGCGGCCATCGCGCTGGTCAGGCGCACGCCATTGAGCATCAGCAGCGTGAACAGGAAGGTGCCGAAGAACGCCTGCAGGAACAGGTTGCGCCATTCGGCACGCGACACCTGGCGCATGCGCGCAGGCCGGTACCACGGCGACAGGCAGACGATGGCGATGACAAAGCGCAGCAGCGCGAACAGCAGCACCGGCACATGCGCGATGATCGATTTGCCCAGGCCGACGTTGCTGCCGACGAGTGCCATCGAGGCGATCAGGAAGAACGGGTAGATGGACACGGATACTGCCTCGGGAGTGAGCACGAAGCCCTTTGTGCGGGCAGGGTGCGGGCAGGGTGTGGGCGATCCGCAGACACCGGCGTCGGCGCGCTGTGGACGCTCAGGCGCCCGAATATCGGGCCGGGGGATTATAGCTGTGCTAGCCTAATGAAGAAGGCTGCACATTCCTTGCTGGGCATCCGACGCGCAGGTTTATTGCTTTGCAGCAAAGTTCCGGCGGCGATGCCGCAGCGTGGGGAGCGTCAGGTTTAAGTAAGCCGCCGCGCGTAATTTGGCAGCCAAGCCGTTCAGTCAAATACCAGGAGACCCGCCTATGTCCACCATCGAATCGGTGATGCAAGAGCATCGCGTTTTCAATCCGCCCGAGTCCTTCGTCCGGCAAGCGACGATCTCGGGCATGGATGCCTACCACGCGCTGTGTGCCGAGGCGGAGCGCGACTACGAGGGCTTCTGGGGCAGCCGCGCGCGCGCCCTGCTGCACTGGAACAAGCCGTTCACCAAGGTGCTCGACGAGAGCGATGCGCCGTTCTACAAGTGGTTCGAGGATGGCGAGCTCAATGCCTCGTACAACTGCCTGGACCGCAATCTGCAGAACGGCAATGCCGACAAGACGGCGATTGTGTTCGAGGCTGACGATGGCGCCGTGACGCGCGTGTCCTACCGCGATCTGCACGCCAGGGTCTGCCACTTTGCCAATGGACTGAAGGCACTCGGCATCAAGACGGGCGACCGCGTGGTGATCTACATGCCGATGTCGATCGAAGGCGTCGTGGCGATGCAGGCCTGCGCCCGCCTGGGCGCCACGCATTCGGTCGTGTTCGGCGGCTTCTCGGCCAAGTCGCTGCAGGAGCGGCTGGTGGACGTTGGCGCCGTGGCGCTGATCACCGCCGATGAGCAGATGCGCGGCGGCAAGGCGCTGCCGCTCAAGGCGATTGCCGATGAGGCGCTCGCGCTTGGTGACTGCGAGGCGGTGAAGCACGTGATCGTCTATCGCCGCACCGGCGGCAAGGTCAACTGGACTGAAGGCCGCGACCGCTGGATGGAAGACGTCTCGGCCGGCCAGCCCGATACCTGCGAGGCCGTGCCCGTGAGCGCCGAGCATCCGCTGTTCGTGCTCTACACCTCGGGCTCGACCGGCAAGCCCAAGGGCGTGCAGCACAGCACCGGCGGTTACCTGCTGTGGGCGCTGATGACGATGCAGTGGACCTTCGACATCAAGCCCGACGATCTCTTCTGGTGCACCGCCGATATCGGCTGGGTCACCGGCCACACCTACATCGCCTATGGTCCGCTGGCCGCGGGCGCGACCCAGATCATCTTCGAAGGCGTGCCGACCTATCCGAATGCCGGCCGCTTCTGGGACATGATCGCGCGCCACAAGGTCAGCATCTTCTACACCGCGCCGACGGCGATCCGCTCGCTGATCAAGGCCGCCGAGGCCGACGAGAAGATCCACCCGAAGCAGTATGACCTGTCGAGCCTGCGCCTGCTCGGCACGGTGGGCGAGCCGATCAACCCCGAAGCGTGGATGTGGTACCACAAGAACATCGGCAACGAGCGCTGCCCGATCGTCGACACCTTCTGGCAGACCGAGACCGGGGGCCACATGATCACGCCGCTGCCGGGCGCGACGCCGCTGGTGCCGGGTTCGTGCACGCTGCCGCTGCCGGGCATCATGGCGGCGATTGTCGACGAGACCGGGCAGGATGTACCGAATGGCGCGGGCGGCATCCTGGTGGTCAAGCGCCCTTGGCCGGCGATGATCCGCACCATCTGGGGCGATCCGGAACGGTTCAAGAAGAGCTATTTCCCCGAAGAGCTGGGCGGCAAGCTCTACCTGGCCGGCGATGGCTCGATCCGCGACAAGGAGACGGGCTACTTCACCATCATGGGCCGCATCGATGATGTGCTGAACGTGTCGGGGCACCGCATGGGCACGATGGAGATCGAGTCGGCGCTGGTTGCCAACCCGATCGTGGCCGAAGCCGCGGTGGTGGGCCGTCCGGATGACACCACTGGCGAGGCGATCTGTGCGTTCGTGGTGCTCAAGCGCGCGCGTCCGTCGGATGCCGAGGCGCAGAAAATCGCCACGGAGCTGCGCAACTGGGTGGCCAAGGAAATCGGCCCGATCGCCAAGCCGAAGGACATCCGCTTCGGTGATAACCTGCCGAAGACGCGCTCGGGCAAGATCATGCGGCGTCTGCTGCGTTCGCTGGCCAAGGGGGAGGAAATCACGCAGGACACCTCCACGCTGGAAAATCCCGCAATCCTTGATCAACTCAAGCAGGCGCAGTAACCGGATCATCCGGTAGCGCCCAGCCCGACCGAACCCGCCGCCGCGCTCAACGCGCCGGCGGGTTCTTCACTGTCGTTCCCCCTCAACTGCCAGACCGCTCTGCCTATGCCCGACGCCCAGTCGCGTTTCCGCCGCCGGCTGATGCTGTACTACGGCCTGTTCACGCTGGGTTTGTTCGGCTTCGTCGGCATGATGGGGCTGCTAGAGAAATCCAATGCCGATGCGCTCTGGCTCGGCTATGTCTTTCTCTTTATCACGATCGCGATCTACGCCTGCATCGGCCTGATCTGCCGCACCTCGGATCTCAACGAATACTACGTGGCCGCGCGGCGCGTGCCCGCCATGTTCAACGGCATGGCGATCGCGGCCGACTGGATGAGCGCGGCATCTTTCATCGGTCTGGCGGGCATCCTGTTCGCGTCCGGCTATGAAGGCCTGGCCTACGTGATGGGGTGGACCGGCGGCTATTGCCTGGTCGCGTTCCTGCTCGCGCCGTATCTGCGCAAGTACGGGGGTTATACCATTCCCGATTTCCTGGCGGCGCGCTACGGCAATGGCAAGCCGGGCGGCAATCTGCCGGTGCGCGCCATCGCGGTACTGGCGGCATCGCTGTGCTCGTTTGTCTACCTGGTCGCGCAGATCCAGGGCGTAGGCCTCGTGGTCACGCGCTTTATCGGCGTGGAGTTCGCGGTCGGCATATTCTTCGGGCTGGCCGGCATCCTGGTCTGCTCGTTCCTGGGCGGCATGCGCGCGGTGACATGGACCCAGGTGGCGCAGTACATCATGATGATTGTCGCCTTCCTCGTCACGGTTTCGATGATTGCGTGGAAGCACCATCAGGAAGTCGTGCCGCAACTGAGCTATGGCCCGCTGCTGTCACAGCTGGACCAGCGCGAGCGGCAACTCGAGCGCGAGCCGGCCGAGCAGGCAGTACGAGAGTACTACCGGCAGCAGGCCATCCAGATGCAGGACCGCATCGCGCGGTTGCCGGAATCGTTCGCCGAAGAGCGCGACGCGCTCGACGCGCGGCTTCGGGACTTGCGCGGGCGCAATGCGCCGCTGCGGGAGATCAAGGCGGTAGAACGTGAACGCATCGAATTCCCCGCCGATGCGGCCGCCGCGAAGCAGCAGTGGAACCAGATGCGCGAAGACGCGCTCGCGCGCAGCCAGCCTTCCACGCCATCGACCGAGCCCTATCCCTCGGCCTCGGAACACGAGCGCGGGAACAAGCGGCTGAATTTCGTATTGCTGGTGTTCTGCCTGATGGTGGGGACTGCCAGCCTGCCGCACATTCTCACGCGCCTGTACACCACGCCCTCGGTGAAGGAAACGCGCAACTCCGTGGCGTGGGCCGTGCTCTGCATCGCCTTGCTATACGTCTCAGCCCCCACGCTGGCGGCACTGGTCAAATACGAGTTCTTCCAGCATGTGGTCGGCACGCCTTATGCCGAGCTGCCGCAGTGGGTCGTGCAGTGGCGCAAGGTCGATCCGCCTGTGTTCGCCCTGCGCGACGTCAATGGCGACGGCATCGTGCAATGGGCGGAAATCCTGCTGCAGCCCGACATGATCGTGCTGGCGGCGCCGGAGATTGCCGGGCTGCCTTACGTGATATCCGGGCTGATCGCCGCCGGCGCGCTGGCGGCCGCGCTGTCCACCGCGGACGGCTTGTTGCTGACAATCGCCAATGCCCTGTCGCACGACGTTTTCTATCACATGGTCGACCGCCAGGCGAGCCACCAGCGGCGCGTCACCACGGCCAAGATCGTGCTGCTAGGGGTGGCGCTGTTCGCGTCGTACGTCACCTCCCTGCGTCCTGGCAATATCCTGTTCCTGGTCGGCGCTGCCTTCTCACTGGCAGCCTCCAGCTTCTTCCCGGTACTGGTGCTGGGCATCTTCTGGCGCCGCACCACCGCCGCCGGCGCGGTAGCGGGCATGGCCGCGGGGCTTGGCATCTCGGTCTACTACATATTCGTCAACTATCCGTTCTTTACCCGCATGACCGGGATTTTCGGCGACCGGTGGTTCGGCGTGGACCCGATTGCGTCTGGGGCATTCGGCGTTCCGGCGGGCTTTGCCGCGGCCATCCTGGTCAGCCTTGTCACGCCACGGAACGCGCCTGTGATCGACCGCCTGGTGAGCTACTTGCGAAAGGGGTAGGGCGGCAGATCACGAAACGCTGGACGCGTTGCCGGGCTCTGCTATAATCGCTGACTTCCCGGAGAGATGGATGAGTGGTTTAAGTCGCACGCCTGGAAAGCGTGTATAGGTTAACAGCCTATCGGGGGTTCGAATCCCCCTCTCTCCGCCACACATTCTGTAAGGCTTTGCGGGTTAGCGACAGCTGACGGCAGGGTTATAAAAAGGGCTTGGGTCATCGACCCCAGCCCTTTTTGTTTGCCTGCACGATTGCAATTCCGAGGAGGGGCGTAACGCTTTGATACAGCTGCCCAAAGCCGCTTTCGCTATTCTGGCGCCCCCGATGCCGCACATCTGCCTAATGTCCCGAACATCCCGAACAGCCGGCCTGACCCTGTTTCTCTGCTTCTTCCTGGTCTCGCCAGTGACACGCGCCGATAGTACCGAGTACAAGGAAAAATTTCGCGAGGGCCCGTGCAAGGTCGAGCGCAAGCAAAAGGGCGATGGCGAGTACAAGGAGAAGCGAAAATGCAAAGGCGGTCCGCCTGGCTATGAGCAAAAGCAGAAGTACCGCGAAGGCCCCTGCCTGATCGAGCGCGAGTGGAAAGACAACGGTGACTATGAGGAGAAGGTCGAATGCAAGCGCTCGTGAGTGCATGCGTTGACGGCCGGTGATCCAGGTTGGCGGCCAGCGCAGGCTCACTATTCGACTATTCGAACCTGCCCGCGCGCAGTGAAGACTGACCCGGGTGGGTGATGCGGCCAGCCTGCCCGCGACGTAGACTGGCCTCACGTAGGTGCCGGATCTCCTCCAGCCTACAGGTCCTTCAGCCCCTCGAGGCCCCCGCACCGAGGGGCTTTTCTCTGCGCGCAGATTTTATTGGCCTCGTCACCTCTCCGTTCCTTGTCGGACTTCCTCCGATACCGGACGCCTCGCGCAAGAGCTATCACCAAGTCATGGCAGCATCTGCAAGGAGGCCATCATGCAAGCACGATTGGCGCCTCGGAACATCCAGGAGGACCTCAAGGAGCTGGATGACACGGAACGGTCCATTGAGCGCCTGGGGCAGCGCATTCACGCGCAGGAGCGACGGATCGCGGAACTCAAGCGGGACGGCATTGAAAGCAATAGCGCCGAGCAAATCCGTGCCAGGCTATGCGATAGCCTCAGCGATCTGGTCAAGCATCGAGCGCTGATTTTGCATGGCATGACCTATCCCGGTTAAGGGGACGGGCGCCGTTTGCAAACGACGGCCAGGCGCGTCAAGGCGTCTGACGGCCAACCGGCCTCACGCTCGGCATGCCGCCGATGTTCTCGATGCGCGGCAGTGCGCCCATGGCAATATGCTGCCTGACTGCATCCATCAGTTCCGCAGTGTTCCACTGGCCCTTGCCGATTGCCGAAGAGGCGTCGCCTGTGACGGAAAAGCGCCCGCCACAGCGTGCGCAGCGATACACGCAATCGCCATGGAGCTGATCGCGACGGTCACGCCAACGTCGCGCAAGATCGCCGCACAGCAAGCAGGGCACGGCTGTGATCGAGCTCACGATATGACCTTCAGGTCGCGCCTATCCTCGCCAGGAGTCGCTTTCTCATTCCGTGAAGTCCTTGCTGGCGCGTCCTCCGTCCCTGCGCTGCGTAGCCGGACCGTCCCGCCTTCCCTGCATATTTCCAGCACGGCGTGCTCCTTCCTGGCGTAGTGCCAGCCAGCAGCAATAGCCGCATCCAGCGTAGCGAAATGAAGCGGGGCGGGCAGGCCAGCTGATTGCATGGACCACCCCAAGGCAGCTGGCGAAACGCGAACAATTCGCGAAGGCATGCCCGTCTCCTTGAACAGGGTAGCGGAGTACTGTATCGGAAGTCTTCGCAGCGAGTCCCTGTTCAGAAAGGAAGGATTTTGGCCGCGTTGTTATGAATTCGAGGGACGGACGACATTCATCGCTTTCGCTTTTCCTGGCCACCTTATGCGCCATTTGCATAGGCTGCCGTCTCGCACTGTGAAAGAATCGGACATCCCTTCCAACGCGCGCGCACCATGTCCGAACCCACCGTCTACCTCAATGGGGAATTGACTCCCTTGTCCGAAGCCCGCGTCCCTGTGCTGGACCGCGGCTTCATCTTCGGCGATGGCATCTACGAAGTCATCCCGATCTACCACGGCAAGCCGTTCCGCGGCGCCCAGCACCTGGCGCGCCTTGCGCGCAGTCTGGCAGCAATCGGCATTCCCGATCCGCACAGCGAATCCGAGTGGCTGGCGCTGATTGCACGCGTGGTGGAAGCCAATGGACTCTCCGACCAGATGGTGTACATCCAGGTCACGCGCGGCGTGGCGCGGCGGGCGCACGCCTTTCCCAAGGCGGTCACGCCGACGGTGCTGATCATGACCAATCCAATGGTGCTGCCGTCGGCGGAGGCCGTTGCAAAGGGCGTAGCATGCGTGACGATGGAGGACCGCCGCTGGCTGAATTGCCAGATCAAGTCGACCTCGCTGCTCGGCAATGTGCTGGCTGCGGAACACGCTGCCGAGCATGGCGTGACCGAGGCTATCCAGTTCCGTGATGGCTGGCTCACGGAAGCCTCGTCGTCCAATGTGTGGGTGGTGCGCAAAGGCCGGGTATTGGCGCCGCCCAAGGACAACCTCATCCTGGAGGGCATCCGCTACGGCCTGATGGAGGAACTCTGCGAGACGTTCGATATCTCGCTGGAGGCGCGCCGTATCTCGCGTGACGAGGTCTTCGGCGCCGATGAGGTCTTGCTGTCGTCGGCAAGCAAGGAGCTGCTGCCGGTGGTGTCCATTGACGGGCAGGTTATCGGCACCGGCGTGCCCGGGCCGGTATTCCGCAAGCTCTACGACGCCTATCAGGCTGCGAAGGCCGCGCTTTGAGCGGCCGGGTACGCACGTGCTAGCATGGCTGCCGAACCGCTCCGGGAGATTGCCATGGCCAAGCGCGAGCGCGGCCGCCGCGCCTTGCAGGACGAGGTGAGCCGGCGAGTGCAGCAGATCGACGAAATCGGCGAGGATGGCGCCAGGATTCGCGTGCCGATGCCTGAGCCGCACCCGCGTGATGCACGCGGACGGAACTGGGATATGAAGGGCTTCGGCAAGGGCACCGGCTACGAGGCCGGCATCCGCGCCGTGGTCGACAAGGTGCGCGACGACTTCGATCTGTCGGACTCGATCGAGAACCGCGCGCCGAATCCATTCGGCGACTGAGCCCTGGACGCCTGCTCCACGGTGTCGCTGTGGAAGGCACGGGTCATGACTGGTCCTGGATGGTCTCCAGGCGTGGCTCCGCACTCTGCCAGGCCCCGCCAGACCGGCGCTTGGCGCCGTACATGGCCGCGTCGGCCGCGTGCAGCAGCCCCTGGCTGCCCCGCGCATGCACCGGGAACACGGCTATGCCAATGCTAAGCGATGCGGTGATGAAGGTGCCATCGGGCAAATGGACAGGCTCGGGGATCCGTTGCAGGACCTGCTCGGCGATCTGGATGGCGTCTGCGGGCGCGCGCAAGGACGTGGTCAGCACGGCGAACTCGTCGCCCCCCAGGCGGGCGACTACATCGCCCTCCCGCACGCCTGCGCGGATGCGTTGCGCCAGGGCTATCAGCACGGCGTCTCCGGCAGCGTGGCCAAAGCGGTCATTGATGCCCTTGAAGTCATCACTGTCGAGATAGAGCAGGGCTGCATAGCCGGTGCTTGCAGCCGCGGCGCGTACGGCGAGTTCCAGCAATTCCTCGAACGCTGACCGGTTGAGCAGGCCGGTCAGCGAGTCATGGCTGGCACGATGAGCGAGCGACCGGTTCTCGTGCTGCATCTGGTGTTGCCAGGTTTCCAGTTCGTCGAGCAGGCCGTTGAAGTCGTCGCCAAGCGCATTCAGCTCCTCGATGCGGGCGGGTGGCGTGCGCCGGGCAAAATCGCGCTCCGAACGCACGGCGTGGGCCACGCGCATCAGGTTGCGCAGCGGTTCGACGATCTGCGCCAGCATGCGGCTCGACATGTAGTGCGCGCTGACCGCCGTCAGCAGCAGACAGGCGAGCAGGCCCAGCCCGCCCTGCAGCAGGAAGTGCAGCAGATTGGAAGGGTCGCCGGTCATGCGCAGGATGCCGACCGGCCTGGCGTCATGCAGAATCGGCTGCTCGATCACGCCAGTACTGAGCAGTTCCCCGATGGTGTGCCGCAAGCCGTCACGGCGTTCGTGGCCCGGACGCTGCCAGTCCGCCAGGACGCGGTTATCCGGGTCCAGTACCGTGGCGCGCGACACATCTTCGGACTCGGCAATCAGGGCCAGGGTCTCGCTGGCGGCAGCCTTGTCGTGGAATACCACGGGCGCTTCGAGCGTATAGGCGATCGAGCGCGCCACCAGCCGCAGGTTGTGGTCGGCATAGACCCGCAATGCCGTGAGGCCCAGCGCGGTCAGCGAGAGCCCCGCCGTGCAGACCGCCAGCAGCGCCACGCCAAGGTGGATGCGGCGCAGCGCACCGTAGAGGGTAGGGCGTTGCCGGCCATTGGCAAGCCGCGATCCAGGCTTCATGACGATGCGCCCCGGCGCCGGCCCAGTTGCAGCACGGCCGGATGGACATGGACACCGCTGCGGGCGAGCGAATCGAGATTCACGCGGAACGACACCTGGCTCTCGCGGATGTTCAGGCAGAACATGCTGCCAACCTCACACTCGAAGTCCTCTTCGCTGATGACCAGCACTGGCCGGCCCGTCAGTTCCGCGGCAAGGCGCTGGCGCCGGGCGTCGGTCATGGTGCCAAGATAGAGCGCATCGCACTGGCTCGCGAGCGGTTCCGACATGACATCGACTTCGCGCGTGCGCACCTGGCGGCCGTTGCTCAGCGCCCCGCCTTCGAGCAGGCGGGCCGGATACCGGCTGGTATTGTCCACGCAGAGGCGAATCGACTCCCGCTCGGCCGGCCAGTGCGCGTAGCCGAGCAGGCTGAAGACGACCCGCGCCACCATGTCGGCGCGTTGCGGGGCGGGTTGAGCGATCGCGCCCGGCGGCAATACGGCTGGCACGATAGCCAGCACGGTAGCCGCCAGCAGGCGCAGGCAGTAGCGGAAGGGGCTTCGGTTCCGCCTGGGGCGGATTCTGGCGGGGGCGCGAGCCATGAGGTGGGTGAAATGTGCGTACGGCCTGATCGGGTTGTCCTGGGCCCGCTCTTGCATGGAACGCAGTGCGTTCCATGGCGTTCTCGTTTTGATCGGGCCGGGACGCAGGTTGGGGGCGGTTCCCGGCATTGTCTGAAGCGGTTATCGGCAGGATCGCCGCAATCCTGAATCGTCAGCGGGCCTGCGGGCATCCTGTGCGCGTGAATGCGCGCGGCGCATAGAATGCAGGCTTTGGTGCGCAGCGCCGATTCCCCCCACACCGCATGATGACCTTCCTGTCGCTTCTACTGTTCCTGCATGTGATCGCTGCCGTCGTCTGGGTGGGCGGCATGTTCTTCGCCTATCTGTGCCTGCGCCCGGTCGCGGGGCAGGTACTCGATCCACCGTCGCGCCTGCGCCTCTGGCGCGGAGTCTTTGACCGCTTCTTCCGATGGGTCTGGGCGGCACTGGTGCTGATCCTGCTCAGCGGCGGTGCCATGATGGCCCATGCCGGCATGGCCGCGGCACCGCCGAACTGGCATCTGATGGCGGGCGTCGGCGTGGTGATGGCCGTGGTCTTCCTCTTCGTTTTCTTCGGGCCCTATCCCGCTTTGCGGCGCAATGTGGACGCTGGCGAATGGCCAGCCGCCGCCGCCGCGCTCAACCGGATCCGGCAAGCGGTCGGTATCAATCTGGTGCTGGGTTTGTTCAATGTCGCGGTGGCGACGCTCGGTCGCATTGTCAGCTGAAGAACTGGACCGTGACGGGTTCAGGGAACTGTCGCCATGCTGTGCTAGTCTTTTCAGACACGCATTGCAAGGAGGTGGATCATGGCGAGCGAGTCCCATTCCGGCCTGAAGTCTTTCGTGCAGACGGCGCCCCAGGCGGGCCGCTATGTCTGGATCATTTCACTGGTCGATTTCAATGCCCAGCAAATTCGGCGCACCATTGTCTCTGACGATACGTTCACCACGTCGGATGCGGCGCGAGTCGCCGGCGATGCCGAACTGAAAGCCATGGTCGCGGACCATTAGTCCGTCACGCCGTCTCGGGTCCGTACCGGGATACCGTTTCTTACAACGGATGTGCCCACTTCGGAGTTAGACTTGGGCCACATCTACAAGAAAGGGTATCCATGAAGACTCGTTTTCGCGTCCTGCCGCGTGCGGTCCTGCTTGCGGCCTTTGTTTGCGGCGGACTTGGCGCCGGCCTCCCGGCGCAGGCCCAGGTCTCGGTCAACATTGCCATTGGCGTGCCGCCGCCGGCGCCGGTCTATGAGGTCGTGCCCGCGCCGCGCCCCGGCTATGTCTGGATGCCGGGCTACTGGGACTGGGACGATCATCATCACAAGCACGCGTGGAAGCAGGGCCGCTGGGAGCATGAGCGGCCCGGTTATGTCTATGAGTCTCCGCGCTGGATCCAGTCGCGCGATGGCTGGGTTCTGGTACCTGGCCGCTGGGACGATCACCGCGGCAAGGGGCCCAAGGGGTATCACTGCCCGCCGGGCCACGCCAAGAAGGGCGAATGCTGAAGCAATGCCGGAGGTCAGGCTGAGCCGGCAGCCTTCACGGTGACCGGCGTGCGGCATGCCATGCTACGATCCCCGCCGGTAGTGCGAAGCGCCTGCGGGCCATCTGGCCCGCCCGCAGCCGACACGGAGAGACGGACCATGGCAAAGCATGTTTTCACGCGTGCTCAGTATCTCGACATCCTCAATGACAGCTTGCGCAACCACCCGGGCTGGCGGCCCGGCATGGCCTTCGTATTCCTGCCGCCGGGCGCCGATGCGAGCCAGGCAACGGCCGTGGGATGTACGGGCCCGCTCGAGGCCATTCCCGTCTATGCCGAGATCCAGCGCGTGGCGGCGGATCTCATCGAGGTAAGGGAAGCGGTCTAGCGCAGCGCGGGCGGCAGGCCTGACCGCGCTGCACCCGAGCCTTACTCTTCGTCGCCCTCGTCGTCCTCATCTCCCAGGAATTCGCGGCGCAACATCCAGTTGGCGATCGCTTCGTCGCAGATCTTCTTGAACTTCTGGCGGTCCGGCATCTTGTCGAACAGCGAAAAGTTGACCAGTGCCATGCCGGCATCGGTGATGTAGAACATGCGGCGCGGATCGTCGGGGTGGACGATGCGTCCGTCGATGCCGCCTTCGTCACTGTCGGCCGGCATGTCCTCGAGTTCGACCACGCGGCACGTGAAGCGCGGGCTGCGCGTGTGGGTCAGGTACTCGAATTCGTCGTGCAGGACCTCTCCGCCCCGGCCGGCGGCGATCGCGAAGCCCCAGATGAAGCGTGGCATCGGCAGGTCGGACAGGTCTTCAATCTCGTCCATGGTGTTCTCCGTATTGCAATGGCCCGCATTATCTCCCGGAATGCCATTGCCTCAAATGGGGGGGCGATAACAGGCCGCGCTATGGCACGGCGCGACAGCCGCCGGGCATGGGAGGATTCCTGTCCGTCTGCTCCAGGTCGCGCAAGGCGATGTCGGTGGTCCTGTCTGGTATGGAAGGCAGCAGCCGGCCGGCTCAGCCGAGCATATATCCGGCGGCGAGCTTGCGGAAGCTCGCCACTTCGGCGGCCTGCCAGGCGTCGTCGTGGCCCAGCTCTTGCGCCAGGATCGCTGCCACGCGCGGCGCGGCCTCCACGGCCGCGCGGGCATCCAGGAAGAGCGCCCGGTTGCGCCGGGCCAGCACGTCCTCGACACGTCGCGCGAGTTCGTGGCGCGCGGCAAAGCGCACGTGGGCCTCGGTCAGTCCCGCCGTGGGCGCCAGGAAGTTCTCGTTGCCGGGCAGGGCCCGCAATGCCGGCAACTCATTGCCATAGTAACGGTCCGGCGAGACCGAGTTGGGCGCCGGCAGGTCTGCGGGCAGGCCGCTGGCGCCATGCAGGGCAAGGTCAGCCGTCACGCACGGCGCGGCGCGCAGCATCTGGCGCTGGATCGCCGTCTGGATGACATCTTCCGCCATCTTGCGATAGGTGGTCCATTTCCCGCCTGTGACCGTGATCAGCCCGGCGCGCGACACCACGATGGTGTGCTCGCGCGACAGCGAAGCGGTCGATGCCTCGCCGGTTGCCTTGACCAGCGGCCGCAGGCCGGCCCAGACGCTGGTGACGTCGGCACGGCTCGGGTCCCGCGCCAGGTAGCGCGAGGCGGTATCCAGGATAAAGTCGACATCGTCGGCGCTGGCATCGGGTTCCAGCGGCAGGTCCTGGCGCGGCGTGTCGGTGGTGCCGACGATCGTGTGCCCGTTCCACGGCACCACGAACAGCACGCGGCCGTCATCGGTCTTCGGGATCAGGACGGCCCGGTCCCCCGGCAGGAAGCTGCGCGGCAGCGTCAGGTGCACGCCCTGGCTGGGCGCGACCATGGTGCGGGCGTGGCCGCCCTCCATCTGGCGCACGGCGTCTACCCATACTCCCGTGGCGTTGACCACGCAGTCGGCGCGCAGGCGGAAGGTGGCATCGCCGAGCGCATCGCGAACCGTCACGCCATTGACCACGCCGCCCTGCTGCGACAGGCCGGTCACCGGCAGGTAGTTGATGGCGGTGCCGCCCACGTCGAACAGCGTGCGCATCAGCGCAATGGCCAGGCGGGCGTCGTCGAACTGGCCGTCGAAGTACAGGTTGCCGCCGCGCAGCGGGCGTCCGCCCACGTGCTCGGCCAGTGTCGGCGCGGCGGCCAGCACCTCGCGGTGGCTCAGCCAGCGGCTCCCGTCCAGGTTCAGGCTGCCGGCCAGCATGTCATAGAGTTTCAGGCCGATGCCATAGAACGGCTGGTCGAAGAGCTGGTAGGCCGGCACGACAAAGCCGAGCGGCCAGACCAGGTGCGGGGCATTGCGGGCCAGCAGTCCGCGCTCATGCAGGGCCTCGCGCACCAGGCTGATATTGCCTTGCGCCAGGTAGCGCACGCCGCCATGCACGAGCTTGGTGGCCTTGCTCGACGTGCCCTTGGCAAAGTCGGCGGCTTCCACCAGCAGCGTGCGGTACCCGCGCGAGGCCGCGTCGACGGCCGTGCCCAGGCCGGTGGCGCCGCCGCCGATGACAATCACGTCCCAGCGGGGCTCCCGTTCCAGGCTTGCGAGCAAGGCGGCGCGGGACGGTGGCTGGATCGGGGTCGGGACTTTCTGCATGACAAGTTCGGGTGGGGGGTAAGGCGGGCGCGGCTGCAATCAGGACTTCGCGGTGCCGGTGGGCTCGTCATCTTCGCGCGCCCAGTCGCGGGCCCGGTCGACGGCGCGATGCCAGCGGTTCAGCCGGTGCGCGCGTTCGTCACTCGAGAGCCTGGGTTCGAAGCGCCGTTCCACCTGCCATTGCCTGGCGATCTGTCCCGGATCACTCCAGTAGCCGGTGGCCAGCCCGGCCAGGTAAGCGGCACCCAATGCCGTGGTTTCCGTGACGCGCGGGCGCACCACGGTCGTGCCTAGCAGGTCGGCCTGCATCTGCATCAGCAGGTCGCTGCGCGAGGCGCCGCCATCGACGCGCAGTTCGGCCAGCGAGATGCCGGCATCCTTTTGCATGGCCTCGAGCACGTCCACGCTCTGCAGCGCGATGGATTCCAGCGCGGCGCGCGCGATCTGCGGGCGGCCGGTGCCCCGCGTCATGCCGACCAGCGTGCCGCGCGCGAACGCATCCCAGTGGGGCGCGCCCAGCCCGGCAAACGCCGGCACCAGTACCACGCCGCCGGTGTCGTCGCACTGGCGCGCCAGCGGCTCGACCTCGGGGGCGCTTTCGATGATCTTCAGGCCGTCACGCAGCCACTGGATGGTGGCGCCGCCCATGAAGACGCCGCCCTCCAGGCAGTATTGCGTCTGGCCGCCAATCTGCCAGCCGATCGTGGTGAGCAGCCGGTTGCGCGAGACCACCGGCTGCGGGCCGGTGTTCATCAGCAGGAAGCAGCCCGTGCCATAGGTGTTCTTGGCCATGCCCGGCGACAGGCAGGCCTGGCCGAAGGTGGCGGCTTGCTGGTCGCCCGCGATGCCGGCAATGGGCACTTCCACGCCAAACAGGTGCGGTGCCGTGCGCGCGACTTCGCCACTCGACGGCACCACCTCGGGCAGCACCTTGTGCGGGATGTCGAGCAGCGCCAGCAGTGCGTCGTCCCATTCGAAGGTGTGGATGTTGAACAGCATCGTGCGCGACGCGTTGGACACGTCGGTCACGTGGCGCGCGCCGTCGGTGAGCTGCCAGATCAGCCAGCTGTCCACGGTGCCGAAGGCCAGCTCGCCGCGCTGCGCGCGTTCGCGTGCGCCCGGGATGTTGTCGAGCATCCAGCGCAGCTTGGTGCCGGAGAAGTAGGCATCGACGACCAGCCCGGTCTTCTCGCGGATCATCCGCTCATGGCCGGCATCCTGCAGCGCTTCGCACATCGGCGCGGTGCGGCGGTCCTGCCAGACCAGCGCGCGGCCCACGGGCTCGCCGGTCTTGCGGTCCCACAGCACCGTGGTCTCGCGCTGGTTGGTGATGCCGACGGCGCGCAACTGCGAGGTGGAGATGCCGGCGTCGTTCAGGGCCTCGTGCGCGACCGCGAGCTGCGACTGCCAGATTTCGTACGGGTCGTGCTCGACGTGGCCGGGATGTGGGTAATATTGGCGGAACTCGCGCTGGGCAAGCCGCACCGGATTGCCGGTGTGATCGAACAGGATGGCACGCGAACTGCTGGTGCCCTGGTCGAGCGCCAGTACGAACTGCTGCTGCCCGGCGGGCGTGGTCTGCTGGTTCATGCCTGTCGTCCCTGAAGTCCCTGAGAAACCTCAACTTGCGTCTGCCGATGCCTATCGACACCCTTGCCGCCATCGACGCGTCCCTTGCCGCGCGCAGCCCCTTTGACTACGCCACCAAGCTGCGCCTGATGGTGTCGGGCCAGCAGGTCGGCTGGCTGCCGCGCGATCATGCCGAGATCCTGCGCGGCATGGGTTGCTTGCTGGGGCCTGAAGAGGACACGCCGCTCGGCCCCGGCGTTGACCTGCTGCCGGGCCGTGGCGACTTCGCGGTACGCAGCGCGGCGCTGGAGGCGCTGGCCAGGCAGCTTGCCGATGCCGGCCACGTACGTGGCTGGCGCAATGAGCTGTTCGCCGTGACGCCGGCGCTTGACGCCCCGGCGCTGGCCGTGGTGGAGCGCGCCGCGGCGCGCTTCCTCGGCCTGCTCACGTTCGCCTCGCACATGAACGGCGTGATCCGCGGCGAACCGGATTTCTGGATCTCGCGGCGCAGCCAGGCCAAGGCGGTCGACCCCGGCATGTGGGACAACCTGGTGGCCGGCGGCATGCCGCACGGCAGCGACCCTCTGGCCACGCTGGTGCGCGAATGCGAGGAAGAATCGGGCATCCCGGCCGCGCTGGCGCGTGGCGTACAGGCCCATGGCCGCATCGAAGTGCTGCGCGAGATTCCGGAAGGCGTGCAGTGGGAGCACGTCTATATCTATGACCTGGAACTGCCCGCCGACTTCATTCCGCACAACCGGGACGGCGAGGTCGCCGAACACCGTCGCATCGATCCCGCTGCATTGCTTGCTATCATGTCGGCCGGCACCATGACGGTCGATGCGACACTGGTGACGCTGGATGCCCTCCGCCGGCGCGGCTGGCTGGCATCCGCGGGCGATTCCGCCTGACGCCGGGCCCCGTGCCCCGCCTGCGCCCTCGCGGCCCCTTGCCGCACGCACCCGACAGAACAATTCACGATGAGCAACACCGGATTCATTCTCACTCTTTCGTGCCCGGACCAGCCGGGCATCGTCCATTCCGTATCGGGCCTGCTGTTCCAGAACGGTTGCAATATCGTCGACTCCGACCAGTACGGCGATGAATTCACCGGCCGCTTCTTCATGCGCGTGCATTTCACCCCGCCGGCCGGCGGCCCGGGACTGGACACGCTGAAGGCTGCGTTCGCGCCGGTGGGCGACCAGTTCGGCATGCAGTGGGAACTGTTCGACGCCGCGGCCAAGCCGCGCGTGATGATCATGGTGTCGAAGATCGGGCACTGCCTGAACGACCTGCTGTTCCGCGCCAAGGTGGGCGGGCTGCCGGTCGAGATCGCGGCCATCGTGTCCAATCACCGCGACTTCTACCAGCTGGCGGCGTCCTACGACGTGCCTTTCTTCCACCTGCCGCTGATGAACGCGTCGGCCGAGCAGAAGGCCGCGCAGGAAGCCCGCGTGTTTGAAGTGGTGCGCGATCAGAACATCGACCTGGTGGTGCTGGCGCGCTACATGCAGGTGCTGTCCGACGACCTGTGCCGCAAGCTGGCCGGGCGCGCGATCAATATCCACCACTCGTTCCTGCCGAGCTTCAAGGGCGCCAAGCCGTACTACCAGGCTCATGACCGCGGCGTGAAGCTGATCGGCGCGACCGCGCACTACGTGACGGCCGACCTGGACGAAGGCCCGATCATCGAGCAGGAAATCGCGCGCGTCGACCACAGCATGGATCCGGAGCAGCTGACCTCCGTGGGCCGCGACGTCGAGTGCGTGGCGCTTGCCCGCGCGGTCAAGTGGCATGCCGAACACCGCATCCTGCTGAACGGCCACAAGACGGTCGTGTTCAAGTAATCCCCGCGGCTTGCCGCCGGCGCGCATTGCGCCGGCCGGCCAGCGCACACCGGCACGCGCCGCCGCCCTGGCGGCAGCTTCAGTCCTGGTCCGCCACCACACAGTTCACTCCGCTGTCCGCCACGATCTGCCCGAACGGGGCCGCCAGCGGCTGGTCGGTGAACAGCCTGTCCACCTGCGACAGATGCGCCAGTTCCACCATCGCCTGGCGGTGGAACTTGCTGGCGTCCGCGGCCAGCCATACCTCGCGCGCATGCTCCATGATGGTCCGTGCCACCTTGACCTCGCGGAAGTCGTAGTCGCGCAACGTGCCGTCGGCCTCGATCCCCGAAATGCCGATCAGCCCGATATCCACCTTGAACTGGCGGATGAACTCCACGGTGGCTTCGCCGACGATGCCGCGATCGCGCGAGCGCAGCACGCCGCCGGCCACGATGACTTCGCAGTCGGGATTGTCGGCCAGGATGCCGGCCACGTTCAGATTGTTGGTGATCACGCGCAGGCCGCGGTGATGCATCAGCGCACGGGCGATCTCTTCCACCGTGGTGCCGATGTTCAGGATCAGCGAGCAGCCTTCGGGCACCGCCTTGGCCACCGCGCGCGCAATGCGCACCTTGCCTTCGGCGTTAAGCACCTGCCGCTGCCGGTAGCCGATGTTCTCCGTGGTCGAGCCCTCGACCCGTACCCCGCCGTGGAAGCGCGCCAGCATGCCGCTTTCCGCCAGCAGGTTGACGTCGCGCCGGACGGTCTGCAGCGTCACGCCGAACTTGCGTGCGAGCGCGTCGATGGAGGCAAAGCCCTGGCTGCGGACTTCCTCGAGAAGGGCGGTCTGGCGCGGATTGAGGGTCATGCGAGGCATTCTAGTTCAAACACAAACGAAAACAAATGATGCGCTGCACTATTGTTTTATGTTCGTTCATTTACTAAAACGAGCATAAAGCCAAGCATCGTGCGCGTCAGGCGCGCGTTGGGTTCCTGTGATGCAAAGGGCATTTCGAACATTGGAGATCGGATGCAGCTGAGTCTCGAGGGCATTGCGCAGCAGGCGGGCTCGCAAGCCTGCCTATACCCGATGTCGCTGATGCCGGAGGCGGGCGCGGTGACGGTACTGCTTGGCGCTACGCAAGCCGGCAAGACTTCCCTGATGCGCGTGATGGCGGGCCTGGACCGCCCCAGCGCCGGCCGCGTACTGGTGGACGGCGCCGACGTGACCGGAGTGCCCGTGCGTGCGCGCAACGTCTCGATGGTGTACCAGCAGTTCATCAACTACCCGTCGCTGCGTGTCTTCGACAACATCGCGTCGCCGCTGCGGCTGCGGCGCCAGGCAGACCGGGATGACATTGCTGCCCGGGTGCGGTCGCTGGCTGCCAGGCTGCATATCGACCATCTGCTGGACCGCTACCCGGCCGAGCTGTCGGGTGGCCAGCAGCAGCGCGTGGCGCTGGCTCGCGCGCTGGCCAAGGGCGCGCCGCTGATGCTGCTGGACGAGCCGCTCGTCAACCTGGACTACAAGCTGCGCGAGGAACTGCGCGAAGAGCTGACCCACCTGTTCGCGCAGGGCGAGGCCACCGTGGTCTACGCCACCACCGAGCCGGCCGAGGCCCTGCTGCTGGGCGGATATACCGCGGTGCTCGACGCCGGCGAACTGCTGCAGTACGGCCCGACGCCAGAAGTCTTTCACTATCCGGATTCGCTGCGCGTGGCGCGTGCCTTCAGCGATCCGCCCATGAACCTGATCGAAGGGTCGTTGCAGGACGGCCGGGTCACGCTGTCAGACGTCATCTCCGTGCCCGTTCCCGAAGCCGGCCGTCACGGCGGCCCCGTCACCGTCGGCGTGCGCGCCGCGGCGCTGCGTCTGGAGGGTTCGCCGGGATCGGTGCCGGTGCCCGGCCGCGTAGCGCTGGCCGAACTGTCCGGTTCCGATACCTTCGTGCATGCCGACACGCCCGTGGGCAACCTGGTCGCGCAGTTCGCAGGCGTGCTCGACTTGCGGCTGGGCGCGCCACTGACACTGCATCTGGTGCCGGAGCAGCTCTATGTGTTCGATGACAGCGGCCGGCTCATCTGCGCGCCGCGCCGGTCCGGCGCACTGGCCGCCGGGGTCCTGCCATCCGGCGCTGTAGCAGGGGGCTGACATGGCGCGCATCGACCTGGACCTGGCCCATGCCTACGCCGCCAACCCGCGCTCCGACGACGACTACGCGCTGCTGCCGCTCAGGTTCAGCTTCGAGGATGGCGGCGCCTATGCGCTGCTGGGCCCGTCCGGCTGCGGCAAGACCACGCTGCTGAACTGCATTTCCGGGCTGCTGCGGCCGTCGCACGGACGCATCCTGTTCGACGGCCGCGACGTGACCGCCGACTCGCCGCAGGCGCGCAATATCGCGCAGGTGTTCCAGTTCCCGGTGATCTACGACACCATGACCGTCGGCGAGAACCTGGCGTTCCCGCTGCGCAATCGCGGCGTGCCGCCCGCGCAGGTGCGCGAGCGGGTAGGGCGCGTGGCCGAGATGCTGGACCTGTCGGGCTCGCTCGACCGGCGCGCGAGCGGGCTGGCGGCCGACGCCAAGCAAAAGATCTCGCTGGGCCGCGGGCTGGTGCGACAGGACGTGTCGGCGATCCTGTTCGACGAGCCGCTGACCGTGATCGATCCGCAGCTCAAATGGCAGCTGCGGCGCAAGCTCAAGGAGATCCATCATGAATTCCGGCTGACGCTGGTCTACGTGACGCATGACCAGACCGAGGCGCTGACCTTTGCCGACCAGGTCGTGGTGATGTCGCGTGGCAAGGCCGTGCAGGTCGGCTCGGCCGACGCGCTGTTCGAGCGGCCCGCGCATACCTTTGTCGGGCACTTCATCGGTTCGCCCGGCATGAATTTCCTGCCGGCAAGCTGGCGCGACGGTGCCGTCGACATGGCGGGGCGCCGCTATCTGCCGGCCCTGCCGGATGCGGTGGCCGGCGCGCTGCAAAACGCCGGCAGTTTCCGCGTCGGCGTGCGGCCCGAGTACCTGCGCCTGGCCGGCAATGCGGACACGCAGGCCGTGCCGGTGCGCGTGGAGCGCGCGCAGGACATCGGCACCTACTGGCTGGTGACCGGCACCGTGCAGGAGGCTGGCAGTCAGGCAGGCACGCTGCGCGCGCGCCTGGGCCCCGAGGCCGCGGCGCTGCGCCCCGGCGATACGGCGTGGCTGTCCGTGTTCAACCGCCATACCTGCTACTACGTGAATGAAGTGCTGGTGCCAGGGAGTCAGCCATGAAGCCCATCAACCAGAAGGCCTGGCTGCTGGTGTTGCCAGTCGTGCTGTGCGTGGCGTTCTCGGCCATCCTGCCGCTGATGACCATCGTCAACTATTCGGTGCAGGACATCATCTCGCCCGAGCGGCGCGTGTTCGTGGGCACGGAGTGGTTCCGCAACGTGCTGCGCGACGGCGAGCTGCACGATGCGCTGCTGCGCCAGCTTGGCTTCTCGCTGGCGGTGCTGGTGGTGGAGATACCGCTTGGCATCCTGCTGGCGCTGTCGATGCCTGCGAGAGGGTGGAAGTCATCGGCCGTGCTGGTTGTCGTTGCGCTGTCGCTGCTCATCCCCTGGAATGTGGTCGGCACGATCTGGCAGATCTTCGGGCGCACCGACATTGGCCTGCTCGGTGCGGCGCTCGACGCGCTGGGGTTTGACTACAACTACACCGGCAGCGCCTTCGATGCCTGGGTGACCGTGCTGGTCATGGATGTCTGGCACTGGACACCGCTGGTGGCGCTGCTCTGCTACGCCGGCCTGCGCGCCATCCCGGACGCCTACTACCAGGCCGCGCAGATCGATGGCGCGAGCCGCTTCGCCGTGTTCCGCTACATCCAGCTGCCGAAGCTGCGCGGCGTGTTGATGATCGCGGTCCTGCTGCGCTTCATGGACAGCTTCATGATCTACACCGAACCCTTCGTGCTCACCGGCGGCGGCCCGGGCAACGCCACCACCTTCCTGTCGCAGTACCTGACGCAGAAGGCCGTCGGCCAGTTCGACCTGGGGCCGGCCGCGGCCTTCTCGATCGTCTATTTCCTGATCATCCTGCTCATGTGTTTCATCCTCTATAACTGGATGCAGCGCGCGGGTACCGCCGGCAGCGAGGACATGCCCCATGGCTGATACCCGCTCTGATACCCGCAAGCGCGCCACGGCGTGGCGCACCACGTTCCTGCTGGCCTACCTGCTGTTCGCCATCCTGCCGATCTACTGGATGGTGAACATGTCGTTCAAGACCAACGAGGAGATCCTCTCCACGCTGTCGCTGTGGCCGGCGGCATTCACGCTGGAACATTACCGGACCATCTTCACCGATGCCTCGTGGTACTCGGGCTATATCAACTCGCTGATCTACGTCGCCATGAACACGGTGATTGCGATCACGGTGGCGCTGCCGGCGGCGTACGCGTTCTCGCGCTACCAGTTCATCGGCGACAAGCATGTCTTCTTCTGGCTGCTGACCAACCGCATGACGCCGCCGGCGGTGTTCCTGCTGCCGTTCTTCCAGCTCTACAGCACCATCGGCCTGATGGATACGCACCTTGGCGTGGCGCTCGCGCACCTGGTCTTCAACGTGCCGCTGGCCGTGTGGATCCTGGAAGGCTTCATGTCGGGCGTGCCGCGCGAGATCGACGAGACCGCCTATGTGGACGGATATTCCTTCCCGCGCTTCTTCCTGACCATCTTCCTGCCGCTGATCAAGGCCGGCGTGGGCGTGGCCGCGTTCTTCTGCTTCATGTTCAGCTGGGTGGAGCTGCTGCTGGCGCGCACGCTGACCTCGGTCAACGCCAAGCCGATCGTGGCCACCATGACGCGCACGGTGTCGGCGTCGGGCATGGACTGGGGCGTGCTGGCCGCGGCCGGTGTGCTGACCATCGTGCCGGGCGGCATCGTGATCTGGTTCGTGCGCCACTACATCGCGAAGGGCTTCGCGATGGGCCGCGTCTAGTCCGAAGAGCGAGGAGATCGCCATGCTGAGCTGGATGGTCTGGACCACGCCGGTGGCCGTGTTCTTTGCCTGCATCGTCGCCATGCTGGTGGCCATGACGGCGTGGGAAGTCCGCTCGCCGGCGGAGCTGCGCAAGGGCTTCCTGCCGATTGCCACCACGCGCGGCGACCGGCTGTTTATCGGGCTCATGTGCGCCGCCTGGATCAACCTGGCATGGGTGGGGCTCGGCGAAAGCCTGATGCAATGGTTCTCGCTGGCGGAGGAGCCGTCCATCTGGATCAGTTTCGGCCTGTCGATGCTGGTCTTGCTGCTGGTCATGCGCAAGGGCTGAAAGCGGGCCCGCTTCAACCTTCATGGGACATGCGGCTTATCCCTTCCCCGGGGCCGCGCCCGGACAGCAAACGGGGAGGGGATTCTCGAGGAGACACCGATGAACGTGCACGTGAAGTCAGCAATGACGGTCCTTGCCTGCGCTGCCGCGCTGGCATGCGGCCATGCCCGGGCGGGCGAGGCCGAGGCGAAGAAGTGGATCGACAACGAGTTCCAGCCCTCGTCGCTGTCCAAGGACAAGCAGCAGGCCGAGATGAAGTGGTTCATCGACGCCGCCGCCAGGCTCAAGGCCAAGGGGGTCACGCAGATCAACGTGGTGTCGGAGACCATCACCACGCACGAGTATGAGTCCAAGACGCTGGCCAAGGCCTTCGAGGAGATCACCGGCATCAAGGTCAACCACGACATCATCCAGGAAGGCGACGTGGTCGAGAAGCTGCAGACCTCGATGCAGTCGGGCAAGTCGATCTATGACGGGTGGATTTCCGATTCCGATCTGATCGGCACCCACTACCGCTACGGCGCGATCCTGCCGCTCTCCGACTATATGGCCGGCGCTGGCAAGGAATGGACCAATCCCGGACTCGACGTGAAGGACTTCATCGGCACCAAGTTCACCACCGCGCCGGACGGCAAGCTGTACCAGCTGCCCGACCAGCAGTTCGCCAACCTGTACTGGTTCCGCGCCGACTGGTTTGCGCGCAAGGATCTGCAGGACAAGTTCAAGGCCAGGTACGGCTATGACCTGGGCGTGCCGACCAACTGGTCCGCGTATGAGGACATCGCCAACTTCTTTACCAACGACGTGAAGGAGCTGGACGGCAAGAAGGTATATGGGCACATGGACTACGGCAAGAAGGATCCGTCGCTCGGCTGGCGCTTTACCGATGCCTGGCTGTCCATGGCCGGCACGGCCGACAAGGGCCTGCCCAATGGCATGCCGGTCGACGAGTGGGGTATTCGCGTGGCCGAGGACAAATGCACGCCGGTGGGCGCTTCGGTGTCGCGCGGCGGTGCGACCAACAGCCCGGCGGCGGTCTACGCGTTGACCAAGTACATCGACTGGATGAAGAAGTTCGCGCCGCCGCAGGCCATGGGCATGACTTTCTCGGAAGCGGGCCCGGTGCCGGCGCAGGGCCAGGTCGCGCAGCAGGTTTTCTGGTACACGGCCTTCACCGCCGACATGACCAAGAAGGGGCTGCCCGTGGTGAACGCCGACGGTTCGCCCAAATGGCGCATGGCGCCATCGCCATACGGCCCGTACTGGAAGCAGGGCATGCAGAACGGCTACCAGGACGTGGGTTCGTGGACGTTCTTCAAGAACACCGATCCCAACCGGCTGGCCGCCGCATGGCTCTACGCGCAGTTCGTGACCGCCAAGACGGTGTCGCTGAAGAAGTCGCTGGTGGGCCTCACGTTCATTCGCGACAGTGACATTCATCACGACTACCTGACCAGGAACGCGGCCAAATACGGCGGGCTGATCGAGTTCTACCGCAGCCCGGCGCGCGTGGCATGGACGCCGACGGGTACCAACGTGCCCGACTATCCGAAGCTGGCGCAGCTCTGGTGGAAGAACGTGGCCACGGCGGTGACTGGCGAGAAGACGCCGCAAGCCGCCATGGACAACCTTGCCGAAGAGATGGACCAGGTCATGGCGCGCCTGCAGCGCGCGGGCATGAGCAATTGCGCGCCCAAGCTTAACGCCAAGGGCGATCCGTCCAAGTGGCTGTCCAGCGACCATGCGCCGTGGAAGAAGCTCGACAACGAGAAGCCGAAGGGCGAGACCATCGCTTACGACAAGCTGCTGCAAGCGTGGAAGGAGGGGCGCGTGCGCTGAGGCGTTGAGCCGGGGCCTGCCTGACGGTGCGTGGCAGGCCCTTCGTCTTTCAGGCTAGGCTGGCGTGTCCTCCAGCGGCGCGGCATAGCGCGCCTTGCCTTGGCGCTTGGCTTCATACAGAGCCATGTCGGCCCGCATGAACAGCTCGCTGACGGACATGCCTTCGCCGGGACGGTGAATGGCCGAGCCGACGCTGACGGTGGCAGCGTGCTCTTGCCCGTCGATGACGACCGGCGCCAGCGCCGTCTGCACGATGGTGTTGGCGATACGCTCGACCGCCCGGACATCGTTGACGTTCTCCAGGATCACCGCAAACTCGTCGCCGCCAATGCGGGCCACGGCGTCGTCCTCGCGTACGCTGCAGGTCAGGCGCTGGGCCAGGGTAACCAGGAGGCGGTCGCCAATGGCGTGCCCGTAGCCGTCATTGACGGCCTTGAAATCGTCCAGGTCGACCAGCAGCAGCGCTGCCGCCTGCCCGCTGGCGTCGGCGCGTGCCAGGGCTTCGGCAAAACGCCGGTCGAAGCCCTTGCGGTTGAGCAACCCGGTCAGGTGGTCGGACACGGTCTGCGCTTCCAGGCTGCGCAGCTTCTGGCGCTCGCTGGTGACATTGCGCGCGAACAGATGCAGCCCGAGGATGGTGTCCTGTGCATCGTTCCAGGCCGGCTGGCAAGTGAACTGCATGCATTCCGATCCGTCCGGGCTTTCGCGTGTGAACTTGACGGCCTTGCCGGCAAAGGCTTGCTCCAGATGCGGGCGCGAGGCCAGATAGGCCTGCGTGCCCCACAGCTCGCGCAGCGAGAGGCCAATGATCTGCTGTGCCGGCAGCCCGAAATGGCGCGCATAGGCCTGGTTGACGAAGACGAAGCGCTCGTTCATGTCGATGAACGAGACAAAGTCCGGCACATGGTTGGCAATGGCCTCGATGCGCTTTTCGCTCTCGGCGGCGTGGTCCTTGGCCGTTTTCAGCGCGGCTTCGCGCTCGGAGAGCTGGCGCATGACGTCGGCGAAGGTCGCGGAGAGCTCGCCGATCTCGTCCTCGCGGCCCACCGGCAACTCCGCGGCGGCGGCCGGGTTGGTGGCGACGCGGCGCACGGCACGGTGCAACCGCTGCAGCGGCGCGAGCAGCCGCCACATCACCAGCCACATCAGCGCGGCTGCGACTACCAGCGAGAGCGCGGCAATGGCGAGCACGCGAGGGCGCGCCGAGAACAGCGGTGCATAGGCCTCTTTGGCTGGCAGCACGGATACCAGTTCCCAGCCATTGGATTCCAGCAGGTAGCGCGCAATCACCGGCTGGCGCGGGCGGATGGGCTCCCAGAAGGATTCGGGCTGGTCGACGCCGCACGTCTCGCCGATGGCCCTGGCCGAGGCCAGGAGCTTCGAAGGATCCGGGTGCATGGCGTAGCGCGGGTTTGGGCCGGCGGAAACAAGGCAGAAGCTGCCCGTGACGCCGGCAGGGCTGCGCGCCAGTTCGTGCAGGAAATTGGCCAGCGACAGGTTGATGACCCCGCCCACCACCGCGCGCAGTTCGCCACCCGGCCCATGCAGCGGAACCGCGAGCACCACGCCGGGCGACTTGGTCAGCTTGCCCTGGAGCAGGTCGGAAACCGCAAATGGTGCGCCATTGACGATCGCGCGGAAATAGTCGCGGTCACCCAGGTTGATGTGCACGCCCTCCGGCACCGCGGTGCTGAAGATCATTGCCCCGTTGGGGCCTGCCATGAACACGGCGTTGAAGGTCTCCGGCAGGTCTGGCATCTGCGTGGCGATGCGCTTGAGTTCGGACGGACGGCCGCCCAGCGCGGGCGCCAGCTGCTGGGCGATGTGGCGCAGGACGGAGGCACGGTTCTCAATCTTTTCGTCGAGCTGTTCGGCGACCAGCCTGACCAGGGAGTCCTGGTGGTTCTGCTGCAGGTCTTTCAGGCTGTAGTACGCGTAGTACTGCGAAGCGAATGCCCGCAGCACGATGATCAACGTAACCACCGTGGCGGTCGCGACCGCCATCCGCAGTTTGATTGAGTGACGCATGATTTGCTTCTTCTTCCGCGCACTGACCCGTTTCCGGCCCCAGGGCATTTGGACTGACGACCCCGCCCTTCTTGTACGGAACCAGGCGTTCAGGGTAGCAGATGCGCCCATCATCGCCATAGCCGCCGATATAAGTGGCGCGGCATTGTGGTGCGGGCTGCACTCCGTTGGCGCGTCTTGGTGGCAACGGCGCGACGGTATCGCGGTTATGGCGGTGTGCCAACGGGCCATTGCCGGATGCGCAGAATGACCCGGTCGGAGAGTCGGACAGCCAGTTCCAGCAAGGCGGGCTGCCGCTTGCGGCTGATGCCGACGGTATAGCGCACCGAGGCGGCTTCGGCGTCGCCCGTTGGGGCTTCGCGGCAGCCGCATCGCATCGCCAGCCGCAGGATATGCAGTGGGACGAAGCGCTCGGCCTGTTGCATGTCCGCCAGCGCCTCGGCGGTGAAATGCAGCGGCAGGCGGGACAGTCGGATGAATCGCTCGCGCAGCTTGCCGCAGGTGCGCGCGTCGAGTGCGGCGCCTTCGGCGTGGAAGCCGGCGCGCGTCATGCCGCAGGCTTCCGGTTGCCACAGGGCGCCGATGGCGAGGTAGGGCAGGGCCACCTGCCGCGGGCTGGCTTCGTGCGCTTCGTCGATCGTGACGAAGCTGCCAAGCAGGTCGTACGTGAGGGCTGTGGGGCCAAAAATGCGGTGGTAGCCGGTGATGCAGTCCAGGTCTTCGTCATAGACGGGCCTGGCGTCGCGTGGAACGCGGACCGGGCGGATTTCGAACCAGCCCGGTGACACAGGGTAGCGTCCGGCCCAGGCGAACACCGCTTGCGTGGGGATCGGTTGCAAAGGAGGGCGAAGCGAAGACTGCGGCATGAACCCGCTCCTGCTCGATGGTGGAGCGGTCTACCGTATTGGCGCAGGGTTCGTGCCGGAATGAGACGGTACCGTTTAATCGGTACCGGGGCGTTGCGGGAACCGGCGTGAGTACGAGGCGAGTGCGGAAATGGAGCGCGGAAATGAAAAAAGCCAGCACAAGGCTGGCTTTCCTGAATCTGGTGGGTGGTACAGGGATTGAACCTGTGACCCCTGCCGTGTGAAGGCAGTGCTCTACCGCTGAGCTAACCACCCCAGCTGCTGCGTCGCTTTCGTGTTGACTACGGCGTTGACTTCGTCGTGCAGCGGAGAAATGAGATTATGCAGACGTTCTTGTATCTTGTAAAGCCCTTCCGTCAGATTTTTTCCTGGGCCGGACGCACAAGGGTCATGTCGCAGCAGCAGATTCCTGCCATACCGTCTTGCCGCCGCTCGCCTTGTCCAACTGCTTGAGCACACCGAGGTGTGCGGCTGCCTCGGCTTCGCTGGCGCGCAAGACGGGCAGGACGATGCTGGACAGGTCTAGGGCCGTGACGGAGCCATCCGTGGTTTCCGCGCCGTCCAGCATGTCGATGACCAGCGAGTTCTGGCCACGCGTCATGGCCAGGTAGACCTCGGCCAGCAGTTCGGCATCGAGCAGGGCGCCGTGCAGCGTGCGGTGGGCGTTGCTCACGCCGAGCCGGTCGCACAGCGCATCGAGTGAATTGCGCTTGCCGGGGAACATCTGGCGCGCCTCGAGCAGGGTATCGATCACGCTGCCGACGTGGCTGCGGAACGGCGGCAGCCCCAGCAGGCGAAACTCCATGTCCAGGAAGCCAAGGTCGAACTGGGCGTTGTGGATGATCAGCTCGGCGTCCTGCACGAAGTCGCGAACCTCGTTGACAACCTCGGCGAACTTCGGTTTGTCGGCCAGGAATTCGATGGTGATGCCGTGGACGGCGACCGCGCCTTCGTCGATGTCGCGCTCGGGGTTGACATAGAAGTGCAGGTGGCGGCCGGTGAGTCGCCGGTTGACCAGTTCGACACACCCGATTTCAATCAGGCGGTCGCCGCTGGCGGCATTCAGGCCGGTGGTTTCGGTGTCGAGAACGATTTGTCGCATGGCGGGCATTCTAGCGGACGCTCGGGCCGGCTCAGCCGTTGAGCGATTCGACGCCGCGGTTGGCCAGCGCGTCGGCGCGTTCATTGCCCGGGTGGCCATTGTGGCCGCGTACCCAGTGCCAGCTGATCTGGTGCCGCTGCACCAGCCCGTCGAGGACCTGCCACAGGTCGGCGTTCTTCACCGGCTTCTTGTCGGCGGTCTTCCAGCCGCGTGCCTTCCAGCCGGGCAGCCATTCGCTGATGCCCTTCTGCACATATTGCGAGTCGGTGTAGACGCGCACGATGCAAGGGCGCTTGAGCGCGCGCAGCGCTTCGATGACCGCGGTCATCTCCATGCGGTTGTTGGTGGTGTTGGCTTCGCCGCCGAACAGCTCTTTCTCGCTGGCGCCGGCAACCAGCACAGCCCCCCAGCCGCCGCGGCCGGGATTGCCCTTGCAGGCGCCATCGGAATAGATCGTAACTTCTTGCATGAGTCGTTCGTCAGGGCAGCCCGCTTGGGCCGCCGCAGGGTTGATAGGTGCGCCCCGGCGGGGTCAGCTGTCGTCGCCGGGGGTTTTGCCGTGTGTGCCGGTCGGTGTCGCCACCGGGCTGGCTACGGGTGTGAGCGCTGCCTTGGCGGTCTTCCAGGCCGGGCCGACCAGGCGGATATTGCGCACGCGCTTGACCGCGGAAATCATGTACACCGCGCCAAAGATCGGCCACCAGCGGTCGCCGGCCTTTTCCATGAATGCGGCACGCTGCAGCCAGCGGTCGGTGCGGTACGGCGGGCAGTAGCAGCCGAAGCGGCCACGGATGATGTCAAAGCCCAGCAGCTTGAGCCAGTCCTTGATGCGCACAAAGCCGATCGACTGCGCGTCAGTGGGCAGGAACGGCATGGCGCCCAGCCGGTTCAGTCCCTGGCGCGCGCCCCACAGGCTCATCGGGTTGAAGCAGGTCACCACCACACGGCCTTCGGGCATCAGTACGCGCGAGACTTCGCGCAGCACTTCGTGCGGGTCCTCGGCGAACTCGAGCACATGGGGCAGGGTGGCAAGGTCGATGCTCTGCGTATCGAACGGCAGTTCGTCGAAACGGCACAGCAACTGGCGCGCGTCGGGGTGCGCGGCGCGCGGCCCGTGGGGGCCGCTGGCGGGATCGAGTGCGAGCGCCGAGAACGGCATCCGGTTCTCGCGCAGGGTATCGATGACGGGCAGGCCCATCTGGACCGCGTGATAGCCGAAGATGTCCGTCACGGTCCGGTCGTATTGCTGCGCCTCCCACCGGAGCATGTATTGCCCGGGAGGCGAAGCCAGCCAGTCTTCCCAGCTTACAATCGGACGGTCAGCCATAGGAGTACACGCATGTTGAAAGTGGAGCCGATCCCCGCATTTCAGGATAACTATATCTGGGCCATCCACGACGGCCGCAATGCTGCCGTGGTCGATCCCGGCGAGGCGGCGCCGGTGGAGCGGTTCCTGGTGGACAAGGGCCTGGCTCTGGGCGCTATTGTAATCACCCATCACCATGGCGATCACCAGGGTGGTGTGGCCGAGTTGCTTGCCGCGCACCCGGCCACGGCCGACGGCTCGCCTATGCCCGTGATCGGCCCGGCCGCGGAGCGCATTGGCGGCCGTACCCAGGCCGTGCGCGAAGGCGATACGGTGACGCTGCAGGCGCCCGCGCTGCAACTGCGCGTGCTCGACGTGCCGGGCCATACTGCAGGCCATGTCGCCTATGTCGGCGAACTGCAGGGAGCGGGGCCGGCCGTGTTCTGCGGGGATACGCTGTTTGCCACGGGCTGCGGCCGACTGTTCGAAGGCACGCCCGCGCAGATGCTGGCGTCGCTGGACAAGCTTGCATCGCTGCCAGGAGACACGCGCGTGTACTGCGCGCATGAATACACGCGCAGCAATGTACGATTTGCGCGCGCGGTGGAGCCCGGCAATGCCGCGCTGGCTGCCTGGGATGCGCGCGTCGAGGCGTTGCGCGGGCAGGGCCAGCCGACCGTGCCGTCCACCATCGCGCTCGAGCGCGAGGTCAATCCCTTCCTGCGTTCACGCGAGCCGGCCGTGCGTGCGGCGGTGCAGGCGCAGGGCGGCAATGTGGCGGGCGATGCCGAGGCGTTTGGCGCACTGCGGGGCTGGAAGGACAATTTCCGCTGAACCGCATCGGCGCGAGTGCGGCGGCGACAGGGCGCGCGCCGGCATATTTGTCGCTTGGAAAATCTCATTGACGCGAAAGCCCGTTTTTTTTAGCATCACGCAACCTTTTAGCGTCACAATTCGAGAACTTAATGAAATTTGGTCGATTACTGGCGGTGTTTGCAAGCGTGGTGCTGCTCGCAGCCTGCGCCAGCACGCCCACACCGCCCGGCGCCGATGCGTCCGGCGCCCCGACCGCCCTGACTTCCACGCGCAGCGGCAAGGATCCGCTGAACACGCTCAGCGTCGACAAGACGCTCGCACCTGGCGCCGCCAAAATCAACGCCGATCAGCCTGGCCTGGACTGGCTGCGCGGCCCGTCCTCCGATATCTGGGACCGCATCCGCCGTGGCTTCGCCATGCAGGACCTGGAGGGGACGCTGGTGGACGACCGCACCCAGTGGTACGCGCAGCGCCCGGAATACATGGAGCGCATGGTGGCGCGGTCGAGCCGCTACCTGTATCACATCGTGGAGGAACTGGAGCGGCGCAATATGCCGACCGAGCTGGCGCTGCTGCCGTTCGTCGAGAGCGCGTTCAATCCGCAGGCGCAATCGAGTGCCAAGGCGGCGGGCATGTGGCAGTTCATCCCGAGTACAGGCAAGACCTACAACCTCAAGCAGAACATGTTCCGGGACGAGCGCCGCGATGTGCTGGCCTCGACCGATGCCGCGCTCGACTACCTGGCGCGCCTCTACGACATGTTCGGCGACTGGCACCTGGCGCTGGCGGCGTACAACTGGGGCGAGGGGGCGGTTTCGCGCGCGATCGCGCGCAACCAGGCGCGTGGCCTGCCCACCGACTACGCCAGCCTGACGATGCCGAACGAGACGCGCTACTACGTGCCGAAGCTGCAGGCGGTGAAGAACATCATCGCCAACCCGGCCGCGTATGGCGTCAGGTTGCCCGATATCCCGGACCATCCGTATTTCGTCACGGTCACCACGAGCCGCGATATCGACGTCACGCTGGCGGCCAAGCTGGCCAATATGTCCCTCGAAGAGTTCAAGGCGCTGAACCCGTCGTTCAACCAGCCAGTGATCCTGGGCGCGTCGAACCCGCAGATCCTGCTGCCGTTCGATAACGCCGAACGCTTCCAGTACAACCTGAACACCTACCGGGGCGGGTTGTCGAGCTGGACAGCGGTGACGGTGGATAACCGCGAGCGCGTGGAATCGCTCGCGGCACGCCTGAACATTGATCCGGATACGCTGCGCGAGATCAACAGCATTCCGCGCGGCATGCGGCTGAAGGCCGGCTCGACGGTGATGATCCCGCGTTCGGGCCACCATGATCAGGACATCAGTGCGACGCTGGCGGACAGCGCCATGCTGGCCATGGAACCTGACCTGCCCGATGCGCGCCGCGTGGTGGTGCGCGCCAGCCGCCGGGACACGGTGGCCACGGTGGCGCACCGCTATGGCGTGTCGCCGAGCCAGGTGCAATCGTGGAACAAGCTTTCCGGCACCAAGCTGGTTGCGGGACAAAGCCTGGTGCTGATGGTGCCGGTCCGCGCTGGTGGAGCGACCAGGGCCGCGCGCACGGCGCGCGCGGAGCCGGCCACCGAGAAGCCCGAAGTGGTGCGCGTATCGGCGCCCGCCAGGGGCAAGGCCGAAGGGCGCAAGCGCATCACGGTGGAAGCCGCGCCGCGCCAGGCGGTCAGCAAGGGCTCCGGGGCTTCGCGTTCGGCGGCGGCCAAGTCGGCGCCGGCGGTGAAGGCCTCGGCCAAGGGGGCGTCTAAGGCAGGTAAGGCCCGGTAGGCGGGGAGGAAGGTGGTCGGGATTGGGGTGTCGTTCTTCGCGGGCGCCGCTGTTTCGCCGGCGCCGCCGGCGAAACAGCGGCGCCTGCCAAGCACAACGGACGGGGGGGGGCGCACAGGACGCCGTGCCGGTGGCAAACTAGCACGACAATAACTACCCGCAAGACGCGGAGGAGACCTGCCATGACGGCAAGCCATGCCGTGCATGCCCGTTCGCTGGCCGACCCCGAGGGGTTCTGGGCCGAACAGGCGCAGCGCATCGACTGGGAAACCCCGTTCGGACAAGTGCTCGACAACAGCCGCGCGCCATTTACGCGCTGGTTCGTCGGCGGGCGCACGAACCTGTGCCACAACGCCGTGGATCGCCACCTGGCCACGCGCGCGCAGCAGCCGGCGCTGGTCTGGGTGTCCACCGAAACGGAGCAGGAGCGCACCTACACCTATGCCCAGCTGCACGACGAGGTCAGTCGCATGGCGGCCATCCTGCAAGGGCTTGGCGTACGCAAGGGCGACCGCGTGCTGGTCTACATGCCGATGATTCCCGAGGCGGCGTTTGCCATGCTGGCGTGCGCGCGCATCGGCGCGATCCACTCGGTCGTGTTCGGCGGCTTTGCCTCGGTCAGCCTGGCGGCGCGCATCGACGACGCGCAGCCGCGCGTGATTGTCAGCGCCGACGCCGGTTCGCGGGCCGGCAAGGTGGTGCCATACAAGCCGTTGCTCGACGAGGCCATCCGGCTCTCCGGCCATAAGCCCGGGAAGGTGCTGCTGGTCGACCGCCAGCTCGCCGACATGCCACGCGTGCAAGGCCGCGATGAAGACTACGCGGCCTGGCGCGAACGCGTGGCCGGTACCGAGGTGCCATGCACCTGGCTGGACTCGTCCGAGCCGTCCTACGTGCTCTACACGTCGGGCACCACCGGCAAGCCCAAGGGCGTGCAGCGCGACACCGGCGGCTATGCGGTGGCGCTGGCTACCTCGATGGAGTACATCTTCTGCGGCAAGGCCGGCGACACCATGTTCACGGCGTCGGACATCGGCTGGGTCGTCGGGCACAGCTACATCGTCTACGGTCCGCTGCTGGCGGGCATGACCACGCTGATGTACGAAGGCACTCCGATCCGCCCGGACGGCGGCATCCTGTGGCGGCTCGTGGAGCAGTACAAGGTCAACCTGATGTTCAGCGCGCCCACCGCGATCCGCGTGCTGAAGAAACAGGACCCCGCCTTCCTGACGAAATACGACCTCTCAAGCCTGCGGCTGCTGTTCCTGGCCGGCGAGCCGCTCGACGAGCCTACCGCGCGATGGATCCAGGATGGCATCGGCAAGCCCGTGGTCGACAACTACTGGCAGACGGAATCGGGCTGGCCGATCATCGCCATCCAGCGCGGCATTGCCGTGCTGCCGCCCAAGCTCGGCTCGCCGGGCGTGCCGGCCTATGGCTATGACCTGCGCATCGTCGACGAGAACACGGGCGAGGAATGCGCCCCCGGTCAGAAGGGCGTGGTGGCCATCGACGGCCCGTTGCCGCCCGGCTGCATGAGCACGGTGTGGGGTGACGACGAACGCTTCGTGCGGACGTACTGGTCGGCGGTGCCGAACCGGTTGTGCTATTCGACCTTCGACTGGGGCGTGCGCGATGAAGACGGCTACGTGTTCATCCTGGGCCGTACCGACGACGTCATCAACGTGGCCGGCCACCGCCTGGGCACGCGCGAGATCGAGGAGAGCCTGTCGTCCCACGCGGGCGTGGCCGAAGTCGCGGTCGTGGGCGTGCAGGACGCGCTCAAAGGGCAGGTGGCGATGGGCTTCTGCATTGCCCGCGACGCCACGCGCACCGCGACACCCGAGGCGCGGCTCGCATTCGAGGGCGAACTCATGAAGACGGTGGAGCAGCAGCTTGGGGCCGTGGCGCGGCCGGCGCGCGTATTCTTTGTGAATGCACTGCCTAAGACGCGTTCCGGGAAATTGCTGCGGCGCGCCATCCAGGCGGTGGCGGAAGGGCGCGATCCGGGCGACCTCACCACGATCGAAGATCCCACTGCGCTGGAACAACTGCTGTCGGCCCTGAAGGGCTGACGAACCTGCGATGTGCGCCGCTCGGGGCACATCGCAGATTCGACTTGCACCGGCCACGCTTGCGGGCTAATATTTGAAGCATAAAATATTTAGACATGATTTAGATGCGCTCCCGCCGCTGGCGGGCAGCCCGGGCAGGAGACGACAGATGCGAGTGCTTTGTATTGGTGGCGGGCCGGCAGGCTTGTACTTCGGCCTGTTGATGAAGCTGCAGGATCCGGCCAACGAAGTCATCGTGGTGGAGCGCAACCGGCCCTACGACACCTTTGGCTGGGGCGTGGTGTTCTCAGACGCCACCATGGATAACCTGAAGCAGGCCGACCCGGTCAGCGCCGTCGAGATCAACGAAGCCTTCAATCACTGGGACGACATCGATATTCATATCGGCGGGCGCACCATCCGCTCCGGCGGGCATGGCTTCATCGGCATTGGCCGCAAGCGGCTGCTCAACATCCTGCAGGCGCGCTGCGAAGCGCTCGGCGTGAAGCTCGTGTTCGAGACCGATGTAACGGACGACCAGACCCTGGCCATGCAATACCAGGCCGACCTCGTCATCGCCTCGGACGGCCTGAACAGCCGCATTCGCACGCGCTACGCCAACACCTTCCAGCCCGATATCGATACGCGCCAGTGCCGCTTCGTCTGGCTTGGCACGCACAAGCTGTTCGACGCCTTTACCTTTGCCTTCGAGAAGACCGAGCATGGCTGGTTCCAGGCACATGCCTACCGCTTCGACGATAACACCTCCACCTTCATCGTGGAGACGCCGGAAGAGGTCTGGCGCGCTGCCGGCATCGAGCAGATGAGCCAGGAAGAGGGCATAGCGTACTGCGAGAAGCTCTTCGCCAGGTACCTCGACGGCAACAGACTGATCAGCAATGCCACCCACCTGCGCGGCTCGGCAAACTGGATCCGCTTTCCGCGCGTGATCTGCAAGCACTGGGTGCACTGGAATACGCTGCCCGATGGCCGCCGCGTGCCGGTGGTGCTGATGGGCGATGCCGCGCACACAGCGCACTTTTCGATCGGCTCGGGCACCAAGCTGGCGCTGGAGGATGCGATTGACCTGGCAACCGAAATCGCCAGCTCGGGCCCGTCCGCGCATGACTCCCTGCCTGCCGCGCTGACCCGCTACGAGGCTACCCGCAGCGTGGAAGTGCTGAAGATCCAGAACGCCGCGCGCAACTCCACCGAGTGGTTCGAGAACGTCGAGCGCTATGCGGGGCTGGAACCGGAGCAGTTCGCTTACTCGCTGCTGACGCGTTCGCAGCGGATCTCGCACGAGAACCTGCGCGTGCGCGACGCTGGCTACGTGCAGAAGTTCGAGCACTGGCTGGCCGGCCAGGCTGGCGTGCCGCCCGAGGCGCTGCGCCTGCGTGAAGACAAGCCGGTGCCGCCCATGTTCACGCCATTCCGCGTGCGTGGCGTGACGCTTAAGAACCGCGTGGTGGTATCGCCCATGGCGATGTATTCGAGCGTGGATGGCGTGCCGGGCGATTTCCACCTCGTGCACCTCGGCTCGCGCGCGCTTGGTGGCGCCGGCATGGTGGTGGCCGAGATGACCTGCGTGTCGCCCGATGCGCGCATCACGCCGGCCTGCCCGGGTTTGTGGAACGACGCGCAGCGCGATGCCTGGAAGCGCATCGTCGATTTCGTCCACGCCAACAGCGATGCACGCATCGCCATGCAGCTTGGTCATGCCGGGCGCAAGGGCTCGACGCAGCTTGGCTGGGAGGCGATGGACCATCCGCTGCCGCAGGGCAACTGGCCGTTGCTGTCGGCCTCGCCGATTCCATACCTCGTTGATGAGTCCCAGGTGCCACGCGAAATGACGCACGCCGACATGGAGCGCGTGCGCGATGATTTCGTGGCCGCTGCACGCCGCGCCGCTGAGGCCGGGTTCGACTGGCTCGAGCTGCACTGCGCCCATGGCTACCTGTTGTCGAGCTTCATTTCGCCGCTGACCAACCAGCGCACCGACGAGTATGGCGGCGCGCTCGCCAGTCGCCTGCGCTACCCGCTCGAAGTGTTCGCGGCGGTACGAGCGGTATGGCCGGCGGACAAGCCCATGTCGGTGCGCATTTCCGCGCACGACTGGGTCGAAGGCGGCATCACGCCCGACGATGCGGTGGAGATCGCGCGCGCGTTCAAGGCAGCCGGTGCGGACATGATCGATTGCTCTTCGGGGCAGGTCAGTCCGGACCAGGCGCCAGTGTACGGCCGCATGTACCAGACGCCTTTCGCCGACCGCATCCGCAACGAGGCGGGCATCCCGACCATTGCGGTGGGCGCGATCTTCGAGGCCGACCATGTCGACAGCATCATCGCGGCCGGCCGCGCCGACCTGTGTGCCGTGGCGCGCCCGCACCTGGCCGATCCGGCCTGGACGCTGCATGAAGCGGCAAAGCTTGGCTACCGCGACGTGAGCTGGCCGCGCCAGTATGAAGCCGGCAAGCGCCAGCTCGAAACCAACCTCGAACGCGCCGCGGCCCTGGCCCGTGGCGTGGTGGAGCATTGACGATGACGGTCGATTCCCTGCGAGGCCGGCACGCGCTGGTGACCGGCGGCGGACGCGGCATTGGCGCGGCCATTGCGCGCCGGCTGCTGGCCGAAGGCGCCAGCGTCACGCTGGTGGGGCGCGACGTGCAGGTGCTGGAACGTGCCGCCGGCGAGCTGCGTCCCCTGCTGACCGATGGCGCCGTGCTGACGGCGGTGCCGGCGGACATCAGCGATGCGGACAGCGTTGCCGCCGCCTTCGCCACGGCCGAGGCCAAGGCCGGCCCGGTCGGCGTGCTCGTGAACAACGCCGGGCAGGCATACAGCGCGCCGTTCGGCAAGACCAGCCTGGCGCTGTGGCAGCGAATGCTGGACGTCAACCTGACCGGCACCTTCCTGTGCACGCAGGCCGCGCTGCCCGCCATGATGGCGGCGGGTTGGGGGCGTATCGTCAATGTGGCCAGCACCGCGGGGTTGGTCGGTTATGGCTACGTCAGCGCCTATTGCGCGGCCAAGCACGGCGTGATCGGACTGACGCGCGCGCTGGCGCTGGAGACCGCGCGCAGCGGCATTACGGTCAACGCGGTTTGCCCGGGCTATACGGAGACCGATATCGTGCGCGACGCCGTGGCCAATATCGTGGACAAGACCGGTCGCAGCGAAGCCGAGGCGCGCGCCGAACTGGCCTCGCGCAATCCGCAGCGGCGCCTGGTGCAGCCCGACGAAGTGGCGGACGCCGTCGCGTGGCTGTGCCGCCCATCGGCCAGCGCGGTGACGGGCCAGGCGATCGCCGTGGCGGGCGGGGAAGTCATGACAGGGTAAGCGCGCAGCGCCAGCGAACACGGCAGCGGATGGCGCTGCTGAGAGAACCAGACAGAGAGAGAACATGACCGACATCGCACTCGACATGCGCCACCACAAGCGCAGCTTCGCGGACTATTCGCCGAAACACTTCCTGTGGTCCGTCTCGGACGACGGCAAGGTGGGCACCATCACGCTGAACCGCCCGGAACGCAAGAACCCGCTGACGTTCGATTCCTATGCCGAGCTGCGCGACCTGTTCCGCGCGCTGTGCTATGCCAGCGACATCAAGACCGTGGTGGTCACGGGCGCAGGCGGCAATTTCTGCTCAGGTGGCGACGTGCACGAGATCATCGGCCCGCTCACGAAGATGAGCATGCCTGAACTGCTGGACTTCACGCGCATGACCGGCGATCTCGTCAAGGCCATGCGCGCCTGCCCGCAGCCCGTCATCAGCGCGATCGACGGCATCTGCGCGGGCGCTGGCGCGATGATGGCGCTGGCCTCCGACATGCGCGTGGGCACGGCGCAGGCCAAGACCGCATTCCTGTTCGTGCGCGTGGGCCTGGCCGGCGCCGACATGGGCGCGTGCTCGCTGCTGCCGCGCGTGATCGGGCAGGGCCGGGCCAGCGAACTGCTGTACACCGGCCGCGTGATGACGGCCGAAGAGGGCCTGCAGTGGGGCTTCTTCAACGCGCTGCATGCGTCGGACAAGGTACTGGCCGAGGCGCACGCGCTCGCCGCGCAGCTTGCAGCGGGCCCGACCTTCGCGCACGGCGTGACCAAGAAGCTGCTGCACCAGGAGTGGAACATGGGGCTCGACGAAGCCATCGAGGCGGAAGCCGAAGCCCAGGCCATCTGCATGCAGACGCGCGACTTCCGTCGTGCCTACGAGGCCTTCGTCGCCAAGGGCAAGCCTGTGTTCGAAGGCGACTGACCGCTATCCAAGGCACGAACCCAAAGGGATTCCCGATGTCCGACAAGACCTATCTCGAACTGCCGTTGTTCGACGACTCGCACCGCGCGCTGGAGCGCGACCTCGACGCGTGGTGCGCGGCCAGCCTGAAGGTGGACCACAGCGATACCGACGCCGCCTGCCGCGCGCTGGTGCGCCAGCTTGGCGAGGCCGGCTGGCTGCGCTACTGCGTGCCGGAAGCGCACGGCGGCGCCTTGCCGAAGCTCGATTCGCGCTCGCTGTGCCTGCTGCGTGAAACGCTGGCCCGTCATGATGGCCTGGCCGATTTCGCGTTCGCCATGCAGGGCCTCGGCTCCGGCGCGATTTCGCTCGCCGGCAGCGCCGAGGTGCGCGAGCGCTACCTGCCGCGCGTGGCGCGCGGCGAGGCCATCGCGGCCTTTGCCTTGTCGGAGCCGGACGCTGGTTCCGATGTGGCGGCAATGCAATGCAGCGCGCGGCTCGATGCCGACGGCAGCCACTATGTGATCGATGGCGCCAAGACCTGGATCTCCAACGGCGGCATCGCTGATTTCTACTGCGTGTTCGTGCGCACCGGCGAAGCGCCGGGAGCGCGCGGCATTTCAGCCTTCGTGGTGGACGCTGACACGCCGGGCCTGAGCATTGCCGAACGGATCGACGTGATGGCGCCGCACCCGCTGGCCACGCTGCGCTTTGACAACTGCCGCGTGCCGGTGGCCAACCGCCTGGGCGAGCCCGGGCAGGGCTTCAAGGTGGCGATGATGACGCTGGACATCTTCCGCGCCTCGGTCGCGGCGGCGGCGCTCGGCTTTGGCCGTGCCGCGCTCGACGAAGCGCTGGCGCGAGCCCGTGCGCGGCCGATGTTCGGCGGCGTGCTGGCCGATCTGCAGCTCACGCAGGCGGCCATCGGCGACATGGCAACCGCGATCGACGCGGCGGCGCTGCTGACCTATCGCGCGGCCTGGCTGCGCGACGTGAAGGGCGTGCGCACCACGCGCGAGGCGGCCATGGCCAAGATGGTGGCCACCGAAAACGCGCAGCAGGTGATCGACCGCGCGGTGCAGATGTTCGGCGGCCTTGGCGTCAAGGTCGGCACACGCGTGGAAGGGCTCTATCGCGAGATCCGCTCGCTGCGCATCTACGAAGGCGCGACCGAGGTGCAGAAGCTGATCATCGCACGCGAAACGCTCGCGGCGCAGGCAGGCTGAACCTGCGCGGCAGCAACCCGGCATCGCACCATCACCAAGTCAGCGACACAGCAGACAGGAGGCAAGTCATGGCGACCACCGCCCACCTCGATACCTTCGCCCGCGACCGGCTGCCGCCGCCGCAGGCATGGCCAGAGTTCTGCTTCAATGCAGACACCGACTACCCCGAGCGCCTGAACTGCGCCGTGGAACTGGTTGACCGGCATGTGCGTGAAGGCCGCGGCGAGCGCGTGGCCATCCGTCACCGGCGCGATGGCGGCATCGAGACCGTCACCTATGCCCAGCTGGCGGCGCTGAGCAACCGCATCGCCCATGTGCTGACCGAGGATATGGGGCTGGTGCCGGGCAACCGCGTGCTGCTGCGCGGGCCCAACAACCTGATGATGGCCGCGAGCTGGCTCGCGACCATCAAGGCAGGCCTGATCGCGGTGCCGACCATGCCGCTGCTGCGCGCGAAGGAACTCAAGCAGATCCTCGACAAGGCCCAGGTCACCGCGGCGCTGTGCGATGTGCGGCTGCGCGAGGATCTGGAGGCCAACCGGCAGCAAGGTGGCGAATTCCACTGCGCGAGCCTGACCCAGGCGCTGTACTTCAACGGCGAAGGCGAGGGCTCGCTCGAGGCCGCCATGGAGGGCAAGCCCGACACCTTCGATGCCTGCGACACCGCGGCCGACGACATCTGCCTGATCGCATTCACGAGCGGCACGACCGGCCAGCCCAAGGGCACCGTCCACTTCCACCGTGACGTGCTCGCGATGTGCGACCTGTTCCCGCGCCACGTGCTGCGGCCCGAGCCGGACGACATCTTCTGCGGCACGCCGCCAATCGCCTTCACGTTCGGCCTTGGCGGCATCCTGTGCTTCCCGTGGCGCATCGGCGCGAGCACCGTGCTGGCCGAGAAGCTCACGCCGGACGGACTGCTGGAACTGATTGCGGACTTCCGCGCGACCATCGTGTGCACCGCGCCGACCTTCTACCGCCAGATGGCCGCGCTGGCTTCGCGCTACGACCTGAGCAGCCTGAAGAAGAGCGTGTCGGCCGGCGAGGCGCTGCCCGACGCTACGCGCCAGGCGTGGAAGGCGGCGACGGGCATCGAGATGACCGATGGCATCGGCGGCACGGAGATGATGCATATCTTCATTTCGAGCGCGGGCGCCGAGGTGAAGCCGGGCGCCATCGGCAAGGTCGTGCCAGGCTATGTCGCGCAGATCGTCGACGAGGACATGCAGCCGGTGCCTCCGGGGACGGTGGGCAAGCTAGCGGTGCGCGGCCCGACGGGCTGCCGCTACCTGGACGACCCGCGCCAGGCCAACTACGTGAAGGCCGGCTGGAACCTGCCCGGGGACACCTTCTACATGGACGAGGACGGCTACTACTTCTACCAGGCCCGTTCCGACGACATGATCATCTCCGCCGGCTATAACATTGCCGGCCCGGAGGTGGAGAGCACGCTGATGCAGCACAAGGACGTGGCCGAATGCGGCGTGGTCGGGGCGCCGGACGCGGAGCGCGGCCACGTGGTGACGGCCTACGTCGTGCTGCGCGAAGGCGTGGAGGCCAGCGACGCCACGCGCGCCGCGCTGCAGGATTACGTGAAGCGCCAGATCGCGCCTTACAAGTACCCGCGGCGCATCGTTTTCGTTCCGGCGCTGCCGCGCACGGAAACCGGCAAGCTGCAGCGCTTCCGGCTGCGCCAGATGGCGGAACAGGCCAACGGCGACGCGCCCGCTGCGGGGAAGCCATGATCACGGTATTCCGCAATACGGTGCTGGTGCGCTTCGGGCATTGCGATGCCGCCGGCATCGTGTTCTATCCGCGCTACTTCGAGATGCTCAATGACTTCATTGAAGACTGGTTTGCCCAGGCGCTGGACTGGCCTTTCGGTGCCATGCACGGCGCCGGGCATGCCGGCGTGCCGACTGCCGAGCTGCACTGCCGTTTCGTCGCGCCCAGCCGCCTGGGGGAATCGCTCACGCGTGAGTTGCGCGTGCTCAAGCTGGGGCAATCGAGCTTCACGGTGCAGGTGCGATTCGTGGGCCCCGACGGCGGGCTGCGGCTGGAAGTGACGCAGCGGCTGGTTTGCGTCGATACGGGAAATATCGCGCCAAGGCCGTTGCCAGGCCCCGTGCGGCAGGCCATGGAGCAGTATCTGGATGCCAGACCGGCCGCGCCCGGTGGCCGGGGTATCTGAAGCATCAAAGCCATTCGAACAACCGAGACATCAGGAAGCAATCATGAAGATTCTGCAGCCGCCCAACTGGGCCGCACCGCGCGGATATTCCAACGGCATCATGACGGAGGTGCAGGCCGGCAGCCGGCTCATCTTCGTCGGAGGCCAGATCGGCTGGAACAGCCAGTGCGAATTCGAGACCGACGACTTCGGCCTGCAGGTGGCCCAGACCCTGCGCAATATCGTCGCCGTTCTTGCCGAGGGCGGCGCGAAGCCGGAGCACATCACGCGCATGACGTGGTATGTGAAGGACAAGGCGGAATACGTGGCGGCCTACCCGGTCATCGGCCAGCATTACCGGGACACCATCGGCCGGCATTTCCCGGCGATGACCGCGGTGGAGGTCGCGGACCTCGTGGAGCCGCGCGCCAAGGTGGAGATCGAGGTGACGGCGGTGGTGCCGCCGGCTGCATAAGGCGCTGTGTCCGGGGTGGCAGCGGCTTGACAGCGCGGCGCGGGCATCGCCCGTGCCGCTCGCAAGTCCTTGAAAACTTGAGAAATTGCCGGGTGCGAGATATAATTCGAAAGTTTCGCTTTCAGAACCCTTCACCCTAGCGCCTACCGCTTTCCACCTTCCGCCGCCCCCCGTCCGCGCAGCTTTGCCAGCATTGAAGTTTGTGATGCAAAGTGCATGCTGTGACCGAGTCGCGCCGCAAATGGCAACCTGCCAATGCAGCCGTACCGGACATCTCCAAGGGGCACGAGGCGTTGATCAGGTCGGTCACGGGGTGAGTCCAGCAGGAGCCTACCCGTGTTACCGTCTTTCCCGTCCGCCATTCTCGCGCTTGCAGACGGCACGGTCTTTCGTGGCTATTCCATTGGCGCATCCGGCCATACCATCGGCGAAGTGGTGTTCAACACCGCCATCACCGGTTACCAGGAAATCCTCACCGACCCGAGCTATTCCCGGCAGATCGTCACGCTGACGTATCCGCACATCGGGAATTACGGCGTCAACCGTGAGGATATTGAAGCCACGAAAGTCCATGCCGCCGGCCTGATCATCAAGGACCTGCCGATCCTGGCATCGAATTTCCGCAAGGAACACACGCTCGGCCATTACCTGAAGCAGGAAAAGGTCGTCGCCATCGCGGGCATCGATACCCGCAAGCTGACCCGCATCCTGCGCGAGAAGGGCGCCCAGAACGGCTGCATCCTGGCCGGCGAGGACAACGTCCAGAAGGCCATCGACCTGGCCCGTTCGTTCCCCGGCCTGGCCGGCATGGACCTGGCCAAGGTGGTGTCGGTCAAGGAACCGTACGAGTGGACCCAGTCGGAATGGGCGCTCGGCGAGGGCTACGGCAAGCAGGACAAGCCGCAGTTCCACGTGGTCGCCTATGACTATGGCGTGAAGTACAACATCCTGCGCATGCTGGCCGAGCGCGGCTGCAAGGTGACGGTGCTGCCGGCCCAGGCCAGCGCGGCCGATGCCCTGGCGCTGAATCCGGACGGCGTATTCCTGTCGAACGGCCCCGGCGACCCGGAGCCGTGCGATTACGCCATTGCCGCGACGCGCGAGTTCATCGCCCGTGGCATCCCGACCTTCGGCATCTGCCTGGGCCACCAGATCATGGCCCTGGCCATCGGTGCCAAGACGCTGAAGATGAAGGCCGGTCATCACGGCGCCAACCATCCGGTCAAGGACCTGGACGATGGCCGTGTGATGATCACGTCGCAGAACCACGGTTTCGCGGTGGATGCGGAAACCCTGCCGGCCAATGCGCGCGTGACTCACGTGTCGCTGTTCGACGGCACGCTGCAGGGCTTCGCGCTGACCGACAAGCCGGCCTTCTGCTTCCAGGGCCACCCGGAAGCGTCGCCGGGCCCGAACGACGTGGCTTACCTGTTCGACCGCTTCACGAAGATGATGGCGGACGCGCGCAAGTAAGCGCGAGGCCATTCGAGAAACAGGGACGAGCAGGGAACCAGGACACGCCATGAACACCTTCATGCATACCGCCTTCGGCATCACCGATTTCTGGACCTATGTGCTGGGCACGATCTTCATCGTGCTGCTGCCGGGGCCGAACTCGATGTATGTGCTGTCCGTGGCGGCGCAGCGTGGCGTGCGCGCGGGCTACAAGGGCGCATGCGGCGTGTTCCTCGGCGATGCGGTGCTGATGGTGCTGTCGGCGGCGGGCGTGGCCTCGCTGCTGAAGGCCAGCCCGGCGTTGTTCTACGTGGTGAAGTACATCGGCGCGGCCTATCTGGGCTGGATCGGGTTCAACATGCTGCGTGAGGCGGTGCGCAACTGGACCAAGGCGGGTCAGGCGGGGCAGGCCATCAATGCCGCCGCGGCCATGCCCGTCGACCAGTCCAACCCGTTCCGCAAGGCGCTGGTCATCAGCCTGATGAATCCCAAGGCGATCCTGTTCTTCATCTCGTTCTTCATCCAGTTCGTCGACCCGGGCTTCGGCTATCCGGCGCTGGCGTTCCTCGCACTGGGCGTGGTCGTGCAGATCTTCAGCTTCCTCTACCTGACGACGCTGATCTTCGTCGGCGTGAAACTGGCTGCCGCGTTTCGCCGCCGACGCCGCTTGTCGGCAGGCGTGTCGAGTGGGGTTGGCGCCATGTTCATCGGCTTCGGCGCGAAGCTGGCGACTGCCACCCTGAGCTGACTTTCCGAATCCCGCGGGATTCCTGATATTCCGGTGCGGCCGTCCCGAACGGGCGGCCGGCCAAAAAAGAGATAGTGCAATGCCAAAACGCACAGACATCAAGAGCATCCTGATCATCGGCGCCGGCCCCATCATCATCGGCCAGGCGTGCGAGTTCGACTATTCCGGCGCCCAGGCCTGCAAGGCGCTGCGCGAAGAAGGCTTCAAGGTCATCCTGGTCAATTCGAACCCGGCGACCATCATGACCGACCCGGCCACGGCCGACGTGACCTATATCGAGCCGATCACGTGGGAAGTGGTCGAGCGCATTATCGAGAAGGAGCGTCCGGACGCGATCCTGCCGACCATGGGCGGCCAGACTGCGCTGAACTGCGCGCTGGACCTGCATCGTCACGGCGTGCTGGACAAGTACAAGGTGGAATTGATCGGCGCATCGCCGGAAGCCATCGACAAGGCCGAGGACCGCCAGAAGTTCAAGGACGCGATGACCAAGATCGGCCTGGGCTCGGCCAAGTCCGGCATCGCGCACTCGATGGATGAAGCGCTTGCCGTGCAGACGCGCATTGCGCAGGAAACCGGCACCACCGGCTACCCGATCGTGATCCGTCCGTCGTTCACGCTGGGCGGCACGGGCGGCGGCATTGCCTACAACCGCGAAGAATTCGAAGAGATCTGCAAGCGTGGCCTGGACCTGTCGCCGACGCGCGAACTGCTGATCGAGGAATCGCTGCTGGGCTGGAAGGAATACGAGATGGAAGTGGTCCGCGACAAGGCGGACAACTGCATCATCATCTGCTCGATCGAGAACCTGGACCCGATGGGCATCCACACCGGCGACTCGATCACGGTGGCCCCGGCCCAGACCCTGACCGACAAGGAATACCAGATCCTGCGCAACGCCTCGCTGGCCGTGCTGCGCGAGATCGGCGTGGACACCGGCGGTTCGAACGTGCAGTTCTCGATCAACCCGAAGGACGGTCGCATGATCGTCATCGAGATGAACCCGCGCGTGTCGCGTTCGTCGGCGCTGGCCTCGAAGGCGACCGGCTTCCCGATCGCCAAGGTCGCGGCCAAGCTGGCTGTCGGCTACACGCTGGACGAGCTGAAGAACGAGATCACCGGCGGCGCGACCCCGGCTTCGTTCGAGCCGTCGATCGACTACGTGGTCACCAAGGTGCCGCGTTTCGCCTTCGAAAAATTCCCGCAGGCCGACAGCCACCTGACCACCCAGATGAAGTCGGTGGGCGAGGTGATGGCCATGGGCCGTACCTTCCAGGAGTCGTTCCAGAAGGCCCTGCGTGGCCTGGAAGTCGGCGTGGATGGCCTGGACGAGAAGACCACCGACCGCGACGAGATCGTCGAGGAGATCGGCGAGGCAGGTCCGGACCGTATCTGGTACGTGGGAGATGCCTTCCGTATCGGCATGTCGCTGGAAGAGGTGCACGCCGAGACCGCCATCGATCCGTGGTTCCTCGCCCAGATCGAGGACATCGTCAAGACCGAAAGCCAGATCAAGGCGCGCACGCTGGAAAGCCTGTCGACGGCCGAGTTGCGCTACGTGAAGCAGAAGGGCTTCTCGGACCGCCGCCTGGCCAGGCTGCTGAAGACCGACGCCAAGGCCGTGCGCGAGGCGCGCATCGCCCAGAACGTGCGTCCGGTGTACAAGCGCGTGGACACCTGCGCGGCCGAGTTCGGCACCAACACCGCCTACATGTACTCGACCTACGAGGCCGAGCATGGCGAGTGCGAGGCCAGCCCGACCGACAAGAAGAAGATCATGGTGCTGGGCGGCGGCCCGAACCGGATCGGCCAGGGCATCGAGTTCGACTACTGCTGCGTGCATGCCGCGCTGGCACTGCGCGAGGACGGGTACGAGACCATCATGGTCAACTGCAACCCGGAAACCGTGTCGACCGACTATGACACCTCGGACCGCCTGTACTTCGAGCCGGTGACGCTGGAAGACGTGCTGGAGATCGTCGCGATCGAGAAGCCAGTCGGCGTGATCGTGCAGTACGGCGGCCAGACCCCGCTGAAGCTCGCGCTGGACCTGGAGCGCAACGGCGTGCCCATCATCGGCACGACTCCGGACATGATCGACGCCGCGGAAGACCGCGAGCGCTTCCAGAAGCTGCTGCAGGACCTGGGCCTGCGCCAGCCGCCCAACCGCACCGCGCGTGCCGAGGACGAAGCGCTGCGCCTGGCCGAGGAAATCGGCTACCCGCTGGTGGTGCGCCCGTCGTACGTGCTGGGCGGCCGCGCGATGGAAATCGTGCACGAGCCGCGCGACCTCGAGCGCTACATGCGCGAGGCCGTCAAGGTGTCGAACGATTCCCCGGTGCTGCTGGACCGCTTCCTGAACGACGCGATCGAATGCGACGTCGACGCGCTGTCGGACGGCAAGCGCGTGTTCATCGGCGGCGTGATGGAGCACATCGAGCAGGCTGGCGTGCACTCGGGCGACTCGGCGTGCTCGCTGCCGCCGTACTCGCTGTCGGCTGAAACCGTGGCGGAACTCAAGCGCCAGACTGCTGCCATGGCCCGCGCCCTGAACGTGGTCGGCCTGATGAACGTGCAGTTCGCGATCCAGCAGAACAACGGTGTCGACACCGTCTACGTGCTGGAAGTGAACCCGCGCGCCTCGCGTACCGTGCCGTACGTGTCGAAGGCGACCGGCATGCAGCTCGCCAAGATTGCCGCGCGCTGCATGGCCGGCCAGTCGCTGGACTCGCAGGGCGTTGTCGACGAGGTGGTGCCGCCGTACTACAGCGTCAAGGAAGCGGTGTTCCCGTTCAACAAGTTCCCGGGCGTCGATCCGGTCCTCGGACCTGAAATGCGTTCGACCGGCGAAGTGATGGGCGTGGGCAAGACCTTCGGCGAGGCGCTGTTCAAGAGCCAGCTCGCCGCCGGCTCGCGCCTGCCCGAGAAAGGCGCCGTGCTGATCACCGTGAAGGACAGCGACAAGGTGCGCGCCGTCGCCGTGGCCCGCATGCTGCACGACATGGGCTACCCGATCGTGGCCACGCGCGGCACGGCCTCGGCCATCGAAGCCGCCGGCATCCCGGTCAAGGTGGTCAACAAGGTCAAGGACGGCCGTCCGCACATCGTGGACATGATCAAGAACGGCGAACTGGCGCTGGTGTTCACCACGGTGGACGAGACCCGCGGCGCGATTGCCGATTCGCGCTCGATCCGTATCTCGGCGCTGGCCAACCGCGTGCCTTACTACACCACCATCGCCGGCGCCAGCGCCGCGGTGGAGGGCCTGAAGCACATGCAAAGCCTGGAGGTCTATGACCTGCAGGGCCTGCATGCGTCGCTCGCGTAACATTACGGACTGGCGGGGCGGTTACGCCCCGTCAAGGGCCATCGGCCTGCCGGTGTTGCTGCCTGCGGGCATCTTGGCCTAAACTACGTCGAATTCATTGATCGGCGCCCGGTTTCCCCGGGCGCCTTTCCCATCCGAAAGCCGCGGTCGAGCGGAAGTGCCCCGGGCCTATGTGCCGGGCATGGTTCCAGCTCCGCTGCGGCTCGTTTTTTTGTTGATCGAACACATGAGCACCATTCCGATTACCAAGCGTGGCGCCGAGCTCCTGAAGGAAGAGCTGCAACGCCTGAAGGCCGTTGAGCGCCCAGCGGTGATCAATGCCATCGCCGAAGCCCGCGCGCAGGGCGATCTGTCCGAGAATGCCGAGTACGACGCTGCCAAGGAAAAGCAGGCATTTATTGAGGGGCGCATCCTGGAGGTCGAATCCAAGCTGTCGGCAGCGCAGGTTATCGACCCGACTCAACTCGACACCGATGGCCGCATCGTTTTCGGTGCCACGGTCGACCTCGAAGACCTGGAATCGGGCAGCCCGGTGAGCTACCAGATCGTTGGCGATGACGAGGCCGACCTGGATAGCGGCAAGATTTCCGTCAGCTCGCCCATCGCGCGTGCGCTGATCGGCAAGTTCGAAGGCGACGTTGCAACCGTCCTGGCTCCGGGCGGCGAACGCGAGTACGAAGTCATCACCGTCCGCTACATCTGAAGCCGGTACGCCGGCCGACTGGACCAAGCGGATCGTGTTCTCTTCCTCCTATTCAAGCCTGCCGCCGCTGCCCCACCGCATCTTCTTGCTTCTGACGGTCATCTGGGCCGGCAGCCTGTGGACGGTGGGCTATATGGTGGCCCCGACCTTGTTTGCCGTGCTGCCCAGCCGCGAGACGGCGGGCATGATCGCCGGACACTTGTTCCAGACCGAGGCGATCCTCGGCGTGACCGTCGGCGTATTGCAGCTGGTGCTATGTAATGTGCTGATCCGGCGCGGCGCCAACCGCTACCGGGGTCTGCGCTGGCTGGTGCTGGCCATGCTGGTTTGCGTGCTGGTGGGCTATTTCGGCACCCAGCCGTTCATGGGCAGCCTCAAGGAAAAGGCGGCGGTACTCGGTGTCGGCGTGTCGGAGTCGCCGTTCCGGGCTGAGTTTGGCATGCTGCACGGCGTCTCCAGCGCCTTCTATCTGGTGCAGAGCCTGCTGGCGCTGGCGCTGGTGTGGCGCGCTTCGGCGCCGCGGTCGGCTGGCGAGTAGCCAGCCGGAGCAGGGCGGCCCTTAACCCGTACCGGGGCCGTCGATCAGGCCAGAGCCTTCTTTTTCTGGCTGGAGGGCCGGGCGCGCGAGCGCTTGACGTTGCCGCCGGCCGTGACGCGTTCATTGCCCAGCACCGTGACTTCCTTGCGGGTGGGACGGCGATTGGGCGCGCCGCTGGGCTTCTTCACCGTCACGGTGCGAGGCGCGGCGCCACCGCGGCGGGCCGGTGCGTGGCGGCCGAGATCCTGGGGCTGGTTTTCCTTGAGGCGGGCCTCGCCCGGGCGCCAGACGACCAGCAGCTTGCCGATATGCTGGATCGGTGCGGCGCTCAGTTCATCGCAGATGGATTCATAGATGGCGACGCGAGCTTCGCGATCATCACCGAATACGCGAATCTTGATCAGGTCGTGGGCCGCCAGGCTGCGGTCGATTTCGGCCAGCACCGCGCGCGTGAGGCCTTCCGCGCCGATCATCACGACCGGATTGAGGCCATGGGCACGGGAGCGGAGTTCGGAGCGCTGGGCTGGAATAAGTTGAAGTGCGGACATAAATTGGCGCGGACTGCGCAGGAATAAGTGCTGCCAACGGCCCGAACGGGCAATGGCGGCCCGAATTGACCACCGCTGGCATGCGATTGGCGCGTATTATCCGCCAAATCAGTGCAGGTCGGCGGCAAAAAACGGCAAAACAGGCAAGAAATTGCGGCGCGCGCGATCGGCGGTGCTGGCAGACAGGAAACAGGCGTAATCAGAATGGCCAAAGGCAAGTCGAAGAACAAGTTCAACCAGTCGTGGCTGCACGACCATATCAACGACCCGTACGTGAAGATGGCGCAGCGCGACGGGTATCGTGCGCGCGCGGCCTACAAGCTCAAGGAAATCGACGAGCAGGACAACCTGATCCGGCCGGGCCAGGTCATTGTCGACCTCGGCGCTGCGCCGGGAAGCTGGAGCCAGTACGCCCGCAACAAGCTGGCTGCCTCGCCCCGGGCCACTGGTGGCAAGCCAGACGGCGCGGTCGTGGCGATCGATATCCTGCCCATGGAGCCGGTCGCCGACGTCACGTTTATTCAGGGCGATTTTCGTGAGGAAGAGGTATTTCGCCAGCTGGAGGAAGTGGTCATGGCCGCTTCCGGTGGCGCGAAAATCGATCTTGTATTGTCTGACATGGCCCCCAACTTATCCGGTGTGGCGTCTGCTGACGCCGCGCGTATTGAGTATCTGTGTGATCTGGCATTGGATTTTGCCCAAGCCCATCTCAAGGCGGACGGCGCGTTGCTGGTAAAGTGCTTCCACGGCAGTGGCTACAGCCAGATCGTCGAGAAGTTCAAACGGCAGTTCAAGGTAGTCGCCCCGCGCAAGCCCAAGGCGTCGCGCGACAAATCCTCCGAAACGTTTATCCTTGGGCGTCACCTCAAAGTGATGAATTGATGGGTCCGGCAAAAGCCGGGGCAGTCTGGGCCCCGGGGGCTATCGGCACCATAGTTTTCGCTGTTACCCCTTCGGGGCGGGGGCTGCATTACAATGCAGCTATCCGTTGGCAAGGCAATCGCAAAGGAGTTCGGCCTTGAATAACAACCTGTTTCAAAAGGCGGCAATCTGGCTCGTGATCGCGCTGGTGTTGTTTACCGTCTTCAAGCAGTTCGACAAGCCCCGTGCGCAGGATGGCGTCACCTACTCGCAGTTCATGGATGACGCCAAGAACGGCAAGGTGTCGCGTGTCGACGTGCAGGGCCGCAACCTCGTGGTGTCGCCGAAAGAGGGCGCCAAGTACACCATCATCTCGCCCGGTGATATCTGGATGGTCGGCGACCTGATGAAGTACGGCGTTCAGGTGACCGGCAAGGCTGACGACGAACCCAACGTGCTGGTACAGGCCCTGTATTACCTCGGGCCGACCCTGCTGATCATCGTCTTCTGGTTCTACATGATGCGGCAGATGCAGGGCGGCGGGAAAGGCGGTGCCTTCTCGTTCGGCAAGTCCCGTGCGCGCCTGATCGATGAAAACCAGAACGCCGTCACGTTCCAGGACGTGGCCGGCTGCGACGAGTCCAAGGAGGAAGTGGTCGAACTGGTCGACTTCCTGAAGGATCCGCAGAAGTTCCAGAAGCTGGGCGGCCGCATTCCGCGCGGCGTGCTGCTGGTTGGCCCTCCGGGTACCGGCAAGACGCTGCTGGCGCGCGCCATCGCCGGCGAGGCCAAGGTACCGTTCTTCAGCATCTCGGGTTCCGACTTCGTTGAAATGTTCGTCGGCGTGGGCGCGGCCCGTGTGCGCGACATGTTCGAGAACGCCAAGAAGCAGGCGCCGTGCATTGTGTTCATCGATGAAATCGACGCGGTCGGTCGCCATCGTGGCGCCGGCATGGGCGGCGGCAACGACGAACGCGAGCAGACCCTGAACCAGATGCTGGTCGAGATGGACGGCTTCGAGGCCAACTCCGGTGTGATCGTGATCGCCGCGACCAACCGTGCCGACGTCCTCGACAAGGCGCTGCTGCGTCCGGGTCGCTTCGACCGCCAGGTCTACGTGGGCCTGCCCGATATCCGCGGCCGCGAGCAGATTCTGAAGGTCCATATGCGCAAAGTGCCGATCGGCAACGACGTGGACGCCTCGGTGATCGCGCGTGGCACCCCGGGCTTCTCGGGCGCCGACCTGGCCAACCTGGTGAACGAGGCCGCGCTGTTTGCCGCCCGCCGCAACAAGCGGGTGGTCGACATGCAGGACTTCGAGGACGCCAAGGACAAGATCTACATGGGTCCGGAGCGCAAGTCGACGGTCATGCGCGAGGAAGAGCGCAAGGCCACGGCTTACCACGAGTCCGGTCATGCGGTGGTGGCGAAGCTGCTGCCGAAGGCCGATCCGGTGCACAAGGTCACCATCATGCCGCGTGGCTGGGCATTGGGGGTGACCTGGCAGTTGCCGGAGCATGACAAGTATTCGAAGTACAAGGACAACATGCTGGAAGAGGTCGCCATCCTCTTCGGCGGGCGGGCGGCGGAAGAGGTCTTCCTCAACGCCATGAGCACCGGTGCCTCCAATGACTTCGAGCGCGCGACCAAGATCGCCCGCGACATGGTGACCCGCTTTGGCATGAGCGATGAGCTCGGCGCCATGGTTTACGTGGATACCGAGCAGGACGGCATGTTCGGCAAGCTGTCGTCGAAGACCGTGTCGGAAGCCACGCAGCAGAAGGTCGACGCCGAGATCCGCCGCATCATCGACGAGCAGTACGCGCTGGCCAAGCGCCTGCTCGAAGAGAACCGCGACAAGGTCGAGGCCATGACCAATGCGCTGATGGAATGGGAAACGATCGACGCGGACCAGGTCAACGACATCATGGCTGGCAAGCCGCCGCGTCCGCCGCGCGGTGTGTCGGGCCCCAATGGTGGCGGCAATGCCCCGTCCGGCGGCACGCCGGTGGCGCCTTCGAACGCGCCCGCCACGGCCTGACGGCACGGATCAAGGTCCGCAGGACCGTGATCGCCTGGTAGTTCCGAGAGCCGGTGCCTTCGCACCGGCTTTCTTGTTTCTGTGTAGTACGCCCGCAGAATCTTTTCATTTCGATTCCGTTTCCCTACCTTGCAGCAGACCTCGCCATCCCGTTATTTCCAGTGCGGCCGCTATCGCTTCGCACTCGATCGTCGCCCGCTCGTCATGGGCATTCTCAACGTCACGCCCGATTCGTTTTCGGATGGCGGCAAGCACGCCACCCGGGACGCGGCGCTGCGGCATGCCGAGCAGCTCATCGCGGAAGGCGCGGACATTCTCGATATCGGCGGAGAGTCGAGCCGACCGGGTTCCGCGGCGTTGCCGCTGGACGAAGAACTGGCTCGCGTGCTTCCGATCGTCGAGGCCTTGCGCGATTGCGGCAAGCCGCTGTCAATCGATACTTATAAGCCGGAAGTGATGCGTGAAGCGCTTGCGGCTGGTGCCGACCTGATCAACGATATCTGGGGCTTCCGCATGCCCGGCGCGGTCGAGGCCGTCGCCGGCGGACAGGCTGGGCTGTGCGTGATGCACATGCAGCGGGACCCGCAGACCATGCAAGAAGACCCGCAATACGCGGACGTGGTGACCGAGGTGGGTGACTTCCTCGAAGAGCGCGTGGCCATATTGCGTCAGGCTGGTGTCGACCCGGCCCGCATCACGCTGGACCCTGGATTTGGCTTCGGCAAGACTCCGGATCATAATCTGCGCCTGCTGGGGCAGTTGCCCGCGCTGGCGAAATCCGGCCTGCCGCTGCTGGTGGGCTTGTCACGCAAGTCGACGCTTGGCGCGATCCTTGGCGGCCGGCCGCCGCTGCAGCGTGTGGCGGCGAGCATTGCCGCGGCGGTATGTGCGGCAGAGCGCGGAGCCTATATCGTGCGCGTGCATGATGTGCAGGATACGGTGGATGCCCTCAAAACGTGGTGGGCAGTCCGGAATGAGGCTGTGGCAGCGGTCCAGCAGCCATCGCAGTGAGCACAGCAATAGTTGCCAGACAGAGCGAGCAAGAAAGGATTAAGGAAATGACGCGCAAGTATTTCGGGACGGATGGCGTACGAGGCAAGGTTGGCGAATCGCCGATCACGCCGGATTTCGTGATGCGGCTGGGACATGCTGCCGGCAAGGTGCTTGCCCACGGCGCCGGCACCGTGCAGGGGCGGCCGACCGTGCTGATTGGCAAGGACACGCGAATCTCCGGCTATATGCTTGAGGCGGCACTTGAGGCCGGCTTTACGTCGGCGGGCGTGCATGTATTGCTGACCGGGCCGCTGCCGACGCCCGGCATCGCTTACCTGACGCGTGCGTTGCGGCTGTCGGCGGGTGTGGTCATCTCGGCCAGCCACAATCCGTATTACGACAATGGCATCAAGTTCTTCTCGGCCGATGGCGACAAGCTTCCCGACGAAGTCGAGTCCCAGATCGAGGCGGCCATCGAAGAGCCGATGATCTGTGCGCCGTCCGATGACCTGGGCCGTGCCCGGCGCATCAACGACGCTCCCGGACGCTATATTGAGTTCTGCAAGAGCACGTTCCCGAACAGCCAGGATCTCCGCGGCCTCAAGCTGGTCGTGGACTGCGCGCACGGTGCTGCGTATCACATTGCTCCGCATGTTTTCCATGAACTCGGCGCTGATGTGATCGCGATCGGCAACCAGCCCGATGGCCGCAACATCAACGACGGCTACGGCGCCACTGCGCCCGGCAAGCTGGTCGAGGCAGTCCGGGAGCACGGTGCCGACCTGGGCCTGGCGTTCGACGGGGACGCGGACCGGCTGCAGGTCGTGGACGGCGAAGGTCGCCTGTACAACGGCGACGAACTGCTGTACCTGATCGTGCGGGACCGCATGGCCGAAGGGCAGGCAGTCGAAGGCGCTGTTGGCACGCTCATGACCAATATGGCCGTCGAGCTTGCGCTCAAGCGCATTGGCGTGGAGTTCGTTCGGGCCAAGGTGGGCGACCGCTACGTGCTCGAAGAGTTGAACAAGCGCCGCTGGACGTTGGGCGGCGAGGGATCCGGCCACCTGCTGTGCCTGGATCGGCACAGCACCGGCGACGGCATCGTCTCGGCGCTTCAGGTGCTGGCAGCGTTGCGCCGCAGCGGCAAGACACTTGCCGGCCTGCTCGAGGGCGTCAGCCTGTTCCCGCAAAAGCTCATCAACGTCCGTGTCGAGAAGGGGTTCGACTGGCAGTCGCATGCCGGCCTGAAGGCGGCGCGCGCGGTGGTGGAGCCCGAACTGGCAGGGCGCGGCCGCGTGCTGATCCGTGCATCCGGTACCGAGCCCGTGGTGCGCGTGATGGTCGAGGCTGAGCAGGCCGAGACCGCCGAGCGCGCCGCGCAGACACTGGCAGAGGCCTTGCGTGCCTGAGCCTCGCTAGCCGAATCCAGTCATATCAACGCGCCGGGCATGTCCCGGCGTTTTTTTTGCCCGATAACGCAATTAACCGATAACTTCTCCCAGCATCGATCAGGGCTGGAAAGGCAAGCGTTATCCGCGTCCACTCTGGCTTCCAGGAAGATTTGAAGATGTCATGGAATTGTCATATGCGGAGCATAGAGTTCGTCTTGTCAAAAATTTGTCATTCCCAACCAATGTTCTCTGGAGGACATATGAAGCTGGTCAAGACTGCCGTGGCAGGCATCGTTTCGATGGTCGTAGCGGGTACTGCGTTCGCGGCGGAAATTACCGGTGCAGGCGCTTCCTTCCCGGCGCCCGTGTATTCCAAGTGGGCCGACGCATACCAAAAAGCAACGGGCAACAAGGTCAACTATCAATCCATCGGTTCGTCGGGCGGCATCAAGCAGATTGGCGCCAAGACGGTCGATTTCGGCGCTTCCGACGCACCCCTGAAGGACGAAGACCTGAACAAGCAGGGCCTGGTCCAGTTCCCGACCGTGATCGGCGGCGTGGTGCCGGTCATCAACCTGCAAGGCGTGAAGCCGGGCGAGCTGACCATCACCGGCGAGGTGCTGGCCAATATCTATCTTGGCAAGATCAAGAAGTGGGACGATCCGGCCATCAAGGCGCTGAACCCGCATGCCAAGCTGCCGAACCAGGACATCCTGCCGGTGCGCCGCGCTGACGGTTCGGGCACGACCTTCATCTTCACCAACTACCTGTCGAAGGTCAGCCCCGAGTGGCAGAAATCGGTGGGCGAGGGCACCACGGTCAACTGGCCGGGCGGCGGCACCGGCGGCAAGGGCAACGAAGGCGTGGCAGCTTTCGTGCAGCGCCTGAACGGCGCGATCGGCTACGTCGAGTACGCCTACGCCAAGCAGAACAAGATGACCCACCTGAACATGAAGAACGCGTCGGGTGCCGTGGTCCAGCCGGGTGACGATGCCTTCAAGGCCGCTGCGGCCGGCGCGGACTGGAGCAAGAGCTACTACCAGATCCTGACCAACCAGCCGGGCAAGACTGCATGGCCGATCGCGGGTGCCACCTTCATCCTGGTTCACAAGAACCAGGAGAAGGCTGCGCAGGGAGCAGAAGTGCTGAAATTCTTCGACTGGGCCTACAAGAGCGGCGGCAACATGGCCGCTGACCTGGACTACGTGCCGCTGCCGGAAGCGGTCGTGAACCAGATCCGCACTACCTGGAAGACCAGTGTCAAGGACGCTTCGGGCAAGGCACTCTACTAAGGCACTGTCTGCCTGTATGGCAGCCGGCCGCGGCGTGTGTGCCGCAGCCGGCTGAGTGGCCCGGCGGCTTGCCGCCGGTGCCTGCCAAATCATCGACCGCATTCTCTGCACCATGGCGATTTCGTCCGATCTCCCAGCCGTACGGCCGCCCAGCCGCCTCGGCGACATCCTGTTCGGCGGCCTGACACGCGGGGCCGCCATCGTGACGCTGCTCCTGCTGGGGGGCATCATCGTGTCGCTGGCGATCAGCGCCTGGCCTTCGATCCAGACATTCGGCGCCCGCTTCCTCTGGACTGCGGAATGGGACCCTCCCGCTGACGTCTATGGTGCGCTCGTGCCTATCTACGGCACGCTCGTGACTTCGCTGATCGCACTCATCATTGCCGTGCCGGTCAGCTTCGGCATCGCGCTGTTCCTGACCGAGCTTTCGCCGGCCTGGCTGCGCCGCCCGCTCGGCACCGCAATCGAACTGCTGGCCGCCGTGCCGTCGATCGTCTACGGCATGTGGGGCCTGCTGGTGTTCGCGCCGCTGTTCGGCGAGTACTTCCAGAAGCCGCTGGCTGCGACTGTCGGCCAGCTGCCGGTGATCGGAAAGCTGTTCCAGGGCGCTCCGCTGGGCATCGGCCTGCTGTGCGCCGGTGTCATCCTGGCCATCATGATCATTCCGTACATCGCCTCGGTGATGCGCGACGTGTTTGAAGTCACCCCGGTGCTGCTCAAGGAGTCGGCGTACGGCGTGGGCTGCACCACCTGGGAAGTGATGTGGAACGTGGTGCTGCCCTACACCCGCGCCGGCGTGATTGGCGGCGTCATGCTCGGTCTCGGCCGCGCGCTGGGCGAAACCATGGCCGTCACCTTCGTGATCGGCAATACCAACCTGCTCGACAACGCATCGCTGTTCTCGCCGGGCAACAGCATCACGTCCGCTCTGGCCAACGAGTTTGCCGAAGCGGGGGCTGGCCTGCACACCGCCGCGCTGATGGAGCTTGGCCTGATCCTGTTCTTCATCACGTTCGTGGTACTGGCGCTGTCCAAGCTGCTGCTGCTGCGGCTGGCAAAGAATGAGGGCGCAAAATGAACCAGGCGAGCCACGCTGTGTCTTCCGCTTCGATCCCGGCCGTACGGCCCGACGCCGATGCCGTGCGCGCGCGCCTGCAAGCGCGCCGTCGCCGCACCAACCTGTTTGCACTAACCGCCTCGCTGGGTGCCATGGGCTTCGGCCTGTTCTGGCTGGCCTGGATCCTGTTCACTACTGTCACGTTGGGCGTGGGCGGCCTGTCGCTGGACCTGTTCACGCAGATGACGCCGGCGCCGAACACCGCGGGTGGCGGCCTGGCCAACGCGATCTACGGCAGCTTCGTGATGGTGGCGCTGGCCACGCTGTGCGGCACGCCGCTGGGCGTCCTGGCGGGCATCTACCTGGCCGAGTACGGCAAGTCGTCGCCTCTGGCCAGCCTGATTCGCTTCATCAACGACATCCTGCTGTCGGCGCCCTCGATCGTGATCGGCCTGTTCGTCTACGCACTGGTGGTGACTCGCATGGGCCACTTCTCCGGCTGGGCGGGCGTATGCGCGCTGGCGCTGCTGCAGATTCCGATCGTGGTGCGCACGACCGAGAACATGCTGAACCTGGTGCCGAATGCCCTGCGTGAAGCCGCCTTCGCGCTCGGCACGCCGAAGTGGAAGATGGTGTTGTCGATCACGGTCAAGTCTTCCTACGCCGGCATCATTACCGGTGTGCTGCTGGCCGTGGCGCGTATCGCCGGCGAAACCGCGCCGCTGCTGTTCACCGCGCTGTCCAACCAGTTCTGGACCAGCGACCTGAACAAGCCCATGGCGAACCTGCCCGTCACCATCTTCCGCTTTGCCATGAGCCCGTTCACGGAATGGCAGCAACTGGCCTGGGCAGGCGTGTTCCTGATCACGATCGGCGTGCTCGCGCTCAATATCCTCGCGCGCATCCTGTTCAAGAAATAATGACCGGCGCGCGATTCCAGGAATCGGACCGGAACCTGAATACCAAGCGAGAACCAGCATGACTTCGACTGTCATCGATATTCCCGACTCCGTGCGCGCCAAGATCGACGTGCGCAACCTGAACTTCTTCTACGGCCAGTTCCATGCCCTGAAGAACATCAACATGTCGATCCCCGATCGCAAGGTGACGGCCTTTATCGGCCCGTCGGGCTGCGGCAAGTCCACGCTGCTGCGCACATTCAACAAGATGTACGGCCTCTACCCCGAGCAGCGTGCCGAGGGCGAGATCAACATGGACGGCGAGAACCTGCTGACCAGCCGCCAGGACATCGCGCTGCTGCGTGCCAAGGTGGGCATGGTGTTCCAGAAGCCGACGCCGTTCCCGATGTCGATTTACGACAACATCGCCTTTGGTGTGCGCCTGTTCGAGAAGCTGTCGCGCTCGGAGATGGACGACCGCGTCGAGTGGGCGCTGTCCAAGGCCGCGCTGTGGAACGAGGCCAAGGACAAGCTGCACCAGTCGGGTTATGGCCTGTCGGGTGGCCAGCAGCAGCGCCTGTGCATCGCCCGTGGCATTGCCATCCGCCCTGAAGTGCTGCTGCTCGACGAGCCGTGCTCGGCGCTGGACCCGATTTCCACGGGCCGCATCGAGGAACTGATCGCCGAGCTGAAAGACGAATATACGGTGGTGATCGTGACCCACAACATGCAGCAGGCTGCGCGTTGCTCGGACTACACCGCCTACATGTACCTGGGCGAACTGATCGAGTTCGGCGAGACCGAGAAGATCTTCATCAAGCCGCACCGCAAGGAAACGGAAGACTACATCACTGGCCGGTTCGGCTGATACCGGTCGCCGTGCCACGCCAACGCACCGGAAACCCATAGCGGTCTGGAGAAACCCATGCCCGACAAGCACCTTTCCACTCAATTCGACGCCGACCTCAATGCCATCAACACCAAGCTGCTGCAGATGGGTGGCCTGGTCGAGTCGCAGATCGAGCTCGCCATGCGGTCGCTGGCCGACTTCGACAGCTCGCTGGCCGACCAGGTCATCGCGCGCGAACAGCAGCTCAATGCGCTGGAAGTCGAGATCGACGCCGACTGCGGCAATATCATCGCGCGCCGCCAGCCTACCGCGCGCGACCTGCGCCTGGTGATGGCGATTTCCAAGACCATCACGAACCTGGAGCGCGCGGGCGACGAGGCCGAGAAGATCGCCAAGCGCACCAAGCACATCATGGAAGACGCGGCGGCGCATAATATCAACTACGCCGAAGTGAAGCTGTCAGGCGAGATGGCCATTTCGCTGCTGCGCCAGGCGCTGGACGCTTTTGCCCGCCTGGACACGGTGGCCGCTGCGCGCATCGTCAAGGACGACAAAGCCATCGATGAGGAATTCCGCGGCTTCGTGCGCAAGCTGATCACCTACATGATGGAAGATCCGCGTACGATCTCGGTCGCGCTGGACTTCCTGTTCGTGGCCAAGGCAATCGAGCGCATCGGCGACCATGCCAAGAACATTGCGGAGTTCATCATCTACATCGTCAAGGGGACCGATGTCCGCCATGCCTCGCGCGAGGACATGGAGCGCGAAGCCCTGAGCTGAGCGGCGTCACCTGCGGAGAAACACACACATGCCAAGCAGCATTCTCGTTGTCGAAGACGAACCGGCGATCGCTGAGCTGATCGCCGTCAACCTGCAGCACGCGGGGCACTATCCGATCCGGGCCTATAACGCCGAGCAGGCGCTGTCGCTGATGAGCGACGTGCTGCCAGACCTGGTGCTGCTGGACTGGATGCTTCCGGGCAAGTCAGGCGCAACCTTCGCCAAGGAACTGCGTGCCAACGACCGCACCAAGCAGATTCCCATCATCATGCTCACTGCCCGCAGCGAGGAGCAGGACAAGGTGATGGGCCTCGAGGCCGGCGCGGACGACTACGTCACCAAGCCGTTCTCGCCGAAGGAACTCCTTGCCCGCATCAAGGCGGTGCTGCGCCGTCGTGCGCCGCAGCTCACGGATGACGTGGTGGCGATCAACGGCCTGCGCCTGGATCCGGCCACGCACCGCGTCACCGGTGAAGACAGCGCAGGCCCGATCAAGCTGGACCTCGGTCCGACCGAGTTCCGCTTGCTGCACTTCCTGATGACGCATCCGGAGCGCGTGCACAGCCGCTCGCAGCTGCTGGACCAGGTCTGGGGCGACCATGTCTTCGTCGAAGAGCGTACCGTCGATGTGCATATCAAGCGGCTGCGCGCGGCGCTGACGCCTGGCGGCTATAGCAATATGATCGAAACCGTGCGCGGCAGCGGCTACCGACTGGCCCGTACGCCGGGCAACTGAGCCTGGGCCTGGCCAGCGCTGCATGGCCAGTTGTCACGAATTCGTGGCAAACTCTGCCGCAAAACGGCGGCGCTGCCGCCATCTGCCCGCAGTCCGGGCTTCCGAGTTTCTTTTGCGCGCATGAATGTCATCTGGGCCCGCTCCGTGGCCATCCTGATCAGCCTGGTGGTGGTTGCCGTCGGGACCTATTTCGTGGCGGGCGCGGTACTCGCGCTGGCCGTGATGAGTGTTTCAACGGTATCCCTGCTGGCGTTCCATCTCTACCAGATCAACCGGCTGTGGAAGGTCCTGGATGCGCCGGCATATGGCGAAATCCCCAGCGCGCTCGGCCTTTGGGGCGAAGTCTACTATCGCCTGCACCGGCTGGTGAAGCGCTGGCGCCTGCAGGTCCTGCAGGTGGAGCAGCAGCACACGCGCTTTATCCAGGCTATCCAGGCCTCGCCGAATGGCGTGCTGATGCTCGACGACGCCGACCAGATCGAGTGGTGCAATGACGTGGCCGAACAGCACTTCGGCCTGAACGCGCGGCGCGATGTGCGCCAGCGCATCACCCACCTGATCCGCCGTCCCGAGTTCGTCCACTACCTGACGCGCCAGCGCTTCGACGAGCCGCTGGCGATGCGCGACATGGGCGAGCACAAGCAGGGTGTCATCTCGGTACAGGTGCTGCCGTATGGCGACAACCGCAAGCTGGTCATCACGCAGGACATCACCAAGCTCGAGAATACCGAGGCCATGCGGCGCGACTTCGTGGCCAATGTGTCGCACGAGCTGAAAACGCCGCTGACGGTGCTGACCGGCTTTCTCGAGACCGTGCGCGACTTGCCGGTGTCCGAGGAAGACCGGCGGCGCTACGTCGACATGATGCTGGTGCAGTCCATGCGGATGCAGAGCATCGTGGAAGACCTGCTGGCCCTGGCCAAGCTGGAAAGCGATGAGCAGCCCCCGGGCCAGGAACTCGTGCCGGTCCGCGCATTGGTGGAGCACCTCGTGCACGACGCGCAAGCGTTGTCGCAGGAGCGCCACCACATCGTTGCTGAGATCGATCCCACCGTGGGGCTGCGCGGCACCGAGATGGAGTTGCTGTCGGCGCTGGGCAACCTTGTGTCAAACGCTGTGCGCTATACGCCGGCCGGCGGCCGTATCACCATCCGGCTCGGCTGGGACGACGGACATGCCGTGTTCTCGGTGTCGGATACCGGTCTGGGCATTGCCCCCGAGCATATTCCCCGCCTGACCGAGCGCTTCTACCGTGTCGACCGCAGCCGCTCGCGCGACACCGGCGGCACCGGCCTGGGCCTGGCCATCGTCAAGCATGTGGTCTCGCGCCACCATGCCGAGCTGCGCGTGAGCAGCGAAGTGGGGCGGGGCAGTGTGTTCCGCATCATCTTCCCGCTGGAGCGCAGCGTGCGCGAAGCTGGCGCGGCCGACCCTTCGCGCCGAGCTGCCTGACTTCAGCCATCGGCGACGCAAGTCCGACGCAAGAAAAATGGCCCGCTTATGCGGGCCGATTCATTTCAACCTGCTCGGGTCATGCGCCGCCGAACATGGCAAGCAGGTCGTTCTGGCTGACGTGCGGGTGCTTGGCGCGCGTCTCCTTGCGCACATAGGAGCCGTCGGGCTGCATGATCCACGCCGACGCATTGTCACGAAGATGCACCTGCAGGCTCTCCCTGATGACGCGTGCCTTGAGCGCTTTGTCCAGCACGGGGAAAGCCACCTCGACACGGCGGAAGAGGTTGCGGTCCATCCAGTCGGCGCTCGACAGGTAAAGCACCTCGTCGCCGCCCGCCAGGAAGTAGTAGACGCGATGATGCTCCAGGAAGCGCCCCACGATCGAGCGCACCGAGATGTTCTCGGACATGCCCGGCACGCCCGGCATCAGCGCGCAGACGCCGCGGACGATCAGGTCGATCTTCACGCCTGCGCGCGACGCCTTGTACAGCTCGTCAATGATGGACGGCTCCAGCAGCGCATTCATCTTGGCGACGATTCGGGCTGGCTTGCCGGCACGCGCATTGCGCGCCTCGGCGCGGATATGCTCGACCAGATTGCTTTGCATGCTGAAGGGCGACTGCCACAGGTGGTTCAGCCGGATCGTGCCGGCGGTTCCCGTCAGCAGCTGGAAGACGTGATGCACGTCCTCGCAGATGGCCTCGTTGGCGGTCAGCAGGCCGAAGTCCGTGTACAGGCGGGCGGTGCGCGGATGGTAGTTGCCGGTGCCGAGGTGGGCGTAACGGCGCAGCTTGACCTGCTTGGCCTTGGCGCCGGACGCCTCGCGCCGCACGATCAGCAGCATCTTGGCGTGGCACTTGTGACCGACCACGCCGTAGATGACATGGGCGCCGGCCGATTCCAGCCGCTCGGCCCAGTTGATGTTGGTTTCCTCGTCGAAGCGGGCCAGGAGTTCCACGACCACCGTGACTTCCTTGCCGTTGCGCGCGGCGGTCATCAGCGCTTCCATGACCAGCGATTCATTGCCGGTGCGGTAGACCGTCTGCTTGATGGCTACCACGTTCGGGTCGGTCGCGGCCTGCTGCAGCAGGTCGAGCACGGAGTTGAAGCTCTCGAACGGATGGTGCAGCAGCACGTCCTGCTGCCGGATGACATCGAAGATCGGTGCGGCAGTCGTGAAGGGCTTGACCGGTGCCGGCACGTGCGGCGGAAACTTCAGCGCCGGGCGATCCACCATGTCCGGGATCTGCATCAGTCGAACGAGGTTCACGGGCCCAGAGACGCGGTACAGGTCCTGCTCGCCGAGGCCGGATTCCAGCAACAGCCGGCGCGCCAGCGCCGACGGTGTGTCCGAGGAGACTTCCAGCCGCACGGTGTCGCCGAAGTGCCGCGTTGGAAGTTCGCCCTGCAGCGCTTCGCGCAGGTCGGTGATTTCGTCTTCGGACACGAACAGGTCGGAATTGCGCGTGACGCGGAACTGGTAGCAGCCCAGGACTTCGATCGACGGGAACAGTTCATGCACGAATCCCTGCATGAAGGAGGACAGCATGACAAAGCCGAACGGGTAGCCCGACAGCTTCTCGGGCATCTTCACCACGCGCGGCAGCGCGCGGGGTGCCTGCACGATGGCCAGGTCAGCCTCACGGCCGAAAGCATCCTTGCCTGACAGCTCGACCACGAAATTCAGGCTCTTGTTCAGTACGCGCGGGAATGGGTGGGCCGGGTCGAGCGCGATCGGCGTGAGTACCGGACCCAGTTCGCGTACAAAGAAATCCCGGGCCCACTCGCGTTGCGCATCGGTCCAGGTGGTCGTCAGGTGAAAAAAAATGCCTTCCTTCTCGAGAAGGGGAAAAATGACGTTCTGCAGCATGTCATACTGCGAAGCCACGAGCTGCTGCGTGCGCGCCGTGACCAACTGATAGGTCTGCTGAAAGGAAAGGCCGTCAGGCGTGAGGCCGGAGGCGTTGTCACGCATCTGTTCCTTGAGTCCTGCCATGCGGATTTCAAAGAACTCGTCCAGATTGCTGGACACGATGCAGATGAACTTGAGTCTTTCGAGCAGCGGCACCTTGGGATCGGCAGCCTGGGCCAGAACGCGCGCGTTGAATTCCAGAATGCCCAGCTCGCGATTGAGCAGCGTGCTGGACGGTGTCGTCGACATGGTCATGACCTTCTTTTGGTAATGTGGCGACTTTTTCATACATTCATGTCACTTTTATGACACTTTGATTTTGTCATGATGTTGACATGGCGGGGACATAATTTTCCGGGGTTGTCAGCATACTGTCCGGGCGGACCACAAGTCTCCTGCGGCGCGGTAACCTGTACCCCATGTGTATCAGCTTTCCAGACACCGAATGAACAACACCCCACGCCTGCTGGCCGCCGTCGACATGGGCTCGAACAGCTTCCGCCTGATGATCGGGCGAGTGGACGAGACCCCCACAGTCAACGGCCCGGCCAGCCAGATCTTCCAGGTCGACGCCCTGCGCGAGCCGGTGCGGCTGGCAGCCGGGCTGACACCGGACAAGTACCTCGACCAGCCGGCACGCCGGCGCGGCATTGACGCCTTGCGCCGCTTTGGCGACCGGCTGCGCGATTTCGCGCCGGAGCAGGTGCGTGCCGTGGCGACCAATACACTGCGCGTGGCCAAGAACGCATCGGAGTTCCTGATCGAGGCCGAGGCCGCGCTGGGCTTCCCGATCGAAGTCATCGCGGGACGCGAGGAAGCGCGCCTGATCTACCTGGGGGCATCGCACGACGCGCCGGTCTGCCAGGGCAACCGGCTGGTGGTCGACATCGGCGGCGGCTCGACCGAATTCATCATTGGCAGCGGTTATCAGTCGAAGCTGATGGAGAGCCTCTACATCGGATGTGTGTCGCACAGCCGCCAGTTCTTTCCGAGCGGCAACGTCGACGAGTACGCGATGAAGCAGGCTGAACTGGCCGCGCGGCGCGAGATCCAGGTGCTGGTGCGCCAGTACCGCGCCGCAGGGTGGGAGCAGGCAGTCGGTTCATCGGGGACGGCGCGTGCGCTGGCCGAACTGATCGAACTCAATGGCATGAATGACAACCCGGCCGAGCATGGCATCACGCGAGAAGGGCTGGAGCGGCTCAAGCGTGCGCTGGTCAAGGCCGAGAACACCAACCGGGTCAAGCTGACCGGCCTGAAGGCGGACCGCATCCCGGTGCTGCCAGGCGGGCTCTCGATCATGCTCGGCGTGTTCGCTGAACTCGACATCGATCGCATGGACGTGACCGATGGCGCGTTGCGCCTCGGCGTGCTCTACGACCTGCTCGGGCGCAGTCATCACGAGGACATGCGCACCGTGACCGTGGACCAGTTCATGCGCCGCTACGGTGTTGACCGCGCCCAGGCAATCCGTGTGCGACGCGCCGCGACCACATTGCTGTCGCAGTTTCCGGAGCCGACCCATGAGCGCCGCGAGGATAACCTCGGGTTGCTGGGCTGGGCCGCCAGCCTGCACGAGGTCGGCATGTCGATCTCCCACAGCGGCTACCACAAGCATTCGGCCTATATCGCCACGCACGCGGACATGCCGGGCTTCTCCAAGACCGACCAGGCGCGCCTGGCGGCCTTGCTGCTTGGTCATGCCGGCAAGCTCGGCAAACTCTCGGGCAGCGGCAAGTTCCTCGACTGGCGCATGCTCTTCAGCTTGCGGCTGGCATTCGTACTCTGTCGCCGGCGTTCGGATGCGCCGCTACCGGATATCCGTGTGTCGCAGCGTTCGGACGCGCTTGACGAGGGTTTCGAGGTTCGGGTGCCCAAGACCTGGATCGAAGCCAATCCTCTGGTCGAATACAGCCTGGCGCAGGAGGCCGACGAGTGGCAGCGCGTCGGCAAGCGGTACAAGGTGGTGTACGCCTGAGCGCCTGAGCGCCCGGGCGGCGCCGGGCACCAAACAAAAACGGCGGCCAGTGGCCGCCGTTTTCCTTGCGCCGGCACGCTTCAGGCTGGGCGGTTCAGGCCGAGGAAGTGGCGGGCATAGCGCGGGTTCATGTCATTCACCCGCAGCAGCGTCAGGAAGTCGGCCACATTGAAGTCCGGATCCCAGGCGGGCAGGCCGCAGATGCGGGCGCCCAGGCGCAGGTAGCCCTTGATCAGTGCCGGCGGTTCGACGTCGAGTTGCTGGTTGAGGTCTTCGACGGGCAGCGGCAGGCGCGGGAAGGCATGGTACTCGATCGGCGCCAGCGAACGCTCGCTGAACAGCCGGTGCAGGCTGGCCGCATAGTGGCCGCCGTCGCTCATGGGCACGCTGGCGCAGCCGAGCATCGATTCGATGCCCCAGCGCTGCAGATACTCGCCCAGGCCACCCCACAGGGCCATGATGACACTGCCCGAGCGGTAGTCGCGGTGCACGCAGGAACGGCCGAGTTCGAGCATCTTCGGTCGCAGGTGCGAAAGGCGCACCAGGTCGAATTCCGATTCCGCATACAGGCAGCCGATACGTTTGGCCTGGTGTGGCGGCAGCACGCGGTAGGTGCCAACTACCTTGAGCGTGGCCATGTCCCGTACGATCAGGTGGTCGCAGTAGGCGTCGAACATGTCGACATCCAGCTCGGGCACCTTCGACGCCAGGCGCGCGCCCATCTCGTCGGCGAATACCTTGTAACGCAGGCGCTGGGCCTCGACTACTTCGTCCTGGTGGCGCGCCCACGCCACGCTGAGAACAGGCGATTCATTTGCCGGTGTATCCGACGGGCGATGAAGACGCCTCCGCGCCGACTGGCCACCGAGGCCATTGGGCAGGGAGTCGAAAAGCGGCTGGGTAGGCGTCGGGAGGTCTCGCATCAGAGTGTCCTTTGGGTGACGAAACTGCTGCGAAGCAATGTAGTGAGCCGCGGTGACAGTACCGTGACCCGGCGATGACGCTTCCATGACGCGCGCCGGCGCGGTGTGGGTGCCGGGGGCGACCGATGACGGCATGCCTTGGGCAGGATGGGAAAGCGGGGTGGGGCTGCGAGACATGCCTGGTTCTCCGGGTCACCAGCGCCGGACCTGCCGGCGAACTACCCGACTCTATTGAGTGGAGAAACAGGGGGCTATCGCTCTTTGCTGAATTTTTCGGTGGCGTCCGGCTGGCCGCTTGCAGATGGCGTGCCCGTGCCCCAGCAGGTCGGAGAATCAGAGATTTCTTATCGAGGCATGTCAGAGGAATTCTGGATTCATGACCGCGCGCAGCACCGTTTGCGCCTCGCTTTCGCGGGTGCGGCTGGCCAGCCACCAGATGCCGCTCTTGCGCACGCTCCAGTTCATCTCCGTGCCGGCCAGCAGCAGACTGGCCAGTCTTCCGATCCAGGGCTGATGACCCACCACCACGACGTTTTCATCGCCCTGAGGCCAGCCTATCGCGCCGAGAACGGCGCTGACATCCGCGCCGGGCGCGAGGGCCTCCACAACTTCAGGATGGCTGCTAAGCGCTGATGCGGTCTCTCGCGTGCGCAGGGCAGGACTGCACAGCACACGGGTGTCGGCTGGCAACTGGGCGCGCAGCCAGGCCGCGGAACTGTCCGCCTGCTTGCGCCCGCGGCGCGTCAGCGGGCGCTGCAGGTCCGCGTGCCGGCTCAGGCTTAGCGGATCAGGGAGCTCTTCGGCTTCGGCGTGACGCCAGAGGATCAGGTTCATGTCGGAGCGGGACAGGAAGCGTGCTTCGAGTATGGTGAAGCCGTCCGACAGCGCAAGCGAGGCCCGCCAGCGCGATGGCGGCCCGCCCAAACAATACGGGCTGCCTGTCAGGCAGCCCGCAAGTGTCTCCGAGCGTGGTGTCAGGCGCGTGACACACGCTGGCGCGCAATCATTGCGCTGAGGCCGGGCCGGAAAAGCGTACCTGCACCCGGACCTGGTAAAGACTCAGGACTTGTGGCGGAAGTTGATGCGGCCCTTGGTCAGGTCGTACGGCGACATTTCCAGGGTGACGCGATCGCCTGCCAGAATGCGGATGCGGTGCTTCTGCATCTTGCCCGATGCATAGGCCCAGATCTCGACGCCATTCTCCAGCAGGACTCGGTAACGATTGTCGGGCAGGGCTTCCGACACCACACCGCCAAATTCAATGAGTTCTTCCTTAGCCAATCTATCTTCCTTTTCTGCAACCTGCAGGCTGCAATGGTTACGTTTTACATTCGATGTGACGCGACGCGCGGGCTTGCCGGTCCGGCGCATGTGCACGGGCTTGCCGCATGGCGGCGGGGCGCGCCTTGGGTTGTCCCCGGCAAGCTGACACGGTCCTGATGACGCCGCAAACCGCGTGCCATCCGGTCCAGTTAGGGAATCGTCCAGGGGGCGCTGTCTGCCCGGCCGATCTGTCTTGCCGATACGGCCGCAGAACCTCGGCCGTGCGAGTCGCGGGGTGCGCGGGCAACGTGTTACCGGTCGCTCGCCATGGTTGTAACGTTGCGGAAGGATCTGAAGGGCCGGCCTTCACGCTGGAGAGAACGCCCGGTGACAGGGATGCGCGGAACATCCCGGGCTAACGATATATTGTACCACGGGAGCGGGTTTTCAATGAGGCGGACGAAACTCCGTGGCGCGGGCGGGAGCCTGGGCCTGGAAGGCGGTATTCAGCCCCATAAAGTGATTCATGAGCATCTTTTGATCGGACCGCGGCCCTTGGCATTTGCCCGGGATGAGCTAGAACTAACTCACGGGCGTATCTTTGCAAACGGAGGTGGGCATGGAACTCCACATGCAATCGCATCACTATGTACGCTGCCGGCCCGACTGGCGGGCAGCGGTGGTGGCTGGTCTGATCGCCGGCACGGCATACATGGTGCTCGAACTGTTATCGGCGCGCTTCCTGCTCTACCTGGGTGCCTGGGACACGGTGAAGATGGTGGCGGCCATCATCCTGGGTCGGGACGTGTTGGCTTCGCCGGATACTTTCAACTGGACCATTGTGCTAGCTGCGGGGACGGTTCACTATGCACTGGCGATCATCCTGGCCTCGGTGCTGGCGCTGATCCTGGGCTCGTTTCGCCTGGATTCGAGCATGGGCCTGGCATCCGTCGTCGGCATTGTCTTTGGTGTCGCGGCTTACCTGGTGAACTTCTACGCGCTGGGGCGTTATTTCAACTGGTTCCATGACGCGCGAGGCTGGGAAAGCCTGTTTGCGCATGCGCTGTTCGGACTGGTTGCCGCCGACGCCTATTGCCATTTCGAGCGGCGCAATGCCGTGGCGAGAGCGCCGCAACCCGGTTCGCCCCCGTGATGACTAAGGGCGTGGAAAGAAAAAACGGCTTATGTCCTGCGACATAAGCCGTTTTTTTTCGTACTGGTCGGAGCGATAGGATTCGAACCTACGACCCTCTGATCCCAAATCAGATGCGCTACCAGGCTGCGCTACGCTCCGAAGCCGGCCATTGTAGCCGGCTCTGCATGGCGTGGTCAATCCATCTTGAAAGGTGTCGTCCGCGGCGCGCCGAAAGCGCCCGGGCGTACGCACCCCGCTTCGGACGGGCCAACTGCAGCTTGACTTGGATTCGGGCCCGGCGATAATCGCCAGATCGCCGCAGTCCGCCCCGTCGCTGCCGGCAATCGACGGTGATGCATCCCTTGTGCGGACTTTCCAGACCATCAAAATATGAAGTGCGCTCCCGTCCGCGGAGAGCGTGCCGGCCGTGCCAGTCCGTTCGCGCTTGCGTTGGCGGCCGGCGGTCCGGGACCGGTCTGGCGGCACATTGAAAACGACGGTCCCAAAGCAGGACCGACACAGAAAGGCGAGAGTGGCGACGTGCGGGTCGCTGCTTGCGCTGGACGGGAATGAAGATGTTTCAGTCGCACATGATTGTGCTCATTGCAGGCCTGTTAGCCCTGCAAATGGCGGTGGTTTGTGCCGTGTTGCGCCGCTCGCAGGGAATGGAGCTGAGCGGCCTGACTTCGTGGGCGCTCGGCGGCCTCGTGGCCGCGTCAGGGGCCGCCATGCCAGCCCTTGCGGAGTTCGCGGGGTATTGGCTGGCCGCCGATGCTGTCGACATGGCTCTGTTCTCTGGCATTTCGCTGATGGTGGTGGGCACGCGGCATTTCGCCGGAAAGCCCGGCCGGGCCTCCATGCTGGTGGTTGTGAATCTGGTCCTCGCGGCAGCGATGGCGGGCGGCATCTGGTTGCCGCATATCGGCTGGCTGCAGGCGCTGCGCCCCTGGATGCCAGCGGCGCTGGGTTTCGGGCAGACGCTGCTGCTGCTGGACCTGGTTCGGAATGCTGTACCGTTGCTCGTGCACAAGCGAGGCACGGGACGGTTCGCTGCTCTGTCGCTGGTGCTGATTGCGGCGGGGTGTGCCGGGCTGAATGCCTGGAATCTCTCCGGATCCATCGCCCAGCCCGACGTGCCTGGTCCGCTGGCGCAGGACGGTTCGCTGGTCGTGCTGAACGTTTTTGCCGTGGTAGGGCTGTCGGTCAGCTTTGCCTTGATGGCGCACGACCGCCTGCGCCGGATGCTCGAGCGCAAGGCCAACCACGATGACCTGACCGGCCTGCTGGCGCGGGGTGCCTTCTGGCAGCAGCTGGAAGCGGCGAGCGTGCAAGCGGATCGGAGCGGCAAGCCGTTGACGGTCGCGTTCGTGGACCTGGATCACTTCAAGGCCATCAACGATGTGTACGGGCACATGGCCGGTGATAGCGTGCTCAGGCATTTCGCGGGTTTGCTGCGCAAGACGGTAGGTCCGCAAGACATTATTGGCCGGCTCGGCGGCGAGGAATTCGCCATTGCCATGCCTGAGACGACGCTCGAGCGGGGACGCGCGACGAGCCTGCGCCTGAGCACGACCGTGAGAAACACGCCGTGCCCCTCTGAGCCGGACGCGATTGCCTATACCGTCAGCATCGGCATGGCGCAGCGCGAGCCCACGGAGGCGGTGGAGAATTTGATGCGCCGTGCCGACCAGGGGCTCTACGACGCCAAGCGCGCCGGCCGCAGTTGCGTGTCGCTGCGCCGCACCGGCAAGCCGCAGCATGGCGCCGGCACGGGCGAGTCCGCGCATTGGCGACGCGCGGCATTCTGATCCGCCAGGCGGCATCGCACTGCGGTAGAATGCTGCCCTTCGCGTCCTTAGCTCAGTTGGATAGAGCACTCGCCTTCTAAGCGAGCGGTCAGAGGTTCGAATCCTCTAGGACGCGCCAATCCAATCAAGGGTTTGCGGGCGTGTGCTAGCTTGGCGCGCGCACGGCCTAGCGCCGGCGGGCAATCTGCGGGCAATTCTGGCAGGCGGGAAGCGGAGTAGGGTGGGCGGCAGCGGTAGCAGGCGTTCCGAACCGGTTCCACTGAGCCCAAACATTCCAGCATAGGCGATCCCTGTCGCCGGGCGAGTCGCTAGGCTTTCGCGCCGGACGTGTCGCGCGTACGTTGCCGTCGACGCCGCCCCGCTGTTGACGTCGCTGGCTTTCCGTCCGAATTAGGCCTATCGCGACAGGCATGCAGCAAAGGCACATTCAGTGTCCTATCACGAGATGCCGGGCGGAATGCGTGATGGGGGCGGGTCTGGGCCAGACGCGCAGGCCTCTCGCATCCCTTGTTGACGGTATGGGCCTTGGTGGCGCTGTCGTCATGGTTCGGAAGAATGACGCCTAGCGTTGCATACGCCAGTGTGTCCGTCATAGCGCGGCGCGTTAGTTTATTGAATTGCAGACGGATTGCTCCGGGCAGCGAGGAAGGGGGAGAAGGCGTAGCCAGAGGCCCCAGTAGAAATCCGGCGCCCATCCGGATAGCCTACCCGTCAAGCCGCCAGCCGACGCACGGTCCCAGTGCACCTTGGGCGATGTCGTCACATCCTATGGCCCGCGGGGGCTGAGCCGCAGCACGAACGCCGGGCGCGTATACCGCTGCCAATCAGAGGGCACCACGGGTGTTCACATACAGCGAATAGAGTGACTGGCTGCCAGCCATGAACAGTCTGTTGCGATGCCGACCGCCGAAGCAAAGGTTCGCGCAACGTTCGGGTAGTCGGATGCGGCCGATGCGTTCTCCTTGCGGCGAGAAGACCATTACGCCGTCTAGCTCGGGATCGCCCATGCCCCAGCCGCACCAGAGATTGCCATCTTCGTCGCAGCGCAGCCCATCGGGGATGCCTGGGCCACAGTCAATCAGCGCTCGCTGGTGGTTTAGGCGCGAGCCGTCGTCAACCACGTCGTAAACCACGATGTTGCGATAGGGCGTTGCGCGACTTTGGACGACGTAGAGCTGCTTCTCATCGGGGGAAAACGCCAAACCGTTTGGTGAGAGGAGGTCGTCGGCGGCCACAGAAAGCCGGCCTGAGCGTGTATCTAGGCGGTAAAGGTACGTTGGCAACTCGGGCTCGGCGCGGTTGCCTTCGTAGTCGCTCGAAATACCGAAAGCGGGGTCGGTGAACCAGATCGTGCCGTCGGACTTCACCACTACATCATTGGGCGAGTTGAGCGGCTTTCCTTCATAGGAATCGGCCAATACCGTGATCGAGCCGTTGTGTTCGGTGCGCGTGACGCGCCGCGTGCCGTGCTCGCAACTTACCAGGCGGCCCTGGCGGTCGCGCGCGTTGCCATTTGCGAAGTTTGATGGGGAGCGAAAGACGCTGACTGCGTCAGACTGCTCATCCCAGCGCATGATCCGGTTGTTTGGGATATCGCTGAACAATAGGCAGCGATGGTCACCAAACCAGACCGGCCCCTCGGTGAAGCGAAAGCCGGTGGCCAGGCGCTCTACTGCTGCCAGCACTATGCGATAGCGTTCGAAGCTCGGGTGCAGCACCTGTACTGCAGGATCGGGATAGCCGACATGGGGTTCCCACATGAGAGTGTTTCTCCTCGCGAAAAATCAGCGCTGTAGCGGGGCGGCGCAAAAGCGGACAAATTGAGCAAGTTCGTCAGCGATGGCTCGGGCACGCGGCACCCCGGAGGCTACAAGTTCGGCAACCGACATGCGATCGGCGTCGACGGTGAGGCTTACGCCGGCCACCGGCGCGCCCTGTGCGTCGAACACCGGTACGGCAACCGTGCGCAAGCCATAGGCGTTCTCGCCATCCGAGACGGCATACCCTTGCTTGCGCACTTGGTGCAAGCGTTTGAGCAGAGCATCGACGTCCGTCAGCGTCCGCTCGGACAGCTTGACGCGCTCCGTACTTTCCAGTAGTTGCACTTGCTCGTGCTCGGGTAGCCAAGCGAGCATGGCATGCCCCAGCGCCGCACCATAGGCGCGAACGCGGCTACCCGGACGGCGGTCCACGTTGCGGCGGGCGAGACCGTTGTCGGCGCGTTGCAGGAAGACGACGTCTGCTCCGTCAAGCATGCCAAGCGAAGCGGCGTCCGCGGCGTCGGGCACGCATGCCTGGAGCAATGGCGCCGCGTGCGACCAGAGGTCCTGCGACGACAGGGTCTGGTAGCCGAGCTCCAGGCACTTCAGCCCGAGGCGAAAGCGGCGCACATCGACCGGCACTAGGTACCCAAGCGCGAGCAAGGTGTGGATCAGGCGGAATGTTGTGCCGCGGTCCATCCCGGTGGCGGAGGCAAGTTCACTCACCGTCATGGCTGGCATCTCTGGTGTAAAGGCGTGTAGCACGCTGAATGCCTTCATCACCGAGTTGACGACGTTCTTCGGATTGCTTGCCGGCGACGGCGCCGCAGTGTCGTCCCGCGTCGCGGTTGCCTTGGCAACAGTCCTCTTTGTCGCAGTTTTGCGCACTTCGCTGGCTTTATTCATGGGCAATGCTTTCACGAGCTGAAAAGCCTCAGGGAGCCCAGACCACCGTCGAGCGTCAACACCGTGCCCACCGTGGATCGAGCGCCCGGATGGGCAAGGTAGAGAACCGCCTCGGCCACTTCCTCGGCGCGCAGCATGAAACCTGTCGGCTGTCGCTGGTGGTAGATCTGCTCTTGTGCGGCCGGGTCAGGCGCCTGGGCGATCAGCGTCCGGATGAATGGTGTGTCCACGGTGCCCGGGCTCACGGCATTGACACGGATGCCTTCATGGACGAGGTCGGCCGCCATGGCACGCGTCATCGACTCAATTGCGCCCTTGGTGGCGGAGTACGCGACGCGCCTGCGCAGTCCGGTGCTAGCTGTGCATGACGACATGTTGATAATTGACGCGTGGCGTGACCGGCGCAGGAAGGGAAGGGCTGCGCGCGTGGTGCGCACGTAGCCGAGCACGTTGAGGTCGAACAGCCGCTGCCAGTCGGAAAGCGGCCCGTCCTCGACAGTAGCCGGGTAGCTAACTCCGGCGTTGTTGACAAGGATGTCGATGCGGCCGTGGGACGCGCCGAAACCGCCTATGGCTTGCGCTACCGCTGCGTCGTCCGTCACATCGGCGGAAAGAGCGGTCGCTCCGTGTGGAACTTCATCGGTATCGCGGTCCAGTATGGCGACGCGCGCGGCGCGTGCCAACAACGCTTCGGCCACCGCGCGGCCTATGCCGGCGCCGCCGCCTGTGACCACAGCCACCAGTCCTTCAAATGCAGAATCCATTGCGCGGTTGTGCATCCCGTTTCAACTCCGACGCCAACTGACTGCGGCTGCGCGAAATCGGAATGCGAACATTTGTTGTGAACAAGACAATGATCGTCGCAGCGCGGCTCGCCGTCTGCCCCGGGTAAACCCCGTCCGTACTTCGCCTTGACTTGGTCGTGTACATCATCGAACAATACCTGCACAAACGACAACAAATGTTCGTATTCCGATCAAATTTAAATTTACCATGAAGACACCTTCCAATCGATTTAAGCGACTATTACGCCAACGTCAGCAGATCGGCATGTTCTCAACGCTCGGCAGCTCCATGCTCGCTGAATTGCTAGGGGGCTGCGGGTTCGACTGGATCTTGCTTGACACTGAGCATTCGCCCAACGATATGCCGGAAGTGATCGCGCAATTACAGGCGATGTCGGCTTTCGAAGTTAGTCCCATCGTGCGGCCCGCGTGGTCGGATATGGTGCTGGTGAAGCGCTATCTCGATGCGGGAGCGCAAACGCTGCTCTTTCCTTGCATTCAGTCCGCGGCAGAAGCCGCCACTGCGGTGAGCTATACGCGCTATCCGCCACGCGGTGTGCGTGGAGTGTCAGGCAGCACGCGCGCCGCAGCTTATGGGCTAAATCCCGACTACCTGCGCAGCGCCGAAGAAGAGTTGTGTGTCATCGTGCAGATCGAAACTGTCGAGGGGCTCGAGAACCTGGAAGCCATTGCTGCGGTCGACGGCGTCGATGCCGTATTCATCGGACCAGCCGATCTCGCGGCCTCGATGGGGCATCTGGGTAATGGCCAGCACCCGATAGTACAAGCAGCCGTCGATGATGCTTTCCGGCGCCTACGCGCGATAGAAAAGCCGGCCGGCTACCTTACCCTGAACGAAAGCGAAGCTGAACGCCGCATCGCCGATGGCGTGGACTTCGTTGGCGTGGCCACCGACACCTCGATCATCACGCGCGCCGCGACCGCTCTGGTCAAGCGCATGACTAAGCAGTGAGGCGCGATGGCTGCACGGATCGCCTTTGTCCACACCGTTGGCTTTCTCGTTGACGAGTTCAAGCGCTTGATGCGGGCGCAACTGCCTGACATTGATTGCTTTCATATCCTCAATGAGAGCTTATTGCAGGACTTGCTGCGCGGCGGTGAGCCTACTTTGATTCACCGCCGTGTCGTCAGCCAAGTGCATCTGGCAATCGACGCCGGCGCTGATCTGGTTGTGATGACCTGTTCCTCTACCTCACCCGCTATTGATATCGCGCGTCAGACGGCGAATCGGCCGATACTCAAGATCGACGATCCAATGGCCGCCGAAGCCGTCAACTGCGGCCCGCGTATCGGCCTGCTCTGTACGGCAACGAGTACGGTGGCCCCTAGCACCTCACTGCTACTTGCACATGCCGAACTGCAGAGCCGAACGGTCGCGATTCATCCGCACGTCAATGCCGATGCGTACAGGGCGCTCATGGCGGGCGACCGTGCCACGCACGATGCCTTGGTGCACGATGCCGCCGCCAGGCTATCCCAGGACGTCGACGTCCTGGTGCTGGCCCAAGCGTCTCTAGCCCCTTTGCGGGACAGCCTGGCCGCTGAATTGGACTGCCCCGTGCTTTCCAGCCCGCCTTTGTTGATGCGAGAACTTACTCGTCACCTGGCCCTGCTCGCGTAGCGTAGGCGACAATATTCGTAGGAGACAACCATGAACAACTTCCCCCAAAATCTCACCTCCCTGTGTACGTCATTGGCCCGACGCCGCTGCCAGCCACTGCAGCGCAGAGCTACGAGCAGGCGCATCGAGTCGCCGCTGCTCGCCTCGCTGATAACGGCAATGCTGATTGCTATCAGCCCGGCCAGGGATGCGAGCGCACAGGGCAAGACCTCCGCAGTGTTGCCGGACGGCCATGTCAACTTCATTGTGCCCGTCGCTGCGGGCGGAGGAACCGACCTTACATTCAGGGCGCTTGCGGAAGCGACCAAGCCGCACCTCGGTCGCACCATCGTAGTTCTCAACGTGCCAGGCGCAGGCAACGCAGTTGGGCTGATCCAAGCCGCTAGCAAGCCCGCCAACGGACTGAACCTCAGTTCGTACACTTCTGAGATTTTTACGCTTCCCATCTTTCAGCCGGTGAAATTCTCAGCCAATGACTTCCGGCCCGTCATTCTTGTGAATGAAGACCCCGCGTGCCTGGTGGTGCCGGCCAACACGAAGCTTGACTCCATCGATGCGTTCATCGCAGAGGCCAAGGCCAGGCGGGGCAAGGTAACCGTGGGCAACTCCGGCTTTGGCAACATCTGGCACCTATCCGCTGCGGCGTTCGAGAAGAAGGCGAACATCGAGCTGCTGCACGTCCCATACAATGGCGCGTCACCTGCATTGCAGGCGGTTCTCGGCGGACACATCGATGCCTTCGTCGCCAGCCCGCCGGAGGTCGCTACCTATGTTCAGGCAGGTAAGCTGAAGATCATCGCAGTGATGGCCGACAAACGCAGTGCCGCGTTTCCCGACGTGCCGACACTGAAGGAAAAGGGGATCGACCTGTCGATCGGCACGTGGCGAGGTATCGGCGTGCCAGCGGGAACACCGGACGAAATCGTTAAGACTCTTCATGACGCGTTCGCCAAGGGAGTTCGGGAGAAGTCCTTCGTCGATTTCATGAATAGCCGTGGCCTCACCATCCATTACATGTCGACGAAGGAGTTCAACGACTTCGTCACGCATGAGCGTCCGATATATGAAGCGCTGGCTGCTGGAGTCAACAAGACGAAGCCGCAGCAGCAACCGTGAGAGCGAGTGTAGGGATAGTATGGCCGTCATCCCTTGCAAATCCCATGAGATAGATTCGATCTAGGACGTTGCTTTCCGGGCTGGGGCATCAGTCGCGGCGCCAAAGCGATTTAGTTCGATTTGGCGCCGTGTCAATGCATACCTAACCAGCCGGCGTCCGAGGCGACGAAGCCGACGATCCCAATCTCTCACTTGAGGAGCAAGCCGACACGATGTTGATGCAGAGCGAGGTCTCGAACCAATTTGCGATTCTCTACGAGGAACGCTTTACCCATCCTCATCGCCCACAGCATTGTGAGGAACCAGAATTCGCAGGAGTGGCTCTTGCCGACCGCTGCCGCCAGTCGAACGGAGTCGGCCTCGACGACAGCTTTCAATCTACAACGGCCATCCACGCGGCCAGGTCGGCAGGTGATCGGCCGCTGCCGTTGGTCGATCTTGCCTAGCTAACCGAACATGGCCGACTTCTGCCAACCGCGAGGTGAGGGCCATAGGCGCTGTTCGCCCCGGTCATCGCACACCACAATGCGAATGCCCGAAATAAGGTCGACCCCGATCGTCCGCTGACTCGTGAGTGAGTGACGGGAAATGGCCGAGAGAACCTTCGAAGGTGTGGTCAAGCCGCCATCCTCTTCGATCACGATACGGACACCAGTGCCGCTATCACCGGCGGACTTGCCGGGATTCGCTCAGGTCTGGCAGGGGCGCCGACGCGATGGCTTGAAAAGTTGCGCGGGTTCGAACTGGTGGAACCGCTGATCGTCCGGCGGGCAGATAAAACCCGTAGTCGCCAATTAGCGAGTTCGCGCAACGGCGTGCAGGAATGCTTGGCCGTGCGGCGTGACGCGAGGTAGCTGTTGCCCTGAGGCCAGCGGTTCCATTGCCACAAATTGACGTTCCATCAGGGCGTGAAGGTCCGCACGATCTATTTCGATTTGATCCTGCGCATCGTTGACCAGCATCAGGGCTGCGAATTCATGCGGACTCAGCATTGCGTGTCTCCTTGATGGATTACTGTCGGCCTGCCTCTCACATCGATGTTGCTCTGCAAAATTTAGAGCAAACATACTAGCATTGTTAATACAATTCCCGGTGCACATCTTCCTCAGTGAATTCCCCTAACCCAAAAGCCGTATGCTGCGGGGCTCGGAGGGCAGTTATGCCGGGCAAAGCCGAAACGCTGGCAGAGACCGCGATCCGGGAGTTGGAAGAGGAAACATCCATGGTGGCCAAGGGGCTGGATTTTGCGTTCCAGATAATCGGTGCCACCACGGTGCACCATGTGTTCGTTGCGATTCTTGGCAAAGTCGCAATAGCCAAAGCCGAACCGAGAGATTCTGCACTGTCAATGGGTCACGCCATTCGACCTGCATGGGAATGGGACAGTTGTCAGTACCACGACACCCTGCGTTAAGCGGGGTCAACGCAAGCGTGCGGTGCTCGTGGCATTAGGCACTCCGTCATCGTGATTGGTTTGTCGACTGGACAAATTCCACCCGGCAATTCCTGGCAACCATAGACCATGTCATCCCGTTGGGTGGTCTTGCCTATCGATTCAATCGATAACCAACGTTCACGAATTGGATGGCCACTTCTATGGGAGAACCGACCGACCTCTGAATGTCTGAACTGCAGTGCGGGCGAGCGACGCCGGAATTTGTCCAGTTCAATTCCCTGTCCACAGCATAGCGAGGGTGGCTCGGACGTCTCCGAGACCTATGAGGCTCCCGACAGAAGGCCCTTCAACCGTGGTTTGGCCCTCAAACGCGAGGCCCAACTCAATAAAGAATGCCTTCACGGCTTCGAGGTCGTCCACAACTATCAGTACGTTGTCCATTCGCTTGACCGTCACGTTCTTCGGTCCCTCACGGTGTCACGAACTTGGAGAGTGGGCGTCCGGATCAACGGGTGGATGATTTTACCGAGGAAACAGCCTACCTAAGAGCTGCCCTTGGCGACCGGCTGCTTTCTGCCGGTCACGGATCAGCGCACTAAAGTGCTCCGTGCGCGCCAACACAATGACGCTCACATCAGACTTAAACGACGTGAAATACTGGACATGTCAGGATACACCGCTGCTTTTCCGGCCCGTCTTAGTGCCCCCCGCGCTTTGGCGGGTTCTTTTTGGGCGGGGCCTGCTCGAATTGGCTCTCGTCAGCCTTCGGCGCAGCGCTCTGCTGGTCGCCAACACTGGCTTCCTCTACCATGATCGCGTAGCTCGCCGGGTCCCATTGGAGCGTCTGCCTCTCCGAGCCGCCATCAAGAGGCGACACGGTTATTTCAACACCATCCTTCCCCATTTCACAGTCCAGGAAGACAGCGCAGTAGTTATCTCGCAAGACCAAAATGCGTCGTCCGGGGTACTGCTCCCGCAGGATATGGACCTTCTCGGTAAGTGCGATGAGCATGCGGCGACCCTCGGGCATTGTTCCCCTTAGACGAGCGAGCAAACCGGAGCGAGAAGTCGATTCTAGCTGCCGTCAGCCAGCCGCATATCCCCGCACTGAGGTAAAAACCACCCTTCTGATTGCGCTTTTTAGAATTCAATCGGTGCAAATATGGGGATACCACTGAACATGTGCATGTCATGACCCCAAGGGGACTAAGCTTCAGATACCAATCGCTGCAACCTGGTGTCTCGATGTCCGCGGGGCGGGTCGTAGCGAGCCGCTAGACCGAAAACAAGGGCGAAGTGATAGGGCGGTTCTGTTGGGTTGGGTACAACAGACAAACGGAGCTACCAAGCGGCTCTTCATGGCCGGTCACGGCCGGGTGCTCACCTCCAGGTCGCGGCCGTCCCTGACCGACCCGCTTGCGCCGTTGGCTTCTGCGCCATTTGGACGGCCGCTCTCCGAGGCTAACGGTCATCTGCACAAGGGCAGCAAACAAAGCCTTGCCTTCGGTTCACCGCGTTGAGCGATACCATGTGCCATGGCACCAAAGAAGATCAACAGTGCCGCCATGGAACCGTGACATGGTCCGACCTAGAGTTGGTCCCAAGAGAGCCCCGCTGTCCAATTGCCGTGGCGCCCCTCCAAGGCGAGGGGCGCCTTTGTTTTGACTGGAACTGCGGCATGCATTCAGCCTTTCATCTTCTCCTCGAGATAATGGATATCGAACGGCCCCATTCCGTGAATCTCGACAATGGTTGCCCGCTTCGTAAAGGCGTAATGCTGCGCCTTGCCAGGTAGATGGTGGAAGCCGCCGGCCACTAGCTGATGTGCCTTATTGATATCATACTTGTCACCTGACCCAAGATAGAGTGCACCGGAGAGAATCGTCAGGTTCTCGTCCTGCGTGTGCCAATGGGGTGGGATCTCGTATCCGGCCGGCAGCTTCAGCCGGATCACATACGAACCCCCCTTCATCGGGTCGCCGTATAGCACAGCAATCTTGGCTCCCTTTGGGAGCGTGTCGGGCGCATCTGTCCATTTGAGGGTCGCGGCATTCAGCATTTCCATCTTGTCCACCGGAGCGGCCTCCTGGCCGAACAGAGGAGGCGCGATGGCCAAGGCAAGCAGCAGAGCAAATTCCAGCCGTTTCATTTTTAGCCTCCCAGATCCGGTTTTCGCAGTCGCTATCAGCGCGGATTGCCTTCATGTTAGGAAAGAAGCATGACGATGCAAGCCGCGGTGCCGCAACTTTGGAACGGAAACGCGCCAGGGGAGGGACATTCTGGACGCCATCACGATCATGAAACCTTGTCCCGTTGTCAGACGCCTCTTAACTGGGCCAGGAGGGGCGCGCCGTGCCCCGGATCGAATACGACTGCTGTCGCTGAGTGCCCGGCCTTGGGCACGTCCGCGCCGACGAAATCGACGTTGGTCTTCGCGAATCCACTGGCTGGTTTCAGGTGCGGACGAGATGTGCGAATGTCCGAGCGATGAAGCAAGCGAATGACGCATCCTGGCCGACCTCCGCCGTCGGCTCACCGTTTTAGGGCCGACGGCGGTCGTCGGCGGCTGCGACCCATCTCTGCCATTTGGCTTGGACACGCCCGAATGGCGGCTATGGCACCGATAAGCCGTCTTTCGAACTCTGAGAACGGTGGGCCGATGACGGGCCGGTTTCGGTCATTCGGTACACGACCGAACCATGAGCGGATGCCCAACGCGGCGAACAATGGCCGCAATGGCGCAAGCTGACAACTAGGTTCTTTGGGAAGGGCTTGGGTTAATTGAACCGTCAAACAGGCGGGGAATGTGACCATGACCCCGGACGATGATGGTGTCTCCATCCCAGTCAACCTGCGGTGGCGCCAGTCTCCTTGACGACGCTGGTCCAGCGCACGTATTCGGCGTGAATCAGTTCCCGGTACTGGCCGGGGGTTCCTCCGGTCGGATCGGCGCCTTGCAGACGTAACGCCTTGACCACCGCTGGCGATCCGAGCGTCGCATTCAACTCTTTGTTGAGTCTCATCACCACTGGCGTAGGCGTGCCCTTCGGCGCCACGATTCCTTGCCAAGTCCCCGAATCAAAGCCCGGCAATACCGTCTCAGCGAGCGTCGGCACATCCGGCAACACGGATACGCGCTTGGACGTGGTTGCCGCAAGGGCGCGCAGCTTGCCATCCTTGATGAAGGGGAGTATTGCGTTGAGACTGCCTGACATCATGAAGTCGATCCGTCCGGCGAGGAGGTCTGGGAGGGCAGCGGCATTGCCTTTGTACGGTACGTGATTGAAACTGGTCCGCGTCTTGTCGGCAAACACCACGCTCGTCAAATGGTCGATGGTTCCGTTACCGGACGATCCGAAGTTGAGTTGGCCCGGCCTGGCCTTGAGCAGCTTGATGAAGTCAGCAGGTGTTTTGACTGGCGACGCGGCATTGACGAGCAGCACGAGTGGAACCTTTGCTGCATACCCGACTGGAGCGAAGATCTGATCAGGATCTAGCCTCGCATTCTTGTACAGTGCCGGCGAGATTGCGATGGATGAACTGTTATACAGCAGCGTATAACCGTCCGCGGGTGACTTGGCTACGTACTCGGCAGCGATGTTGCCGCCCGCGCCCGGACGATTGTCCACAATAATCTGTTGTCCAAGCCTCGCGCTCATATCGCGTGCAATCACGCGCGCGATAATGTCAGTCGGACCGCCTGCTGAAAACGCCACCACCAGCCTGATTGGCTTGGCCGGATATGTCTCCGCTTGTGCCCCTGCTCTCAGCGGGCAGACCATCGCGCCGACGATCAGACCGAGCGCCTTGCGGCGCCCGAATCCAAGATTGCTGTTCATCTGTCACTCCAAATATTCACGATTTGCACTTGCACGGTCCTCCAGCACACATCTATTGTGGCGTTTCAGCGTCCGCAATAGCCGGATGCAGGCCCAGCAACCCCCTGGCTTCGGCAACAGTTGCCACCGGCCGGCCGTATTCCTCACACAGCGCGGCAACCTGGCTCACCAGCGCGGCGTTCGACGGCGCCAGCATGTTCCTGTCCATCCGGACGTTGTCCTCCAGCCCGGTGCGGCAATGCCCGCCCATTTCCAGCGACCAGCGTGCCATCGTGAGTTGGTCGCGGCCAATGCCGGCGCCGGTCCACGTGGCGTTGGGCGCGAGGCGACGCAGTGTCTGGACGTAAAAGGCCAACACCTCGCGATCCACCGGCATGGCGTTCTTGATCCCCATGATGAACTGGATATGCAGCGCGCCGTCGATTTTGCCGGCCTTCTGCATTGCCACCGCCTGGAAGATCATCGACAAGTCGAACGCCTCTACCTCTGGCTTGACGCCATAGTTCTTCATTTCCAACGCGAGCCAGTCGACGAGGTCGGGCGCATTGTCGCAGACGCGGGTCGGGAAGTTGACCGATCCCGTGGCCAGCGAGGCCATGTCCGGGCGCAGCGAGATCATTCCGCCTCGCTCCCGGCCAGCGCCCGAGCGACCGCCGGTGGAGACCTGCGTGATGATCCCCGGCGCATGCTTTCGGATACCTTCCAGCACGCGGGCGAAGCGCTCGGGTTCGGAGGATGGCGTCTCGTCGTCGTTGCGCACGTGCAGGTGGACGAGTGTGGCGCCGGCCTCGAAGGCAGCCTGCGTGGATTCGATCTGCTCGGTGACGGTGATTGGCACCGCCGGATTGTCCTTCTTGCGCGGCAGCGAGCCGGTGATGGCGACAGAGATGATGCAGGGCTGGGACATGACTTGAATCTTCCAAAGGACGAGGCGGTGGCTGGCACGCGACCGGGGGTGGACTACCTACCGGCCGTCGCGCTGGCGCACTCCAGTGACGGGCTATCGAGCGGTCGAATACACGCGGTGCGCGAAGGCCGCGATCGCATCGGCCATAGCCTTGGGCTGTTCTGGCGCCAGGGCGTGTCCAGCGTTCGGGATGACCACCACGGTCACCCGGTCGCCCAGCATTGACTTCAAGACCTGCGAAAAGCGCCGGGGCGCCACGGCGTCATGTTCGGCCTGGAGGTCAAGGATGGGTGCCTTACCTGCGGCGAAGTAGTCGTCCACGGGGGTCGTGTTTCGCGCATGCGATTCGGCTTCGTGCGTGGCCTCGTGCCAGCCATCAAGCCACACCCTGGGGTCGTTACCCGGAGCGAAGAAGGCTTCGCGAAGGTAGGCCAACCGCTGCGACTCGGGCAGCCGCATGTCGCCAGCGCCATCGATGGCTTTGCGCATGTCGGCACTGATCGGCTTCTCGGTCGAGCCAGGCGGAACCTTGCCGGCCGAAGCCGCGACCAACACAACACCGCGCACCAGCTCGGGCCGGTCCACCGCGACCATGCGTGCCGGGAAGTTGCCCCAAGCGTGGCCGACCACAACGGCGGGCCCTTGTTTCTCGTTCTCGATGACCGCTGCAACGTCTGCGGCAAAGGCGTGCATGTCGAGGTTGGCCATTGGCCCCTTGCTCTGCCCGATGCCACGCGGCTCAGGGCGCAGCACACGGAAACCATCGGCGACGAGCCTGTCAGCGACCTTGTCGTAATCACGCCCTGAGCGGCCAAGCGACGGGAGGATGACGATCAACGGACCCTTGCCCTGCCGCATCACCTCGATTTGCACGTTGTTGTATTTGACCAGTTCACGGTCGATCTGATCAGCACCCGTTGCCGCCAGAGCAGAAAATGAAAGCATGACCGCCGCCAGTGCGGTGCAGCCGTATTTGATCAACTTCATGGTGTTCTCCTTGGGTTGGTTGTGCATGCCGGGCGAAGGCACCAGACTGCGTGTTGTTGTTTTGACCGGATCAAGATGCGCCTGCATAGACACGTCCGGCAAAGCGGGCAATTGCGCGGCTCATCGCCAACGGCTGCTCAGGCGCCATGGCATGTCCTGCATCAGGAATCACCTCCACCGTCACGCGGTCGCCCAGCATGGGCTTGAACACGTTGGGCACCACCACGGCGTCGTACTGCGCCTGCAGGTCGAGCATGGGAACGTTGCCACCGGCGAAGTACGCATCGACTGGTGTAACGTTGCGGGCGTGGGCTTGCGCATGGTGGGTATCGGGATACCAGCCGCCCAGCCACGGCTTCGGGTCATGGCCGGGCGCGAAGAACGCTTGGCGCAGATACCCCAGGCGCTTTGCCTCGGGCAGCGCGAGATTGCCGGAACCGTCAATCGCCTCGCGCAACCGGCCGTAAGGCTTCTCATTGGAGCCGGGTGGCAGCTTGCCTGCGGAGGCGGCGGCCATGACCAGGCCACGCACCAGATCCGGCCGATCCACCGCGAGCATGCGTGCCGGCCTGGCTACCCCAGGCATGCCCCACTACAACCACGGGGCCAGTCTTCTCCTGATCCAGCACGGCAGCGACGTCGGCCGCAAACGCATGCATGTCGAGGTTCGTCATCGGACCCTTGCTTTGCCCAATACCGCGAGGCTGCGGTCGCAGCACGTGCAGCCCATCGGCCGCGAGTAGGCGTGCTATCTCGTCATAGTCTTCTGCGCCGCGCCCGAGCGAAGGCAGGATGACAACCGTCGGCCCAGTCCCCTGGCTGAGGGTTTCGATCTGCACATCGCCGTGACTTACGAGCTTTCGCTGAACGTCTGCGCCGTTTTGCGCCGGTGTGGCGCAGGCAGCCACCGTCAGTGCCAACGCGGCGCCCAGAACGCACTTCTGCAACATCATGGAGTCTCCGTTTATCCGGGGCATGGCCCGGTTCTTCTTGATTCGGGCAACAGTTGCCCTATGCGCTTGAAACAGGCCTCGAGAAGCCGAGCAGCGGCGGTCGATCAGGTTATTTGGCGCGAATCGGGTCGAGCCCTGTCTGCATCAGTTTGGCGGCAACTTCTGGCGAGCGCAGATAGGTGATGAGCCCTTCGGCGGCTTGGCGCTCCTTGGCGTCTTTCGCCACCGCAACAGCAATCACGCTGGTCTTCTGCACCTCGGCCGGTAGCGGACCCACATATTGGATGCCACTGAATGCGCGCAGCTCGCTGATCTGCTGCAAGCCAAGATCGGCATCGCCACGCTCAAGCGCCGAGCCGACCAACTCCTTGCCCCGGATCAGCACGCTCTTGGCTTTCATTCGCTCGGCAATGCCCAGCCGCTCAAACAGCGTGCCAGTGATGTACGTACCGCTTGCGCCTTCAGAGAAGGCAACGGATTTGGCTGTCAGCAGCGCCTTGCGCAAGTCATCCACCGTGCGGATCGTGGGCGTTGTCAAGCCCTTGCGTACCGCCACGCCGATACCCGAGGCCACCAGGTCAACGCGTGATTCTGGAATGAAGCGTCCTTGCTTGACCTGCTCGGTCAACGCAGCCCCGATCATGAAGCAGACGTCCATCGGCTCACCGTTCTTGATGCGCATCGGCAAGGCGTCGGGCGAGCTTCCGTAGGACGGCCCCCACGAGATGATCAGATGATCGCCCGACTCGCGCTCGTACGCGGGTATGACCTGTTCGAAAGCCGCGTGCAACGCGCCCGTCGCCAGCACGTGGATATCGGCGGCCCAGGCCGCGCTGGTTGCGGCGATCAGCGGCATTGCACACAGCGTACGTGCCGTAAAACGGCGCACTCTGGATTGGAACGGCATGTCTTGTCTCATAATTCGTTCTTCGTTTGTGGGGTTACCGATTTAGACTGCCCCGCGTGTATTCACATACAGGGCATAGAGCGATGTGGTGGACGCCATGAACAGGCGGTTGCGGTGCCGCCCACCAAAGCAGAGGTTGGCGCAGCGCTCCGGCAGCGCGATGTGGCCGATGGCTGTGCCTTCCGGCGCAAACACACGCACGCCATCGAGTTCCGCCGTACCGGTTCCCCAACCGCACCATAGATTGCCGTGGATGTCGACGCGAAAGCCGTCGGGAGCACCGTCCGCCGCGTCGATCAGCACGCGGCCATTGGCCAGCTCCGCGCCTTTGACTACGTCGAATGCGACGATAGTCCGAGGCCGCGCACGCGACGCGACCACGTACAACGTGCGCCCATCCGGCGAGAACGCCAGCCCGTTGGGGCCGGGCACATCGTCGGCAACACAGTCCAGCCGCCCATCCTGCGGGTCAATCCGATAGATGCTTGCGGGCAACTGCGGTTCGCCGATCTGGCCCATGTAGTCACTCACCAGGCCGAATGGCGGATCGGTGAACCACACCGCGCCATCGCTGGCGACCACCACATCGTTGGGGGAGTTCAGTGGCTTGCCCTGGTATTCGCTCGCGAGCACGGTGACGCTTCCGTCGTATTCGGTGCGCGTGACGCGGCGCTGGCCGTGCTCGCACGCAATCAACCTGCCCTGTCGGTCACGCGTCAGGCCATTGGCTTTATCTGAGGGAGCACGGTATGTCGCCACGGTACCGGACGCTTCGTCCCAACGCAAAATGCGATCGTTAGGCAAGTCGGTCCAGTAGAGCGCCCTTGCATCGCCAAACCAGACCGGGCCTTCGGCCCACCGGCAGCCAGTCCACAGTCGCTCGACCTTGGCGTGCGGCAGGCGATAGTGCTCGAAGCGCGGGTCCAGGACGCGCACGGCCGGGTCAGGGGTGCGCAGGCTGGGGTGCCACCAATCGGTGCTCATCGCTGGCCCTCCTTGACGCGGGTAAGCAGGACCAGTGAAAGCAGCGTTGCCAGAACCAACATGGTGCCCATGCCGATCAGCCCCGCCTTGAACGAGCCGGTCGCGTCTTTCAGCCAGCCGACTATGTACGGTCCGAACAACCCGCCAAGGCTACCCACCGAATTGATGAACGCCAGCCCGCCTGCGGCGGCCTGCTTGTCCAGGAACGTGGCCGGGATGCTGTAGAAGCAAGTGCGCACGGACGACAGCCCCACCACTGCCACAGTCAACCCAAGCATGGCTGGCACGAGCGCATCCGATGCCACCGACACAAAGAAGCCCAGCGCCGCCACCGCACACGTGATCACCAGATGCAGCACGTAGCGCTGCGTGCGCGCCACCACGCGTGCCCAGCCCAGCATCACAAGGGCGCCCACGACATAGGGCAGCGCGGTGGCAAAGCCCACCTGCGTGTTCGACAGGTGATGCGTCTTGAGGATGGTCGGCATCCACACGCCGATGCCGAGAATGCCAATGATGTAGCTGAACAGGATGGCCGTTAGCAGCCAAACACGCGCATCTTTAAGCGCGGGCCCGAGGCGATGCTCCACAGCCGCGCTGCGCTCACGCTCAATGGCCGCCGCCAAGGCAGTGCGCTCTTCCGTTGTCAGCCACGTCGCGTTATCCGGCCTGTCCGTCAGCATGCGCAGGCAGAGCATGCCCAGCACACATGCCGGCAGCCCTTGCAGGATGAACAGCCATTGCCAGCCGTGCAGCCCAAGCCAGCCGTCCAGCTCCAGCATCGACACCGACAGCGGCCCGCTGAATACCGATGAGAGTGGAATCGCGGCAAGAAACCAGCCCATCATGCGCGTGCGATAACGCGATGGAAACCACAGCGTGAGGTAAAAGATCACGCCGGGAAAGAACCCGGCCTCGCCAATGCCGGCCAGCAGGCGAATGGCCGCATAGCTGTTGGGACCGACGGCCAGGCTCGTGCCGGCGGCAAACAGGCCCCAAGTGATCATGATGCGCGCCAGCCAGCGGCGTGCACCGTAGCGATACAACGCCAGGTTGCTCGGGACCTCGAACAGACAATAGCCGACGTAAAAGATGCCTGCCGCGAAGCCGAACTGCGACGCGCTGAGCCCCAGGTCATGGTTCATCGTCAACGCAGCGAAGCCGACGTTGGTGCGATCCAGATAGTTGACGAAGTAAGCTACCGCGAGCAACGGCACCAACCGCAAGGCGGCCTTCCGATACGCACGCTGCTCGGCGGTATCCTGCTTGAGCGTGGCATCAAGCGTGGTTGTATTCATTGAATGCCTCGATCAGAAATACAGTCGCTGCGGGTTATCGATCAGCACCGCTTCGGCCAGCGCCGGGTCTCCGCACACCTCGCGCACGAAGGCCAGCAGTTCGCCATCGTCCGGGGCATCGCCCTGGATGTTCGGATGCGGCCAATCTGTCCCCCAGATGGCACGTTCGGGGGCGGCGCGCAGTAGCCTGCGAGCCAGCGGCAAGGCGGCGGCCCACGGTGGTGCGGCGCCCTGCATCAGGCGATCGACACCCGAGAGCTTGATCCAGCGCTTCGGGTGCCGCAGGTGGCCCTCGAGCGCGCGCACCCGCCCTTCATCGAGGGGTGCGGTGGCATCCTGCCGGGCCATGTGGTCGATCACCAGCACCGTATCCAGGCCTTTCCATTCCTCCAGGACGGGCAGGATCTGGTCGAGCCGGCCGTGCAGAAGCACGTGCCAGCCCAGTGGTGCAATTCGCTCGGCGACCGCGCGCAATCGACCGAGGTCCCGATCCCCGGGCAAGTGCCCCATGAAGTTGAACCGGATGCCACGCACTCCCCCGTGGTGGAGCGTGCGCAACTCGTCATCGGTCGTGGCATGATCCACGAGTGCAATGCCGCGATACCGGCCGTCCGACATGGCCAGGGCCGCCAGCAACGCACTGTGGTCATTCCGGTAGCAGGCCGCCTGGACCAGCACGCCGTGCTCAATGCCGAGCCGTGCATGGACCGCCAGAAGCTGCTCCATTGGCGCCTCCGCCGGCTGGTACGCTGCATCGGCAGGGAGCGGATAGATCTCCCACGGACCATAGATATGGGTGTGGCAGTCCCACATACCGCCGTTCTGAAGTGCCTGCATGGTCAATCGCAGCGTGCAATCATGCCGCCATCCACCACCACTTCCGTGCCGGTGATGAAGCGTGCTTCGTCGGAAGCCAGGAACAGTGCCGCGTTAGCGGTATCGCGGCCATCTCCCATGAAGCCAAGCGGGATGCGTGCCAGACGGGTTTCCAGAAGCTTGTCGACATCGCCGCCAGACCGCTGCCCGGCAAGACGCGCCTCCACCATTGGCGTGTGCAACTGTCCCGGCACGACGGTGTTGACCCGGATTCCCTTTTTGGCGTATTCCACAGCCACCACTCTGGATAGCTGGATGACACCGGCCTTGCACGCGGCGTAGGCAACCTGGGCCGATCCGGTCCAGCGCAGTCCGGATGTCGAGGCCGTATTGACGATCGCACCGCCGCCGACATGCTCCATGGCCGGGATCACGTGCTTGCAGGTCAGGTATACGCTCTTCAGGTTGAACGCAATCTGCGCATCCCACTTCTCCTCCGGCAGATCGACCGGGCCGCCCGCCGCGGAGCCGCCGACATTATTCACGAGGATGTCGACACGTCCGTATTTTTCGACGCAGGCGTCGACCATGGTCTTCACTGCGGCGCTGTCGGTGACATCACACGTGTAGGGGGTCACGTCACCGCCAGCATCGCGCACCCGTCGCAGCGTTTCTTCCATGGTTTCCATGCTCTTGTCGACGGCGAAGACGCGTGCGCCAGCCATGGCGAACAGGACGGCGACAGCGCGGCCATTGCCCCAGCCGGGCCCAACGCAACCGGCGCCGGTGACGATTGCCACCTTGCCTTGCAGACGGCCGGCGGACGAAACAGTTGCTGATGAGTTCATCGTATCCACGATATTCACGGCAGGTTCCTTGTCAGAGAGTCGTTGGCAGTTCAGGCGTCGCGCCGACGGGCGGCGGGACATTGAAGACCTTGATGGTCATCGAGATGAGGGTGTAGTAGCCAGCAACGCCGACCAGATCGACGACGCCGTCCTTTCCGATCGCTTCGGTGAGCTCGGCGTAAAGGGCGTCATCCACGGCGCGCCATGCATGAAGCTGTGTAAGGAATGCGTACACCAGTGCCTCGTCGCGCTGGGAAAACGGAGGTGTGGCACCATCCCGGATCGCATCGATGACGGCAGGGGCAACACCGGCCTCCAGGGCGAAGGGCTTGTGCGCGGCCCATTCATATTCGGCGAGCCAATGGCGGCCCATGAACAGGATCGCCAGTTCCGACAGGCGCGGCGGGAGGCTGCTGTCATACCGGCAGTAGCGGCCCAGTGCCTGTGCTCGGTCGGCCAGTTGCGGGCGATGCAACCAGACAGCGAGCGGACCACGGACGCCCTTGCGTGGGCCACTTGCGATGGCGTCATACACAGCGCGCTGCGCTGCGTCGAGATCTTCGGGATTGATGGGCGAGATACGGGGTTGCATGGCAGGACCTTTGCAGAGTTCAGTTCGTTTGGGCTACGGCACGCGTTGTCGCGGCCGTATTTGTCGACAGAAGGGGCGTCCGAACACGGCCACCTGTCTCCCGGGTGAAGGCTTCTGCATCAAATGCACCCTCCCAGCGCGCGATGGCGAATACAGCCATGGTGTTGCCGACGACATTGACCAGTGCCGTGGCGACGGCCATGACGCGGTCGATGCCGAACAGCAGGCCCAGGCCGGCAAGGGGCAGCGAGCGTACGGACTGGAGGGTCGCAGCCAGCTTGACGAAGGCGCCGCCGGCAACCGTGGTGCCGCCCTTGGAGGTAAGGCTGAGAATTGCGAGCAGTCCGATTTGCTGCCACAGCGAGAACGGCGTGTCGGTCGCCTGCGCGATAAAGCCGATGGCAATCGCCATGTAGATGGACGTTCCATCCAAGTTGAAGCTGTAGCCGGCCGGCAAAACAAAGCCCACCACTGCATCGTCGCAACCCGCGCGCTGGAATTTCTCGACAAGTCGCGGGAATGCAACCTCGCTGGACGCCGTGCCCAAGATCAGCAGCAGTTCTTCGCGGATCAGCTTCAGGATCGCGAAGTAGGGCAGCCCGATCATCCAACTGACGCTGCTCAGCACGCCGAACACGAAGACGAGCGATGCAGCGTAGTACAGCACGATCACCTTGAGCAGATATACGAGGGTCATGCCGCCATAGCTGCCCACCGCTGCCGCCATTGCACCGAAGGCTCCCAGCGGCGCCAGCTTCATGATGAAGGCGAGCATGCGGAAGAGCACCGACTGGGCCTCGTCGAGCCCGCGCAGCAGCACAGAGTCATGCCCGACGGAGAGGTTGAGCGCCAGTCCGGCCAGAATCGAGATGATCAGCACCTGGACGATGTCGCCCTTGGCAAAGGCATCGACCAACGTGTGCGGGATCAGCCCGAGGACATAGTTGACGGCGGAAATCCCACCTGCACTGGCCGTGGCCTTGACGGCATCGGCGCTCTCGGCCAGGTTGGTCGCGTGCAGCCCGATGCCCGGTTGAAATACATTGACCAGCACGAAGCCGAGGACCATGGCCACAGTGCTGAGAACCTCGAAGTACACCAGCGATTTCACACCCATGCGGCCAAGCATCCGGAGGTCGCGAACGTGGGCCAGTCCCTGGACCAGCGTACAGAAGATGATGGGAGCGAGCATCATCTTCAGCAGGGCGATGAAGCCCTGGCCCAATGGCTTCATCGCAATCGCCCACTGGGGTGCAACAAGGCCGAGGATGACTGCGCAGACGAGTCCGAGCAGCACCTGGATATGCAGTTTCTTCAAATGCTTCACGTTGATCGCGTCTCCTGATCCAGGCACGGAATTGACCGGACCGAATGCGCTGCGGCGTTACCGCCGGAGCTTGTAGAAAGTCGAAGGGCTCCCAAGCCGCCCGCTGGCAAGGCGGAACTCGGAGAGGCGTTCGAGAGATTGGATGCTCGCGCCGGCTATAACCGGGCAGGCCGTACCGCCGGGGCGGCTAGGAATGAGGCGAGGGGTGCAGGACTGCGAGGGGCAACATGCCTGTCTCCAATGGATCTTATGAATGCTTCGTATCTGCCGGAAGCATAGATTGATGCCATCTGCTTGACAAAGACCGTATAAACATACAAATCTATGCTCTATAGGCATAGCTCAAGCACCATGGACATCCGCGAACTCAAGAGCTTCATCCACGTTGCGCGCGCCGGCAGCTTCAGCCGCGCGGCAGCCGAGCTCTACATTGCTCAGCCGGCACTCAGCCGGCAAATTGCCAAGCTCGAAACGGAAATCGGCGTGGCCCTGCTGATCCGGCACGGACGAGGCGTAAGAGTCACTGCAGCAGGGTCGCGATTGCTCGAACGAGCAGAAATGATCACGCACATGCTTGCCGAGACCGGGGAAGCCGTTCGCGCCAGCGCCGACGAAGAACGGGGTCATCTGGCCGTGGGACTGCCGCCGACGATTGGCTTGCTGGTCGGTGCCGAGTTGATCGAAGATTTCCGCGCCCGATGGCCTCGGGTCTCCCTGCATGTGCGCGAGGGATTGAGCAGCTCTTTGCAAGAGTGGGTGCTCGACCGGCGCGTCGACTTGGCGGTGGTCTACAACCAGCCCCCACTGGATGCCTTCGACGTCCGGCCGCTGTTCAACGAGCCGATGATTCTGGTTGGTCCGCCAGGATCCGGCCCTGGCAAACCGGATTTGCAGATCCGTGACTTGGCCGATATCCCGCTCATCCTGCCCGGACTCCCCCATAGCAACCGTCGCCTGGTGGAACAGGCGGCGATCCAGCACGGGGTGCGCTTGCGCGTGACGCTCGAAGTGGACAGCGTCGCGCTGACGAAGCGCCTGGTTAAGGCTGGATTGGGGTACTCCATCCTGACGTATGTCGCCATCCAACAAGAGATCGAAGCGGGAGAACTGGTGGCGCACCGTATCGAGCGGCCTGCGATCCGCTCCACCGTCGCGATAACGACTCTGCGTGACCAACCTCTATCGCGTTTCGCTGAGGCGTGGATAACGATGATGTGTGAGAAGTTGCGGAGCTTTATCGAGAACGCCACATGGAAATCGGATGTGGCATGGCTCGAAGATGGAGGTTCAGGTAACCCGCCGCTGTCTGCGCGGCGAATGCACGCCATCCCCGACAGCCGCTAGGCGAAACACCGAGCCAAACGCGATAGGCAGCCCACCAATTCCACTGTATGGAATTGGTGGGCTGCCACAACACCATTCCACGCTTAACCTGTTTGTGCAGCCGGCATACCGGCGAAGCCAATGACAGGAGACAACCGTGGCAACTCTGATACATCGTGCCGGCCGCAGCCTGAGGGCGCTCCTCGCGCCTCTTGCCGTTCTGGCACCCCTGCCAGCACAGCTTGCGCAGGCCGCCTATCCCGACAAGCCCATTCGCATCGTCGTACCCTTCTCGCCAGGCGGCGGCACCGACTTGATCACACGCGCGATGGGCGTTGCAATGGGCCAGGACCTCGGGCAGCCGGTGGTCGTCGACAATCGGCCCGGCGGGGGCACCATTATCGGCACGGATAACGTCGCCAAGTCGCCGCCGGACGGCTACACGCTTGTGATGGCGACCTTCGCCCACGCCGTCAACCCGAGCCTGCAGCCGAAGCTGCCGTACCAGACCGACAAGGCATTCGCTCCCGTGATGCTGGTCGGCCGCTCGCCCAACGTGCTGGTCGTGCGCGCCGACAGTCCCTACAAATCTGTGAAGGACATCCTCAGCGCCGCAAGGGCGAAGCCTGGGCAGCTCTCCTTTGCCTCGCAGGGCTCGGGCACGTCCGCCCACCTTGCCGGCGAACTGTTCAAGAGCCTTGCGAAGATCGACCTCAACCACATTCCCTACAAAGGCGCCGGCCCGGCCATCACTGACTTGCTGGGCGGCCAGGTGGACATGATGTTCGCGACGGCTTCCGCAGTCGGCAACCTGCTCGAGTCGGGCAAGTTGCGGGCGCTGGGCGTGACCACAGCACAGCGCTCGACCAGCGCCGACCTGGCAAAGGTGCCGACGATCGCCGAGGCGGGCGTACCCGGATATGTCGCCGAAAGCTGGTACGGGCTCTTCGTGCCGGCCGGCACGCCAGCGCCGATCATTGCCCGGCTGAATGCTGCAGCGAAGAAGGCGGTGACAGCCGACGGCTTCCGCAAGCGTGTGGCGTCGGAGGGGCTGATCGTCTCTCCCGGGACGCCGGAGGACTTGGGGCGCTACGTGCTCGGCGAACAGGCGCGTTGGAGCAAGGTCGTCAAGGACGCCCACATCACCTTGAACTGACGCACCCGTCTACACAAGCAGCCGAATTGAACATCCAAACACCCATCATGAGCGAACACCACCTGATTCACCTCGACGTACAGGACGGCGTAGCGGTCCTCACCCTGAACCGCCCCGAGAAGCGCAATGCCATCAGCGACGACATGCGCATCGAGCTTATCGACGCGCTGGAATATGTCACCGCAAGCCGGGAGATCCGCGCGCTGGTACTGACGGGCAGCGGCAAGGGATTCTGTGCCGGCGGCGACGTGGCTGGCATGCAGCGCCGCATGGAAGCGCCCCACGGCGAAGTCGGCTTCAACGGCTGGACGCGCCAGCAGCGCGTGCACCATTCGGTCGCGCTGCTTCATCACATGCCCAAGCCGGTCATCGCCGCGGTCAATGGCGGCGCCAACGGCCTCGGTGCCGACATGGCCATGGCCTGCGATTTCGTGATGGCGTCGGCGTCGGCCAGCTTTGCGTGGTCGTACATCCACCGCGGGCTGATTCCCGATGGCGGCGGCATGTACTTCCTGCCACGGCGCACCGGGCTGCCAATGGCCAAGGCGCTGATCTTCAGCGGCCGCAAGGTCGATGCCGGGGAGGCGCTGGCGCTCGGCATCGCGGACCGGCTGAGCACGTCGCCGGAAACGCTCCTGGCCGAAGCGGTCGCCTGGGCGGCAGAGCTGTCGAAGGGCTCGCCCACGGCGCTGGCGCTCGGCAAGACGATCCTGAACCAGACCTTCGAACTGACCTCCGACCAGGTGTTCGCGCAGGGGAGCCAGGCGCAGGGCATCTGCTACACGAGCAGCGAGCACCGCGAATCGGTGCTCGCCTTCCTGGCCAAGGCTGCCACGGCAAAGGGTTGAGACATCATGACGACTTCATTCCGCGCTTCCATTGCCTCGCCGCGCTCAGGCCCGGACGCTATCTCCCGCCTGTTCGCGCCGCGCAGCGTGGCGGTGATCGGCGCGTCGGCCGATCCGGAAAAGACCGCGGGCCGCCCCGTCTCATACCTTGTGCGCCACGGCTATGCGGGCGCAATCTACCCGGTCAACCCGCGGGTGGCCGCGATCGGCGGCATCCGCTGCTATCCGGACATCGACTCGCTTCCCGAAGTTCCCGACGTCGGTCTCGTCCTGCTTGGCGCAGAGCGGGCGCACCATGCCGTTCGCGAGCTGGCCGCTCGCGGCACGGCGGCGGCCATCGTACTGGCGAGCGGCTATACCGAGACCGGCGCGGAAGGCGCGCGGCGGCAGGCTGAACTGGTCGAAGCGGCCGGCGGCATGCGCCTGCTCGGTCCGAACACGATCGGGCTGGTCAATGTGACGGACAGCATTCCACTTTCGGCGAGCGGCGCGCTGGAAATGGAGCGGTTCCCGGCGGGCGGCGTCGGCGTGGTGTCGCAAAGCGGCGGCATCCTGGGTGCGCTGCTGTCGCGTGCGGCGGCGCGGGGCGTCGGCCTGTCCAAGCTGGTGTCGACCAGCAACGAGGCGGACCTCGACCTCGCGGACTTCATCGACTATCTGGCTGACGACCCGGCCACGCAGGTCATTGCGCTGTATGTGGAAAGCGTGCGGCACCCGGCGAAATTCCGTGCGGCGGCGCTGAAGGCGGCCGCGGCCGGCAAGCCCGTGGTGGCTTTCAAGATCGGCCGCTCCGAGGCGGGCGCGCGCGCCGCTGTGTCGCACACCGGCGCAATGGCCGGCGCCGACCGCATGTACGATGCGCTGTTCCGGCAGGTTGGCGTGATCCGGGCACAATCGTTCTCTGACCTGGTCGACATCCCTGCCGCGCTTGCTACTGGACGCGTGCTGACCGGTCGGCGGATCGCCGTGCTGACCTCGACCGGAGGCGCGGGCACGCTCGTGGCGGACAGCCTCGGCGTTTCCGGCTTCGAGACACCGCCGCCGGATGCGATGACGGCTGAGCGGCTGCGCGCCCTGCAAAAGGGCGACCACGCCGCGCTGGACCGCAACCCCATCGACGTGACGCTGGCCGGCCTGCAGCCAGATCTGCTGCGCGGCGCGATCCGTGCACTGCTCGCGAGCCCGTCGTATGACGCGGTGACCGTGATCGTCGGCTCGTCCGGCCTGGCCATGCCGCACCTGATGGCCGATGCCATCAACGACTGCCTGCCGGAGAGCGACAAGCCGGTGCTGGCCTACGTCAGTCCCCACGCGCCGGAAGTGGCGGCCGTGCTGAGCCGCAGTGGCGTGCCGGCTTTCAGCGCGCCGGAGAGTTGCGCAGTAGCGTTCGCGGCCATGCTGGCGGCGCGCCAACGGCTTCCGGACGACGCAGACGCGGTCCCTGCGTCTTCGTTGGTGGATACCTCCGATCTGCCGGCGGGGCCGCTGGACGAGGCCGCGGCCAAGCAACTCTTCGCGCGCTTCGGAGTACCCGGGGTCCGCGAACGGGAAGTTGCCAACGCAGCGCAAGCGGAGGCTGCCGCGCGCGAACTGGGTGGCCGGGTAGTGCTGAAGATTCTGTCGTCCGCCATCACGCACAAGAGCGACGTGGGTGGGGTAGCGGTGGGCGTCGCGCCGGCGGAGGCAGGCGCCCGGCTGGAGGTGATGCGCGAGGCGGTGCGGCATCACACGGGTGAAGCGCCGGAGCGCTTCCTGGTGCAGGAAATGGTGTCCGGTGGCGTCGAGCTGATTCTTGGCATGCACCGCGACGCCCTCGGCACCGCGATTCTGCTTGGCATGGGCGGCGTCACGGCGGAGCTGTTCCAGGACACGACGTTGCGCCTGTTGCCGCCAGCCGGAGGCCTGACGCATGCAGAGGCACTGGACATGATCCACTGCCTGAAGACCTGGCCCCTGCTTGACGGCTATCGCGGCCGGCCGAAGGCCGACGTGGGAGCACTCGCCGATGCTATCGTGGCGTTCTCGGCCATGACGGCGGCAATGGGCGCCCGCCTCGCCGAGGCGGAGATCAATCCGCTCTTCGTCCTGCCAGCCGGAAAAGGCGTGCGTGCGGCGGACGGCGTGGCCGTGATCGCGCCCTGAGGGCAAGCCCGCGGGAGGAAGACGTTGGATGCGCAAGATGCAAGTCGCCGGGCGCGCGGCCGCCCGGCCAGCCTGCTGGCCAACCGTTCGCTGGAGCGAGGGCTCGAGATCCTGCGCGCCTTCCGGCCGGGCTCGGAGACCCTTGGCAATAGCGAACTCGCCGAGCGTACCGGACTGCCCCGTTCGACCGTCAGCCGGCTGACGCAGAGCCTTGTCGATACCGGCTTCCTCCAGTACGACACCGCGTTGCGTGCCTACCGCCTCGGCGTGCCGTTGCTTAGCCTCGCGCACGCCATGCGCAGCGGCTCCGCCATCCTGCAAGTCGCTGCGCCACGGATGCGGGAGCTGGCAGAGCGCGAGCACCTGAACGTCGGCCTGGCGATGGCCGACCGCGACGAGATGGTCTACCTCGAATCGATCCGCTACAGCCGCAGGGCCTCCCTGCGCAGCGTGGTGGCGGGGCAGCGCGTGCCGATGGCGTTGACTTCCCTGGGGCGGGCGTGGCTGGCGGCCGCATCCGAGGGCGAGCGCACTGCCATGATGGCGGACTTCCAGGCGCGCTTCGCGAGCTCGCCAACGCTCGAAGCGGAAATCCGCGAGGCCATTACGCATGTCCGACAGCATGGCTGGTGCGCCGCTGGCTGGCAGCCGGAGGTCGTGGCAGTCTCCACGCCCCTGCAACTCGGAGCGCACGCGATTCACGTGCTGAACGTCAGCCAGTCGACGAAGGTTCCGCTATCGGAGGCAGTGCTGCGGTTGGCACCGCTGCTGATGCGCCTGGCTGCCGATGTACGGGCAGAGTTCTTGTCAGTGGAAGCCAGGACAGGCTGACTGCCCCATCCGCCGCTGGGCGACGTCGTCCGCCCATTCAAGCAGTGCGTTTCCCGTACCTCGCTCCCTTGCCAAGCCGATGGGCCGCTGGGTCGCCGCGCCATGACATCGCTCGAAGCGCCGATCCTTGCAATCGCCGGACGGCTATGTCCTCCGTCTTCTGACTGACGGCAATGGTCCGTTTAGGCGGCATCGCGGTAGCTGCGACCCAAGCCTAAACACTATCGGTGACGTCACACTACGACCGCCAACGCAACGCCGATGGCAGCCGAAGTATGGTCACGGGTGTTGCTGACTACAACCTGTCGAAGCGCACCGATGTCTACGCTGAGGTTGACTTCAATCGAATCCATGGCGGTTACGCGCTCCCTTCCTTCATGGGCGTCAAGGGCAGCAAGGCCGGTGGCGGTATCGGCTTGCGACCCGGACCTGCTGCACGGGCTCGCGATTGATGCAGTTGGCGGATCAATCCATCGGAACTATGCATTTCCCTCTCTTCAGCGGGGAGACCAAAATCAATTCGCGTGCATGTGCCGCTCTGGCACGGACAGCAAGGAGAGAGCAGTGAACGAACAGGCAATGGACCCGCGGACATGGATCGGACGCAGGGAGCAGCACGAAGATACGATTACCGCGGTGCCGGTGACTGCTTTGCGGGCCACGCTGGACTATCCGGTGGCACCGCAGCCGACTGGTACGCCATTGCCGCCGCTGTGGCATTGGCTTTACTTTCTTCCCATGCACCGACAGAGCGAGATTGGTGCGGATGGTCATGCAAAGCGTGGTGGCTTCCTGCCTCCCGTGCCACTGCCACGTCGCATGTGGGCTGGTGGCCAGTTTGAATTTCGTGCTCCGCTTCGGGTGGGCGACCGCGTTGTGCGCACCTCGACCATCGATGACGTCTCGACCAAGGAGGGCAGGACCGGCAAATTGGTCTTCGTCAAGGTCCGTCATGAGGTGTGCGTCGAAGGGCTCCTTGAGCCCTCGCTCGTGGAGTTTCATGACATCGTCTATCGCGAGGCACAGCAATCGGGTGATGTTGCCGCCACACCCCAAGCGGCGCCTTCTGAAGCGGCCTGGCGGCGCCAAATCGTGCCGGACGATGTACTGCTGTTCCGCTATTCGGCGCTGACATTCAATGGCCACCGCATTCACTATGACCGCCGCTATGTGACGGAAGTAGAAGGATACCCCGGCCTCATCGTACACGGACCGCTTATCGCGACGCTGCTGCTGGACCTGCTTCGGCGCGAGCTGCCGCAAGCTGACGTGGTGAGCTTCCGCTTTCGCGCAGTGCGTCCGACATTCGACCTGCACCCCTTCCACGTCAATGGGCAGCCTCAGGCTGATGGCAAGACCATTCATCTTTGGGCGTCGGACCATGAAGGATGGTTGACCATGGACGCCACTGCCGTCTTGCGCTGATTTGCCTCCCGGATTCTCACGATGCAACCACTTAAAGACATCACCGTCGTTACGTTCGAGCATGCTATCGCGGCGCCGTTCGCGACCCGTCAGCTAGCCGATCTGGGCGCCCGTGTCATCAAAATCGAAAGGCCGGGCGTGGGCGACTTCGCTCGCGGATACGACGAACGGGTGCGCGGCTTGGCGTCGCATTTCGTTTGGACCAATCGTTCGAAGGAGAGCTTGACGCTGGACGTCAAGCATCCGGCGGCTGCTGGCGTGCTCGAGCGTCTCATCATGAATAAGGCGGACGTCGTGGTGCAGAATCTCGCGCCCGGGGCGGCCGCCCGCTTGGGCCTGGGCTATGAGAGGCTCTCCGCAGTCAAGCCGGAACTGATTGTTTGCGACATTTCCGGCTACGGCGATGACCCGGTCAATCCGGGCCCCTATCGGGACAAGAAGGCCTATGATCTCCTGATTCAAAGCGAGGCCGGCTTCGTGTCGGTGACAGGGACCCCGGAGGAACCCTGCAAGGCTGGACCTTCCATCGCCGATATTGCCGCGGGCATGTATGCCTACACCAATATTCTGGCCGCGCTGCTCCAGCGCGGTCAGACCGGGCGCGGTCAGCGTATCGATATCTCGATGCTTGAATCGCTGGCGGAGTGGACAAGCTACCCGCTTTACTATGCGTTCGACGGCGCAGAGCCGCCGCCGCGCACTGGCGCAAGTCACGCCACTATCTATCCGTATGGTCCTTTCCCTGCAGGCGATGGCGTCACGGTGATGCTGGGTCTGCAGAACGAACGGGAGTGGGCGAGCTTCTGCCTGAAAGTGTTGCAGCAGCCCGAACTTGTCGAGGATCCGCGGTTTACCTCTAACTCGAAGCGGGTGGCTGCGCGTACAGCCTTGCGGCAGATTATCGTGGACGCCTTCGCTTCCCTGACCGGCGCGCAGGTGGTGGAGCGGCTGGAAATCGCGCAGATTGCCAATGCCCGTGTCAACGATATGAACGGGGTCTGGGAACATCCGCAACTCAAAGCGCGGTGCCGCTGGACTGAGGTTGGGTCGCCCCAGGGCACGCTGCCGGCCCTGTTGCCGCCTGGCACTTGGAACGAAGGGCCGCGTATGGACCCGATCCCTGCCCTTGGTCAACACACCGACTCCATTCTTGCGGAACTCGGATACGCCTCCCACGAGATTACGGCACTGCGTTCGGACAATGCGGTGTGAATCCGACTCCATCCGTCGACTCATTCGACAAGATTAAGCAGAGGTAGAACATTATGGCTTCCACAATTATTGACTCGCGCATCTTTGGCGACATGTTCAGTGATGCGCGCATGCGCGAGGTGTGGTCGGACGAGAACCGGACCGCCAAGTACCTTGACATCGAGCGCGCCTTGGCAAAGGTGCAGGGCGAACTCGGTATCATCCCGAAAGAGGCCGCCGACGAAATCGTGCGCAACTGCGAACTTTCGCAGATTGACTGGGTAAAGCTCAAAGCCAAAACCGAGCAAATCGGCTATCCAATCATCGCCGTGGTCAACCAGATTAACCAGAACTGCCGGGACGGCCTCGGCGAGTTCTGTCACTGGGGGGCCACGACCCAGGACATTACTGACACTGCGGCTGTGCTGCAAATGCGTGAGGGTCTCGCACTGATCGAGGCGGATCTGGACGATATTGCTGGGGCGCTCGCTAAGCTGGCGAAGACATATCGGGACACCCCAGTCATCGGCCGTTCTAACTTGCAGCAAGCCACACCGATTACGTTCGGCTACAAGATGGCCAGCATCCTGGCTGGCATTGACCGTCACCGCGAGCGGTTGCAGCAGCTTAAGCCGCGTGTACTGATGGGAGAGTTCGGCGGCGCCTCCGGTACGCTTTCTTCCCTGCAGACGGGCGCTATGGAGACGCAAGCCGCGCTGATGAAAGAGCTGGGTTTGGCGCAGCCGCTCATCTCCTGGCACACGGTACGCGACACCGTAGCCGAGGTTGGCGCCTTCCTGGGTCTCGTCGGTGGATCGCTTGGCAAGATTGCCATGGATGTAAAGCTGATGATGCAGACGGAGGTGGCGGAGGTGTTCGAGCCATTCGCGCCCGGGCGCGGCTCGTCGTCTACCATGCCGCAGAAGCGCAACCCCATTTCGTGCCTATACATCCACGCGAACATTTCAGTGGCGCGACAGCACGCAGCGGCCCTGATGGATGCGATGGTCGCCGACCATGAGCGCTCCACCGGGCCATGGGAGATTGAATGGGTGTCGTTGCCCGAGATCTTCTGCCTGATCTCCGGCGCATTGAAACAGGCCAAATTTGTCCTGCAAGGGCTTGAAGTAGACGCTGACCGCATGCGCGCCAACATCGATATGACCAACGGGCTTGTGATGTCCGAAGCGGTGATGATGGGGTTGGGCCCGTACATCGGCCGGGAATATGCGCATGACTTGGTCTATGACCTATGCCGCAAGGCCATCGACGAAGACCGGCCATTGATCGACATACTCGCGGCTCACCCGGAAATCAGCGGACATGTCACACGATCTCAACTCGAGGCGATGTGCGACCCCGCCAATAACTTGGGGCAGGCTGGCGTGATGGTCGACCGCGTGCTTGCAAGCCGGCGTTGAAAGATCGACACGCTTGGCGAAAAAATTCCGGCAATTCTCATGCCGGTCGCAAGAATATAAGGAGACACCATTGTGAAACTACGGAGCCCATTCAAGCACTTATACGTCCAGGTGCTCATCGGACTGATGCTCGGCATCACTGTCGGGCACTACTGGCCAGATATCGGTGCATCCCTCAAACCGCTCGGCGATGGGTTCGTCAAGCTGGTCAAGATGATGATCGCGCCGGTCGTGTTCTGTACGATAGTGACCGGCATTACGTCGCTTAGCGATACCAAGGAGATTGGAAAGACTCTGCTGAAGTCGATGGGGTTATTTTATGTACTGACCATCATTGCCTTGCTAACCGGTCTCGTCACGGTATTTCTGATGCAGCCCGGCGCAGGTATGCACATCGACCCGAAGCAGCTCGATGCGAGTGTTGCGGCGCGCTTTGCCAACGACATCCAAATCCACGGCTTTGCCGACTTTGCATTGCACATCATCCCTAATGCGTTCGTCGGGGCGTTCGCGCAAGGTGAGGTCCTTCCCGTCCTGTTGCTCGCGGTGTTGTGCGGTTTCGGGCTCTCGCGCATTGGGTCCGCGGCTCGTCCCGTACTGGACACCATCGATGGCTTCTCCCACATGCTTTTCGCCGTCTTTGGCGTCATCATGCGGGCGGCACCCATCGGGGCTTTCGGGGCGATGGCTTTCACGGTCGGACGCTATGGAATCAAGTCGATTGGATCTTTGGGGCTCCTCATCGGGACTTTCTATGTAGCCTGTTCCTTCTTCGTCGTAGTGGTACTCGGCCTCCTGTGTCGCCTGCACGGGTTCCGACTTTGGCAGTTGCTACGTTATGTCAAGGAAGAACTGCTTGTCGTCCTGGGTACATCGTCAAGCGAGCCGGTGCTGCCTCGGTTGTTGTTGAAACTCGAGCGCCTTGGCTGCAAGAAGGGCGTCGTCGGGTTGGTACTTCCGACAGGGTACTCCTTCAACCTGGATGGCACTGCTATCTATCTGACGCTTGCGTCGATGTTTATTGCCCAGGCGTGCGACATCCACCTGACCTGGCATCAGATTGCTGCCATGCTCGGCATCATGTTGTTGACCTCGAAGGGCGCAGCGGGGGTAACGGGGAGCGGATTCGTGGCACTGGTAGCTACGCTGACCGTCATGCCGGACCTTCCCGTTGCCGGCGTCGCTCTTATCGTGGGCATTGACCGCTTCATGTCCGAGGCTCGCGCCCTGACGAGTACGATTAGTAACGTCGTCGCCTGTATCGTGGTTTCGATGTGGGAAAAGGCTTGCGATCGTGAAGTACTGAAGCGCGAGTTGACATCGAACTACCCATTCACGGAGGAAAAACTTGAGGCGGGCGATACGCCGTCCGTGGTCATGGCTGGTCCGTCGCCGCGCTGAATGATTGCGGCCGCTCGCAACTATGCGCGGCGGCTCCCGCGCTTGCCCCGGGTTGACTTCATTTCGCTGAGGAAATCATAGAGTTGTTGTGCCGCGGGCGGCAACGAACGCCCCTTGCGGCGAATGAGTCCAATATTGCGCGTAATGACGGGGTCGGTCAGCGGAACGCTTACAAGTAGCGGATGATCCGGACCAGGCATGGCAATCGAAGGCACAGCCGCAACGCCGAGCCCGGCTTCCACTAGTCCCAGCGTTGTTGTGACGTGCTGAGTCTCATAGATGCTGTATGGGAGGCCGGATACGTTGGATAGCGCCTGGTCTAACAGCAGTCGGTTGCCGGATGCCTTGCTCACAGAAATATAGTCATACTCAGCCAAGTCTGCCCATTTGACGCGCCGATGCTTCGCGAGTGGGTGGTCGCGCCGGCATGCCGCCACGAATCTCTCTTCAAGAAGGGGGCGAAACTCGATTTCCGGCTCCTGGTTGCCCACGAAATTAATTCCGAAGTCCGCTTCGCCGCACGATACCGCGGACAAGACCTCGTTTGCGCTGGCGTCAAGTAGCTTGACGCGAATCTTCGGATAGCGTTCGTGATAGCGGGAGATGACCTGAGACAAAAAGTAATAGACCGTTGAAGGCACGCAGGCGATAGTCACTTCCCCCATGCGCGTGGTCGTTACCCCTCGTATGCCAAGCAGTGTCTGGTCCAGGTCATCCAGAATCTGTTGTAGCTTGCGGTCGAACTCCCGCCCCACCGATGTGAGGCTAACGCGTCGCGTGGTGCGATCCAGCAAGCGGACACCCAGTGCTTCTTCCAGCTTTTCGATTCGGCGACTGAAGGCCGGCTGCGAAATATGCAGTGCGTCGGCCGCCTTCCGGAAGTTGTTCAACTCGGCAACTGCACGGAATGCCTGTAAGTCGTTGAGGTTGAAATTGATGGTCATCGGTGTGCCTTGCGTCGTCGTCACTGATCCATAGTGTGCATCAACCGTTCGCAATTATGCAATTCCATAGGTATCAGAAAAGTATGACGATACGTTTGCGGGCGGAGAGGTCCTATAGCAGGCCAGACACAAGTGATGTTTTCAAGTCTTCTTACGGCCATTCCTTATGTAAGGGGCGGCAAGCTTAAGGTAGTTGGCGTCGCGGGCAGCAAGCGTTCTGCATTGATGCCGAACGTCCCCACACTGAAAGAGCAGGGCATTAATGATGTCGACGTTTCGCAGTGGCATGGGAACTTCGCGCCTGCCAATACCCCAATGCCGGTCGTAGAAGCGTTAAACAAGGCGCTCAACCAAGCGCTTGCGGAGAAAAGCGTTGTTCGACGTCTGGAAGGCCAGGGCGCGGAGGTCGCGACGATGACGCCGGGTCAAATGCAAATTTTTATGCAACAGGAGCAAGTGAAATGGAAGGCGGTCGTGCAGGCGGCGAAGTTGAAGGCGGACTGAGATGAGTAAAACTATTCCCTGTGTCCTGATGCGCGCCGGCACCTCTCGCGGACCGTTTTTCCTGCGCGAATGGCTACCGGAAAGCGATGAGGAGCGTGACCAGGCGTTGATTGGCGCTATCGGAGCATCGGACCCCTTGCAACTTGACGGCGTTGGGGGCGGCAGCACGCTTAACAGCAAGGTAGCCATTGTGTCACGGTCCACGCAGCCCGATTGCGACTTGGACTACCTTTTTGTACAGGTGGGAGTCGGGAATTGCTCGGTGGATACGCGCCCCAACTGCGGCAACATGCTGTCAGGCGTCGCGCCTTTTGCCATCGAGCAGGGTCTCGTCAAGGTCGAGCGCGACACGACTCGCGTACGCGTGCATAACGTCAATACTGGCGCTCGAATTGACGTGACCGTACGTACGCCGGATGGCCGGATAACCTATGACGGTGACACCCGCATCGACGGCGTCGCTGGAACCGGCGCTCCGATCTTGCTTGATTTTGTGGATGCCTGGGGCGCCGTGACAGGTCAAGTATTCCCGACGGGAAACCGCATCGATGTGATCGACGGCGTCGAGGTGACTTGCATCGACGCGGCCATGCCGCTGATGATTGTCCGGGCCTGCGACCTGGGTGTCAGCGGCCGTGAAGCACCGGCCACGCTTGACAGTGATGCAGCATTGCTGTCGCGACTGGAGTCGCTGCGATTGCAAGCCGGCCTGCTGATGGGTCTCGGCGATGTGTCTGACAGCGTCATTCCGAAGCCTGTGTTGGTTAGCCCGGGCGACTCGCGGGATAGCATCACATCGCGCTACTTCACTCCGCGCAAGTGCCATGCCTCTCATGCCGTTACGGGAGCTATCGGCGTGGCCAGCGCCTTCGCATTGTCGGGTACCGTCGCGAGCCAAAACGAAAGGCACTCTGGCCGACATGCCCTCGTGGTGCTTCATCCTGCTGGGCGGATCGAAGTCGAAGTAGAACTGGAGGGCGAGGGTGATGCCACAAAAGTCACTCGTGCAGCGCTTGTTCGAACGGCCCGAAAAATCATGGCTGGTGAACTCCATCTGCCCGACTACGTTTTCTCCCGGCCCGAGCCAATGGCAAAGCCCTCGGTGGGATCGCGGGCGAAGCCTTTGCAAATCATCCTTCCTACACGCGCAGGCGGTGGCAATGACGCTGTGGCTCACCTCATCGGTCCCCGCATCGGGCGCCTGCTGGGGCAAGAGGTGGTCATCGATAACCGGGCCGGTGCGAACGGAGGCATAGCCTGCGAGTATGTTGCGCGGGCGGTCCCCGATGGACATACGTTGCTCCTTGGCTACGTGGGAACACATGCGATGAATCCCGCACTTCAGAAGGTTGGATACGATCCCCTCCGCAGCTTTGCGCCGATAGGTCTCATTGGGTCTTCTCCGATATTGCTGGTGGCAAATCCGTCGAACGTGCCGGCTGACGTGGAGGCTCTGATTGCCCGCTTGAAACAAGAGCCACATGGTCTGCGCTACGCGTCCGCAGGCGACGGCACACCGCCTCATTTCGGTGCGGAACTCTTCCAGCTTGCCACTGGCACATCGATGCGCTCTCTCACCTTTGACGGCGCTGCGCCGGCAATTGCGTCCACCATCGAAGGGCGCACACAGGTGATGTTTTCTAGCCTGCTCACTGCGTATCGGCCGCTACGGGCCGGGCGCCTTCATGCGCTTTCGGTTGCCGGTCCGCAACGCCTCTCTTGTTTGCCGGATGTTCCTACCCTTGCTGAAGCGGGGATTTCCGGCGTGCAATTGACACAGTGGTACGCGCTGTTCGCGCCTGCTGGCACTCCCGCCGCGAAGGTGGATGAGCTAAACCAGGTCTTGAACGAAGTTTTGCGAGACCCGGACGTCATTGCAGGCTTTGAAAGTTATGGCGCGACGGCGGAGCCGAGCAGTCCCGAGGCGCTGACGGCAAAAGTAGAGTCCGAGCTGACGCGATGGCGGCGCGTCGTTACGGAGTCAAGGCTGGCGCCAGCACTTCCCGCTCCACATCCTCAATTAGCCGACTCGTGTTAACTGCGCTGTGAGGAGCCGGCCAAGGACTACCTACAGTCTTGCAACTGCATATCAGCCGGGTGACTCGGTCGTCGCAATATGGGCATGGCGGCGAATCCGACGTTTAAGCCAATGTCGGCGGCAAATTGAAATCCGCTTTAAGCCTTCTACGGATTCAGCAATAGGAGAAATCATGACCATAGTCGAAGCTCACTCGGGCAGCGAAAAGAGGCCGGAGCTGGTATCCCGGCCTTGCTACGCCGTCGCACCGGTTGCGGTTAAGGACCCCGATCCAATGGCCATTTCTTGGATACGGACACCGACCGAGGTGCTGATGGAGAATCTGAATGACCGGCAAGACGTGACCGATATCGCGTTCTTGGGATACAACTAGCCCTTCTCGACGATGGCGAGCTCCGAACGGTACGCCGCCGCTTCCGTGGCAAGCCATTGTCTTCATTTCTTGCATCAGGTCGACTGCCGCCGCAGTTCGCCGTACTGCGGCGCTGATCAACGGCGCCTCGTCGCACGTGGTTGAGGGACGACGTGCACGAAGACTCCGTGTTCCACCTTGCCGCCCGCTGAAAGGCACCGCCATGAACATTGCCACCACCTATCTCTTCGTGCCGGGCAACCGGCACGAGCGCTTCGACAAGGCCGTTGCCGCCGGCGCAGACGTCACAATCTTCGACCTGGAGGATGCAGTCCACCCCGACGGCAAGGACGCCGCCCGCGTGGCAATCGCCTCGTGGCTCGCGGCAAGGCAGCTTTCAGGGCAGGCGGCGAATGTCCTTGTCCGGATCAATGACGCCGCCTCGCCTTATTTCAGTGCCGACCTGGAGTGGCTCGCCAACCTGCCCGCCGGCACGCCGCTGGCCGGGCTAATGGTTCCCAAGGCCGAACAACCTGCGGCGTTGGGCGGCATCGCCGAGGCGCTGCGCAGGGTCAATCCGCACGGCGTACTGGTGGCGCTCATCGAAAGCGCCATTGGGGTGCATCAGGCCGACGCCATCGCCACGGCGCCTGGCGTGGCGCGGCTGGCGTTCGGCTCCATCGACTACGCCGTCGACCTCGGCTGCGAGCACACCCGTGACGCACTGGCCTACGCACGCAGCCGCCTCGTGCTGGCCTCGCGCGTCGCCCGCTTGCCGCCGCCCGTTGACGGCGTGACCACCGCGCTGAAGGATGAGACCGTTCTGGCCGACGACGTTGCCTATGCCCGGGAACTCGGCTTCGCCGGGAAGCTGTGTATCCACCCGTCGCAGGTGGCCGGCGTGCGAGCGGGCTTTCGGCCGTCCGCGCAGCAGACCGATTGGGCCCGCCGCGTGATCGTGGCCACCTCGTCCGGCAGCCATGCCGTGCAGGTCGATGGCAAGATGGTCGACAAGCCCGTCATCGAGCAGGCGAAGCGCATCCTGGCTCTGTCTGGCAACTAGTAAGCGCTATCCTCGCCGACGCGGAAGGCGACCGTTCCCTCTACACTGCACGGCAGTAGCATTGCGGAGTCCGCAGTGAACAAGGTCGTCAGCGCATGCCGTGGACGCGACAGATGCGTCGGACGGGCGGGGGAGCGCGCCGCGAAAAGGCTGTCGACCGCATTGCGATGTGGTGCGAGCGTGCCGGACAGGCGCGCGCGTCTTAAGGATAGAGCCAGAAGGAGGAAGCGAATGGAGCTCCGGCAGTTGCGGTATTTCCTGCAGGTGGTCGAACTCGGCAGCATGGGAAAGGCCGCGCAGAAGCTGGACGTGGGCACGTCGGCCCTTAGTCAGCAGATTAGCAGGCTCGAAGGGGAATTGGCGACACGGTTGTTGCAGCGCACATCCGCCGGCGTGGTGCCAACGGACGCTGGCCTGGCTTTCTGGCGGCAGGCGCAACTGGCCGTGCGCCATGCCGACGATGCTGTCCGTGCCGCGCAGCTTGCGAGACTGTCGGGCCATGTCAGCGTCGGTATGGCGCCGAGTACGATCTCCGTACTCGGCTTGCCCTTCATGCAGGCCATGAGGAATCGCTACCCTGACATCCGGCTCCATCTGGTGGAAAGTCTGTCGGGCAACCTGGCCACCATGATCGATACTCGCCAACTCGACCTGGCCATCCTGTTCCAGGCGGACGGACACCACCGCTGGAGTGTGGCGCCACTGCTCACCGAACGCCTTTTTCTCATCTTCCGGCGCGACATGCCCGGCATGCCCGCGGGAAAAACCGCGAAGCTGGCCCAGTTGCGCGACTTGCCGCTGATTCTGCCCAGCAGTCCGCACGGATTGCGGTCAGTGCTCGACGTGGCGTTTGCCAGGGGCAAATTCCAGCCAAACCTGGTGGCCGAGATAGACGGACTGGCGATGCTAATGGATGCCGTACGGGCAGGCTTCGGGGCGACGGTGCAGCCCGGCGCGGCAGTCGCGCGACTCGGCGGCGAGCCGCTGGCCATGATCCCCATTGCGGACGCCGCGGCCCGTCGCCCCAACGTGCTGGCCAGCTTGTCGGACGAAGAACTGTCGCCGGCCGGGCTCGCTGCGCGCGGCACGCTGGCTTCCGTCGCGCGGGAACTGGTGCTGAGCGGAAGCTGGCAAGGGGCGACCCTTCACGATTTGTAAACACCTCTTTTCCGTTCCCTTCTGGCGGGCGCCCGCCCCGCTCAGTACAGTCGCAGCCAACAATCGGAGACTGTACTCATGTGGGACGTACTCGTAATCGGCGGGGGCAACGCGGCACTGTGCGCCGCCCTCATGGCGCGCGAAGCTGGCGCCAGTGTGCTGCTGCTGGAAGCGGCCCCCAAGGCATGGCGCGGCGGCAACTCCCAGCACACCCGCAATCTGCGATGCATGCACGATGCGCCCCAGGATGTGCTGGTCGACAGCTACCCCGAGGAGGAGTACTGGCAAGACTTGCTCAAGGTCACCGGCGGCATCACCAATGAGGCGCTGGCGCGGCTGGTGATCCGCGCGTCATCGACCTGCCGACCCTGGATGCGCCGCCACGGTGTGCATTTCCAGCCGCCCCTGTCGGGCGCGCTGCATGTAGCCCGTACCAATGCGTTTTTCATGGGCGGCGGCAAGGCTCTGGTGAATGCCTACTATCGCAGCGCCGAAAACCTCGGGGTGGAGATCCGCTACGAGACGCCGGTCGATGCCATCGAACTCGATGGCAGCCGGTTTGTGGCTGCGCGCAGCGGCGCACACCGCTTCGAGGCACACACTTGCGTGCTGGCGGCGGGCGGCTTCGAATCGAACCGGGAATGGCTGCGCGAAGCCTGGGGCCGCAACGAGCGCGGCGAATGGCCGGCCGACAACTTCCTGATCCGCGGCACCCGATTCAATACGGGCGTACTGCTCAAGCACATGATCGAGGCGGGGGCCGATGCCATCGGCGACCCGTCGCAATCCCACTGTGTGGCTATCGACGCGCGCGCGCCGCTGTATGACGGCGGCATCTGCACGCGCATCGATTGCGTGTCACTCGGCGTGGTGGTGAACCGGGAAGCAGAGCGCTTCTATGACGAGGGCGAGGACTTCTGGCCGAAGCGCTACGCGATCTGGGGCCGTCTGGTCGCCCAGCAACCGGGCCAGATTGCTTACTCCATCATCGATGCCAAGGCCATCGGCCGCTTCATGCCGCCGGTCTTCCCCGGCACGGTGGCCGACACACTGCCCGAACTGGCGCGCAAGCTCGGCCTCCCGGAGCAGTCGTTCGTGAAAAGCGTGACCGACTACAACGCCGCGTGCCGCATTGGCACCTTCGACCATACGGCGCTGGACGACTGCCGCACCGAAGGGCTGATCCCGCCCAAGACTCACTGGGCGCGTCCCATCGACACCGCGCCTTTCTACGGTTATGCACTGCGTCCCGGCATCACCTTCACTTATCTCGGCCTTAAGGTCGACGAGCACGCCGCCGTCCATTTTGGAGGTGAGCCGAGCGACAACCTGTTCGTTGCCGGCGAGATGATGGCCGGCAACGTGCTGGGCAAGGGCTACACGGCGGGCGTTGGCATGTCCATCGGCACCGCGTTCGGCCGGATTGCAGGCACCCGGGCCGCGCGCGCGGCCGCACAAGCGAAAGGAGTACAACATGAAGCAGCTTGAGGCGCTGGTGCGCGAGGCCGGCGAAACGGCGGTGGGGGCGGCGGCGGCCGTGGAGACGGCGGGCGACATCCGTCAAACCGGCGCTCGGAAGATCATTCCCATCCAGGTGCTGCCGCTGACCGGCAATGAAGCCGAAGTTGCCCGTCAGATGCAGATTTGCAATGCCTGTCGTTACTGCGAAGGCTTTTGCGCGGTGTTCCCGGCCATGACGCGGCGCTTGTCATTCGGCAAGGCGGACGTGAACTACCTGGCCAACCTCTGCCACAACTGTGGGGCTTGCTACCACGCCTGCCAGTACGCGCCGCCGCACGAATTCGCGGTGAACGTGCCGCAGGCCATGGCTCGCGTACGTGGGGAGACCTACGCCGAATATGCATGGCCGGCGCCGCTGGGCGCACTGTACCGGCGCAACGGCCTCACCGTTGCGCTGGCGCTTGCCTTCGGCCTGGCCTTGTTCCTGCTGCTGGCCATTTCGCGCCACGGCGCCTTGTGGCACGCGCCGCTGGCCGGCAATTTCTACGCGATCTTTCCGCACAATATGATGGCTGCGATGTTCGGGGCAGTGTTCGGCTTCGCGGTGCTCTCGCTGGGCATTGGCATACGGACGTTCTGGCGCGATGTATCGCCGGGCCGTGCCACCCCGCCCGCGCTGGGGGAGGCCGCGCGTGACGCGCTCACGCTCACCTACCTCGACGGCGGACACGGGCAGGGTTGCAACGAGCAGGACGACCGATTCACGCTGGCGCGTCGCCGCTTCCACCACCTGACGTTCTACGGCTTCATGGCCTGTTTCGCCTCCACTGGCGTGGCCACGCTGTACCACTACCTGCTGGACCTCCACGCGCCGTATGCGGTGACGAGCCTGCCGGTGATCCTCGGCACGGCCGGCGGCATCGGGCTATTGATCGGGCCGGCCGGCCTGCTGTGGCTGAACCTGCGGCGCGACCCCAACCGGGGTGATGCCGCCCAGCGGCCCATGGATCGCGGCTTCATCGCGCTCCTGCTACTCACAGCGGCTACCGGGCTTGGCCTGTTGGCCGGCCGCGGGACCGGAGCCATGGCGATGCTGCTGGCCATCCACCTTGGCGTGGTGATGGCGCTGTTCGCCACGCTGCCGTTCGGCAAGTTCGCCCACGGCATCTACCGCTGCGCGGCGCTTCTGAAGTCGTCCATCGAGAAGCGCCAGCCCAATACGTTGCAGCTCGGCTCCGACTGAGGCAGTGCAGCACTGAAGAACCGCAACGCCGACAAGAAAATCATCGAACCTCAAGGAGACCGTCACATGTCCGACATGACCCGCCGCACCGCCATCGCCTGTCTGGCAGGCGCAACCCTCGCGCTCGGCAGCATGGTGCCGGCTGCCGCACAAGGTTGGCCGGAGAAACCCGTCACTGTCGTGGTGCCCTTCGCTTCCGGCGGCACCACCGACATCATTGCCCGCACCATTGGCCACAAGATGGGCGAGTCGTTGCACCAGCCGGTGGTGGTGGACAACCGCCCGGGCGCAGGAGGCACGCTCGGCGCGGGCAACGTGGCGCGCGCCACGCCCGACGGCTACACGCTGCTGCTTGCCACCGTCGCGCACACGATGGCGCCCGGCATTTACAAGAAACTGCCGTACGATTTCACGCGCGACCTGGTGCCGGTCGGCCTGGTGGCGTTGACCCCGAACGTGCTGCTGGTCAGCCCATCGCTGCCCGTCAAGTCGGTGGCGGAGCTGATCGCGTATATCAAGTCGCATCCGGGTAAGGTGAACTACGGATCGGCCGGCCCCGGCAGCACCGAGCATCTTTCTGGCGAACTGTTCCGGTCGATGACTGGCACCGACATTGTTCACGTCCCATACAAGGGCGGTGCGCCGATGATGACCGACCTGATCGCCGGGCAGATCCAGATGGCGGTGGAGACGAGTCCCTCGGCAGCCCCGCACGTGCGCTCGGGCAAGCTCCGCGCGCTGGCGGTGACCACGGCGAAGCGTTCCTCGGCGTATCCCGGCGTGCCCACGCTGGACGAAAGCGGCATCAAAGGCTACGAGGTGACCACGTGGTATGCGCTGATGGCGCCTCGGGGCACGCCCGACGCGGTCACGCGGCGGCTTGGCACGGAACTGGCCAAGGCGCTGCAACAGCCGGACGTGTTGAAGCGCTTCGAAGAGCAGGGTGTGACGGCTGGCGACATGACGCCAGCGAAGCTTGCCGAGTTCATCCGCCTGGAGACCGAGCGTTGGGGGCGGGTATCCAAGACGGCTGGTGTGACCGCCGACTGATCGGGTCGCGTTCCAAATTTGCAGCCTGTCGTTTCAGGGGCACCCGCGGAGGGGGATTCTGCTTTGAGACCGTGGAATGGAGGTGTGCACTGAATGCAGTCGATGTCGCGATACCATCTCTCGGCGATCGAACGACCGCTTGCCGAGGGGAGCTGCCATGTGAGTGTCTCGGCGACGCGTCGGACGAAGGTCCCTTACTGGCCGGGAACGGCCCGACGCTCAGCACAGCCGAGCGTTCCTCCTGGACTGGTCCGCGTAGGGCAGAAGACGCCCCAGTGCTGCCCCTCAAATGAGATTTACGACCGTCAGGTTCCGGCGCGACATGAGACGGTCGCGGATGAGACCACGTCGCCGACTTGCGAAATTGGATTCTGGATGACGGGCTGCTAGCCGCACAAGCTCGGCGCAGCCTACGGAAAGTCTTCACGGCGCTCCGCCCATGTCAGGATCGCATCCAGTGCCGGGCACAACGCCTGGCCCCAGTCAGTCAGGCGGTAGTCCACCTTCGGCGGCACCTGATGATAGACCGTACGCGTCACGATGCCGTCCGCTTCGAGGCAGCGTAGCTGCTGGGCAAGCATCTTCTGTGTGATGCCGGGGATCAGTCTCTCGAGGTCCGAAAAGCGCTGTACCTGACCGCCGAAGAGGTGAAACAGGATCACCAGCTTCCAGCGGCCTTCCAGCAGCTTGAATGCGGCTTCGACATCGATTGCGGCAGCCGCGGGGGTGTAGTTTTTTCGGTTAGCCAAGGGGTTACTTACTTTTTTGTGCGTTCTTGCGATACGGTAACTGTAGCGCCATGATTGGGGCATGCAAACCTTCACGTTGAGGTGAACCCCAATGAACATGATGCTGCCTCCGCCACTGGATGCCTATCTGCTCGCGGAAACCGTCACGGACACCGCCCCTCTCTTGAACTGCTTTACCGCCGATGCCGTTGTGCGGGACGAAGGCCGCACGATCAAGGGGCTGGAAGCAATCCAGGCCTGGAAGAAAGACAGCAAAACCAGGTACCAGTACAGCATTGAGCCGTTGGACGTATCCCAGGACGGCGCCACTGTGACGATGCACGCACGACTCAAGGGCACATTCCCCGGTAGCCCAGTCGAGCTGACCTACACGTTCGTCCTGGCCGGCGGCAGGATTGCGTCGCTGGAGATTCGCTAATGAGCTCCGCACCTGAACTTCTGGGGCTTCGGGCGCTCGTTACAGGCGGAACCAAAGGCATCGGCAAAGCCGTCGTCGCACGCCTTCGCGAGGCAGGTGCGAACGTTCTGACGACGGCGCGTTCCCGTCCCGATGAACTTGCCGAAGAACGGTTCATCGGGGCGGACATCACGACGGCCGAGGGCTGTAAAGCTATTGTCGACGCCGTGCTAGAGCGGTTCGGTGGCGTCGATATAGTCGTGCACGTCGTGGGCGGCTCATCTGCACCGGCCGGTGGCTTCAGCGTGCTAGATGACGATGAATGGAACAAGGCATTGAGCCTGAACCTATTCCCGGCAGTGCGCATCGATCGCGCGCTGTTGCCCTCTATGGTCGAGCAGCATTCGGGCGTCATTATCCACGTCACGTCGATCCAGCGGCAATTACCGTTGCCGGAGGCGACGATTGCCTATGCCGCCGCCAAGGCTGCCCTGTCAAACTACAGCAAAGCCTTGTCCAAGGAGGTGAGTCCCAAGGGCGTTCGCGTCGTGCGTGTCTCCCCGGGCTGGGTCGAGACTGATGCCGCCGCAGGTCTCGTTGCCGAGGTCGCCCGACAAAGCGGCATCGACACGGAAGGCGCCCGCAAGATCATCATGGATTCGCTTGGCGGCATTCCTCTTGGCCGGCCCTGCTCGCCCCGGGAAGTGGCAGAACTCATTGGTTTCCTCGTCTCTGGCCGCGCCAGCGCCATCACCGGCACTGAGTACGTCATCGACGGAGGAACTGTTCCGACTGCGTGATCTGAGCCGCTTGCCCGGCCGCCCTGGTGTCGTGTCTGCCTACGGACAGGCCGCCACGACCAAGCCTCTCCTGCGAAACAGGGACCGGGCAACGTCTCCCGTTCTGCGCCGGGTTACGGTGGAACCGAATGGTGATGGGACCGTCGCCAGACGCCGATGAGCTGCGAAATCTATCAATAGTCAAGCGACTGTTTGTGAAGTCGACCGGCCATTCTAGCGAGCGGTCAGAGGTTCGAATCCTTTAGGACGCGCCAGTCTCTATGCAGGTTTACCGTGCGCACGCCAGCAGGAATCGCTGAAGCGTCGGCGCGCCTGGATCATCAGGCATCGCGGTAGACGCGTGCGGGTTCGCTATCTGGACGAAAACGCCGCTCCGAAGACGGAAACGGCCGAGGTCAGCGCGGGTACAGGCTCAGCCAGATCGCCAGCGCGGCGCCGGCACTCGCCAAGTTCACCCAACATATCTGGGCGATCTTCAGGCGGCCTTCCAGCAGCATGCCAAGCGACCACAGCCCCGCCACCATCGGCGCAACCACTAGCACGGTCTGGCCGAAGGACAAGTCGTCGGCAAACCACAGGTAGCTGCCGGTGGCCGCCATCAGTTGCAGGAACTGCGCTGCGGCGAACCAGCGGCGGCCGCGCGATAACTGTGGGTCGTAGCGCTGGGCGGCAGCCTGCAGATCATAGGGCACGGTGCTGGCCGCGGCCTTCAGGTCTTCGGGCAGCCAGCCCGGCGGCTTGAACCACAGGCGCAGCTTGTCCGACCAGCGCCTGGTGCGGCGCGCCAGTTTGGCGATGTCGCTGTAGCCTACCGCCACCGCCCACAGCGGGTTCCAGTTGCGCAACTGGGTGCGGGTCCCGTAGACACAGGGCTCGCGTTCCTCGGCGAATGTGCCGAACAGTCGGTCCCAGATCACCAGCATGCCGCCATAGTTCTTGTCGAGATACTGGTCGTTCACCGCGTGGTGCACGCGGTGGTTGGACGGTGAAGAAAATACGCGGTCGAACCAGCCGAGCTTGCCGATGTGCTCGGTGTGGATCCAGAACTGATAGAGCAGCACGATGAGGCCGGCGAGCGCGAACTGCTCCGGTGCCACGCCCAGTACCGCCATCGGCAGGTAGAACGGCCAGCCGAGCAAGGCGACGGTACTCTCCTGGCGCAGCGCTGTGGACAGGTTGAAGTGCTGGCTCTGGTGGTGCACCGCGTGGGCGGCCCACATCACCGCGCTTTCGTGCCCCATGCGGTGCAGCCAATAGTCGCAAAAGTCAAACAGCACGATGGCGATCAACCAGCCGTACCAGGCGTGCCAGATCGGTGAGCCGGCGAACAGTGCCACGCGCCGGAAGACCAGCGTGTAAAGGCCAATCTGGAACAACTGGGTAATGCCGGCCACCAGTTGGCTAAGCAAGCCCTGGCTCAGGCTGCTCAGCGAGTCGCTGAGCCGGTAGGTGTTCTTGCGCCTTGCAAGGCCGTAGGCGAATTCGCACGCCATCAGCACGAAAAACAACGGCAAGGCGTAGACAATGATCTTGTCCATTCAGTAATGCTGGCACGCACGGACGCGCGGCAAAATCCGAATGATACACATAGCCGGTCGGTCTGGCGGCTCTGGAGTTTCACTGGCATCTCTGCCGAGATTGCGGCCCCCTCACGCAGTCCCATCCTGGCCTCAGGAAAGCACACCAAGCCACCGGATGAGGCGGCACCCGTCCCATGCGGCAGCATCGTCACAAAATCGAGCGTCCGTAGATGGTCGAACTTTGCCGTCGGACCATCGACCATTCCCGCAAATCAACGTGATGCAGAAAGAGAACACGGCTCCCCGCCAGAGCCGGTTTGCCGGTCTCACTGCGCCGGAACTGCACTTCGCCCAGCATTCGTCCGCACGCAGTCAGCTCGCCGGCTTTGGTCAGAATTTGAGACGCGATGCGAGCCGCTTGCCCTGATTCAGGCGACCGGCCGCCAAGCGCAATTTGAGAGGATGGGTGGTTTCCAGAATGCGCGCACGCGCGAGCAGCGTGTCCAGCGAAGGGAGATCCCATGCGCCCTTCCAGGCGAACAGTATGAAATTGCAGCTGTCCTCCGCCAGCGAAATGGAGAACGACTCACCGAACACCGAGCGAACTTCCTCCAGATATATGGGGACGTCCTCGTCATTCCCCACGAAGTTGGCGACTAGTACGCCATCGTCGGCGAGCCGCGCGTGGCAGGCGGCATAGAATGCCGCCCTCCCAAATGTCGCGGGCATGCCGTGCGCCAGAAAGGCATCCACCAGAATCACCTCCGGCCGCGCATCGTGGCCTTTGACGTATTCGGCGCCATCTGCGCAGAGCACTTCCAGGCGGTCGTCATCGGGTGGGATCCGAAACATATCGCGCAAGGCGATCACTGCCGGATCAATTTCAATGGCGACAACCTTGGTATTCGGAAGATGATGGTAACAGTACTTGGCGAGGGAGCCCCCACCCAGGCCAATCATGGAGACCCGGGCAGGCGTCGGGTGCAGCAGCAGAAAGCTCATCATCGACCGGGTATAGCCGAGCATCAGCTTATCGGGGTCGCGCCGAGACATGAGGCTCTGGGTCGCAAGCCCTTTGAAACGGAGCGAAAGCGTGCGCTCTGTCTCCAGCACCACCGGACTCCCGTCGGAGGTAGCCTTGGCAATCATGTTTAAGTACGCGTCGAAGGAAACACGGAAGGAATCCATTGCCCAGCTCATTCAATCGGTCCCACTGGATGACCCAGGTCGTCAGCAGCGCTGCTAGCGCCTTCAAGGCTGGACCTTCATCTGGGCCTGAAGCCTGAGTTTGCACCCTGGCGGGTCAGCAGATCTTGGTTCCACTATCGCCAAAGGATAGTGCTGTCGTGCGTGGAATCAAGCCCTAAACGCGCATGGGCACGCAGTCGACCCTGCGGCCCAGCTTCGGCAAGCAACAGCGCACGGTAACCCATGGGAACCAGCACCGGCGCGGCAAGCGCTGCACATGTCAGATCTGCAGCTTGAAACGTCAACATCAGCATCGACGGCGTCACATGCGACACACACGCGCGGCGACGCGCGCGCTCGATCGCATCCGCATGGCGCGCCGGAACGTATATAGAAGTAGGAGGAGGTGAGACACACCACTATCAGGAGATGCCGCCATGAAATTCGTGATGACCTTCCATTGGGCTCCGGATACGGAGCAGCGCGCCGAAGCGATCGAGCGCTTTCTGCGAACCGGTGGGGTACCCCCGGAGGGCGTCCAGTTGCTTGGCAGATGGACCCGCGCCGATCTCGGGTCGGGCTTCGATCTGCTCGAAACCGATGACGCGGCCAAGCTCACCGAGTTCGCCTATCAGTGGAGCGATCTGATGGAGCTGGAGATCATGCCGGTGCTGGAGGATGCCGAGCTGGCCGCCGTCTTCGGGCGCGTAGCCAAGAAATAGGCCACGCGCTAGTTGAGAAGCAACACGACTCGAGCGACCGGCACGCTGGAAACCAGGATGTGGCGCTCGTACTCCGGGCATAGCTCGTGCGGGTCGTTGTCCACTGGGCCAGCCAAGTGGACACGGAGGCCTAGCTTACACCTGCCCGGCGTGGATGTAGGCGGTCTTCACCGTGGTGTAGAACTCGCGCGCGTAGCTGCCCTGTTCGCGCGGCCCATAGCTGGAACCCTTGCGGCCGCCGAACGGCACATGGTAATCGACGCCCGCGGTGGCAGTGTTGACCATCACCATCCCCGCCTGCACGTGGCGGCGGAAGTGCGTGGCGTACTTCAGCGATGTCGTGCAGATGCCCGCTGACAGCCCGAACGGCGTGTCATTGGCCACGGCCAGCGCTTCGTCGTAGTCCTTCACGCGGATCACGGAGGCCACGGGACCGAACACTTCCTCGCGGTTGATGCGCATGCCCGCCGTCGTGCCCGTCACCAGTGCCGGCGCCAGGAAGAAGCCCGGCGTGGTGCGTTCCAGGCGTTCGCCACCGATGACGGTACCGCCTTCTTCGCGCGCGACGGCGATGTAGCGCTCATCCTGTTCGAGCTGGCGCGCATCGACCACGGGACCGATCTGCGTATCCGCCGACAGCGCGTCGCCGATGCGCAGCGCGGCCAGCCGGTTGCCCATGGCCTCGACAAAGCGGTCATGGATGCCGTCGGTGACGATCAGGCGGCTCGATGCCGTGCAGCGCTGGCCGGTCGAATAGAACGCGCCGTTGATGCAGGCTTCGACGGCTACGTCGAGGTCGGCATCGTCGAGCACGACCATCGGGTTCTTGCCGCCCATCTCAAGCTGGAATTTCTTGCCCGACGCCACACAGCGCGCGGCGATCGCGCTGCCGGTGGCGACGGAGCCCGTGAAGCTGATGGCATCCACGTCGGGCGACGCGACCATGGCTTCGCCGACCACCGCGCCGCGTCCCATCACCAGGTTGAGCACGCCCTGAGGGAGGCCGGATTCGACCAGGATATTGACAAGTTCCCACGCGCTGCCAGGGACCAGTTCGGCGGGCTTGAACACCACGCAGTTGCCGTACGCCAGCGCGGGCGCGATCTTCCACGCGGGAATCGCGATCGGAAAATTCCATGGTGTGATGAGGCCGATCACGCCGAGCGGCTCGCGCGTGACCTCGACGGTCAGCCCGGGGCGCACGGACGGCAGGATCTCGCCGCCCAGGCGCAGGGCCTCGCCGGCAAAGAACTTGAAGATCTGGCCGGCGCGCGCGACTTCGCCGATGGCCTCGGGCAACGTCTTGCCCTCTTCACGTGCGAGCAGGCGGCCCAGTTCGGCCTTGCGCGCCAGGATGGTCGTGCCGGCCTGGTCGAGCACATCGAAGCGTTGCTGCGGGGTCGACACCGACCACGGTCCGAACGCCTTGCGTGCGGCGGCGATCGCGCGATGGGCGTCATTGGCGTCGGCCTGCGCGAACTGGCCGATCACGTCGTCCAGGTTGGACGGGTTGACGTTGGGCGCAGTGGTCTTGCCTTCGATCCACTGTCCGTCGATGTAGTTGGCGAGTGTCTTCATGTTCTTGCTGGGTTTCGGGGCATCAGGCATTGAGCAGGCCACGCGCGGCCAGGTTGGCGTAGAGGGCACGTACGCCGAAGGTCCACGGCGTGATCTCGGTGCAAAGCCGCACGGTGTTGACGAGCGCGCCGAGCGTCGGCGTGGAGATGGTGACGCGGTCGCCCAGGTGGTGGGTGAAGCCGGCGCCGGGTGCGTCGCGGTCCTGGATCGGGGAGAACATCGTGCCCAGGAACAGCATGAAGCCGTCCGGGTACTGGTGATGCCGGCCGCAGGTCTGCGCGACGAGGTCGACCGGGTCGCGGCTGATCTCGCGCATGTGGCTGATGCCGTCGAGGACGAAGTCGTCATCCGCGCCTTCCACGCGCAGCGACACGCTGGCCTGCCGCACGCTATCCAGCGTGAAGCCGTCGTCGAAGAGCCGCACGAACGGGCCGATCGCGCACGAACCGTTGTTGTCCTTGCACTTGCCGAGCAGCAGTGCCGAGCGGCCTTCGATATCGCGCAGGTTCACGTCGTTGCCGAGCGTGGCGCCTGCGGGCCTGCCATCGCAGCTGACCGCCAGCACGATCTCCGGTTCCGGGTTGTTCCACACCGACACTGGGAGCAGGCCCACATCTGCACCAAAGCCCACGGCGGACATCGGCTGCGACTTGGAGAACACCTCGGCATCGGGGCCGATGCCGACTTCCATGTACTGCGACCACGCGCCGCGGCGCTCCAGTTCCGCCTTCAGGCGCATGGCGGCGTCCGAACCGGGAATGATCTTCGACAGGTCGGTGCCGATGGTCGCGGCAATGGTTTCGCGCACGTCCCGCGCTTTGGCGGGATCGCCGCCGGCCTGTTCTTCGATGACGCGTTCGATCAGGCTCACCGCGAAGGTGACGCCACAGGCCTTGATGGCCTGTACGTCGCACGGGGCGAGCAGGTGCGTCGAAGCGGGCTTGCCGTCCAGCGCCGCCTGCAGCAGCAGCTCGACGCGGCCCAGCGATTCGCCGGGGGCGGTGCGGGCGATCTCGGCGGCGTCGGGGCGGTCAAACAGGTCGGCGGTGGTCGGCACGGTGCGCGTGATGTCGAACACCTCGCCGCCGCGGACCGCGACGACGCTCGGGCCCGCGTGGGCGCCATCGTGCCGCCAGACGCGGCCGATCAGCAGGGCCCGCGCAAGGTCGTGCGGCAGGCAGTCGGAAACGGAAAGAGTACGCATGGTCAGCTCGGCAAATGTCGTGTGCGGTGGGGTCAGTGCGAATGGCGCGGGTTGCCGCGCTGCTCGATCACCTTCAGGTACAGCGTGGCCGGTTCCAGGCAGCCGCCGGTGGACAACTGGCCAACGAGCTGCCTGTAGAGTTCCTGCCAGGGTGTCTGCGCCTGAGGTACGGTAAAGCTTGCGGTCTCGCGGCGGCGCACGAGTTCGTCTTCATCTACGAGCACGTTCACGCTGCGGCGGTTCAGGTCCACGCGGATGCGGTCGTTCGTGCGCAGGAGCGCCAGGCCGCCGCCGACGGCGGCTTCCGGCGACATGTTCAGGATCGAGGGGCTGGCCGACGTGCCGCTCTGGCGTCCGTCGCCCATGCATGGCAGCGACGTCACGCCACGCTTCACCAATTCGGCGGGCGGCGCCATGTTGACGACCTCCGAACTGCCCGGGTAGCCCACCGTGCCGCAGCCGCGGATCACCAGGATGCAGCGTTCGTCGATCTCCAGGCGGGGGTCGTTGATGCGGGCGTGGTAGTCCTCCGGGCCGTCGAAGACGATGGCGCGTGCCTCGAAGGTATTCTCCGCGCCGGGCTCGGCAAGGTAGGTCTGGCGGAACGCCTCGCCTACCACCGACATCTTCATGATGGCGCTGTCGAAGAAGTTGCCCGACAGCACGATGAAGCCGGCGCCGTGCTTGAGCGGCGCCTCGGGCGTGCGGATCACGTCGCGGTCGGCGTCCTGCGCGGTGTCGGCGATCTCGCCGATCGCACGGCCCGACACCGTCAGGCAGTCGCGCCGCAGCAGGCCGGCCGCATCGAGTTGGCGCAGCACCGCCGGCACGCCGCCGGCACGGTGGAAGCTCTCGCCGAGGTATTCGCCGGCGGGCATGCAGTTGACGAGCAGCGGCACGGATTCACCAAAGCGCTGCCAGTCGTCCAGGCTCAGTTCCACGCCCATGTGGCGCGCAATGGCGATCAGGTGCGGCGGGCAGTTGCTCGACGCGCCGAGTGCGGACGCAACCACGATGGCATTCTCGAACGCCGCGCGCGTCATGATCTTCGACGGCCGCAGGTCCTCTCGCACGAGTTCGACGGCGCGCTTGCCCGTGGCGTAAGCCATCTGGCCGCGCTCGCGGTAAGCGGCCGGAATGCTCGCGCACCCCGGCAGCGACATGCCCAGTGCCTCGGCCAGGCTGTTCATCGACAGCGCAGTGCCCATGGTGTTGCAGTGACCGATCGACGGCGACGATGCCGTAGTCAGCTTCATGAAGCCTTCGTAGTCGATATCGCCGGCAGCCAGCAGGTTGCGGGCGTGCCAGATCACCGTGCCGGAACCGACGCGCTTGCCCTCGTGCCAGCCGTCGAGCATCGGGCCGCCCGACAGCACGATGGCGGGCATATCCACGGTGGCGGCTGCCATCAGGCAGGCGGGGGTGGTCTTGTCGCAGCCGGTGGTCAGGATCACGCCATCCAGCGGAAAACCATGCAGCACTTCCACCAGCCCCAGATAGGCCAGGTTGCGGTCGAGCGCAGCCGTGGGCCGGCGGCTCTGTTCTGCCAGCGGATGCACGGGGAATTCCATCGGAATGCCGCCCGCGTCGCGGATGCCCGCCTTGGTGCGCTCGGCCAGTTCGATGTGGTGGCGGTTGCACGGTGCCAGGTCGCTGCCGGTCTGCGCGATGCCGATGACGGGCCGGCCCGACTGCAGCTCTTCACGCGTCAGCCCGTAGTTCATGAAGCGCTCGACATAGAGCGCGGTCATGTCCGCATGCGCGGGGTCGTCGAACCATTCCTGGCTGCGCAGGCGGCGAGGGGTTTGTGACATGTGGGGCTATCTCCGGGTGGATGTCTTGCTTGGTTTGTCTGCCGGATAGTTACCGGTAACATTTGCGGATGTTAGCACGGCCGTTTTACGTTGCGAAAGGAGATTTTGCGTGTGAGCGGCGGGAAGCTTCTGCCAAGTCGCGCGCGTCGCACATCGAGACGCGCCCCGTTCCCGCACGGGTCCACCGGCCCGTCTTCAGCCCATCAAGCGCTTTCCCGTGCGACGATCGTGTAGTCGATGCGGATGCTTTGCGACTCGATCTGTTCGCCGTTGTCACGCGCTTGCAGCGCCGCCAGCAAGGCTTCGCCTGTGCGCAGGCCGATGCCATAGGCGTCGACCGATACGGTGGTGATGGCGGGGTAGCACCATGCCGCAACTTCGAAGTTCCCGAAGCCGGCTACCGCCATGTCGCCCGGCACGGAGAGGCCGCGCCGGTGGCATTCCATGATCGCGCCGAATGCCGACATGTCGCTCACGCACATCACCGCGTCGGTGTCCGGCCACTTCTCCAGCAGCGCCGCCATGGCGGGGCCGCCGTGGCTCATGGTGATGGGGGATTCGCCGAGCCGCACGACGCGGGGCTCACCGAGCCCGAGTGCCTTGATCTCCGCCTGATACCCCTTGAGGCGGTCCAGGCCGCGCCGGTCCAGTGCGCTGGCGCCGCCGAGAAAGCCGATGCGCTGGTAGCCGCGCCCGGCAAGATGCCGCACCATCGCCCGCGCGGCGCGCACGTTGGAGAAGCCCACAGCCGTGTCGATGGGACGCGTGGGCAGGTCCCACATCTCGACCACGGGAATCGCGGAGCGCTCCAGCACCTTGCGCGTCGCATCGGTGTGCTGCGCACCCGTCAGCGCGATGCAGCGCGGCTGGTGGCGCAGCATGGAGCGCACCAGGCGTTCTTCGCGCTCCAGGTCGTAGTCGGTGTCGCCGAGCAGCAGTTGCAGGCCATGTGGTTCGAGCGCATCGGTCAGGCCGCGCACAGTGTCCGAGAAGTTGGAACTCGACAGCGATGGCACCAGTACCGCGACGAACTCGGAGCGGCCCGACGACAGCGCGCCCGCGGCGGCGTCGGCCACATAGCCGAGCTGGTCGATGGCCTTGCAGACCCGTTCGCGCGTCTCGGCGGCCACGCTGTGGCCGGCAAGCACGCGCGACACCGTCATCTTCGATACGCCGGCCAGGCGCGCTACATCGGACATGCGGGGCGGTCCGGCAGGCCGGACGGCGGTGGGGCTGGGCATCGGAATCGCGATCGGGAGAAGCCTGTAAAGGCGACATGATACCGGTGCGGCGCATCGTGCAGACCGGCCGCCGCGCGCCCATTGCATCATCGCCTGCATTAGGGAAATCCCTTGTTCGCCGAGACTTGAACCCGCATGGCGCGGCATGCTACCTTCGGGTCCGTTACCGGTATCAGAACGCCGGTTGCCCCGTCGCCCGCCGGCGGATTTTTTTGGCCGCGATATGTTATCGGTAACATCTGAGCATCCGCGAGCCTGCCGGTACGAAGAAGACCTACACAATCAGGAGACAATCCGATGTCATCCCTCACGCAGACCGCTGCCGTGCCGGCCGCGGCCGACTCGTCCGAAGACGCCCTCTACCGCAAGGTCATGCGGCGCATCCTGCCATTGCTGCTGCTGTGCTACGTGGTGGCTTACCTGGACCGCGTCAACGTGGGATTCGCCAAGCTGCAAATGCTCGATGACCTAAGCCTCAGCGACAGCGTCTATGCCCTCGGCGCCAGCATCTTCTTCTGGGGCTATTTCCTGTTCGAGATGCCCAGCAACCTGCTGCTGCACCGCTACGGCGCACGCTTCTGGATCGCTCGGATCATGATCACGTGGGGCATCGTGTCGTCGTCGATGGCTTTCATCGTGCCGCTCGCGCAGTTTTTCCACATGCAGACGTCGACCATGTTCTACACGCTGCGCTTCCTGCTTGGGCTGTGCGAAGCCGGCTTCTTCCCGGGCGTCATCCTGTACATGAATTACTGGTTCCCGGCGCGCCGCCAGAGCGTGGCCATGTCGGGCTTCCTGGTGGCGATCCCGCTGAGCCTGACGCTGGGCAGCGTGGTTTCCGGCTGGCTGATGGAGCAGACGCACGGCCTGTCCGGCATGAGCGGCTGGCAATGGATGCTGCTGCTCGAAGGCCTGCCGTCGATCGTGGTGGCGTTCATCGTGCTGGCCTTCCTCGGCGATGGCCCGCAGTCGGCGAAGTGGCTGTCTGCGCAGGAAAAGGCGGTGCTGTCGCGCAACCTCGAACGCGAGGCCGCGCACAAGTCGCACAGTGTCGGCGCCGCGCTGCGCAGCCCGCGCGTCTGGCTGCTGACCTTCATCCTGCTCACGTTCAACACCGGCTTCTACGGCCTGGCCTTCTGGCTGCCGTCGATCATCCGCGCGTCGGGCGTGCAGAGCCCGCTGCATATCGGCCTGCTCACCGCCATTCCGTACCTGACAGCGATCTTCGCGATGGTGTGGAACGCATCGCACTCGCGCAAGACCGGCGAGCGCCGCCTGCACGCGGCCATTCCCGCGCTGATCGGCGGCGTCGGCCTGATCCTGAGCGCGGCGTGCGCGCAGAACGTGGCGCTGTCGATCCTGTTCCTGACCATCGCCACCTGCGGCATCCTGGCGCTGATGCCGATCTACTGGACCTTCCCGGGGCAGATCCTGTCCGGCACGGCCGCGGCCGCGGGCATTGCACTGATCAACTCGGTGGGTAACCTGTCCGGCTTCACGGGCTCGATGATTACCGGCATCGCCAAGGAAATGACCGGCAACATCAACAACGGCACCTATGCGCTGGGTGCCTGCCTGCTGGTGAGCTGCGTGCTGATCGCGCTGATCCCGCGCGGTATTCTCAACCCTGCGGCCGAGCAGTAGGGCCTTTGCGGCGCCGCCACATGGTGGTGCCGTTCATGTCTTCCGGCGGTGGGGTACGAGGCTCGCGTTTCGCGAACTCGCCAGCGGTCGAACCTCGTCGTCGGCGGCCAGCCGGGCAGGGCGGGCCACTGGGCAGCCGCTTCGGGATCGAGGGGCCGTTCCACGAGGGCAGGTACGACTTCGTGCTGGCGGAGGGCGCATGACGGGCCGCTATTTTGCCGTGTTCGCCACCGACAAGCCGGACATGGCCACTACACGGGAGCGCGTGCGGCCGGCGCACCGCGCCTACCTGCGCGCGCCGGGCGAACATGCGGTGGTGGTGCGCCTGGGCGGCCCCACGCTATCGCCGGACGGCACGCGGATGACCGGCACGCTGCTGGTGGTGCACAGCGTATTGGCGTAGTTGCGCGATCGAATAGACTCGGCGGTCCGTGCAGACGGGGGAGTCAATGGGAGACAGAGCGCGCACGCCTCGCTGTCAGCAAAGCGGATCGAAATCAGGGGGATTTCGGGTGCGCTTGTCGCCGGCGCGCCCAGGCAAATCTCCGAAGCGCCGGCAGTCGCAGACCGCGGCAAGACGCCGTCAGGCGCCATCGGTGAATGCGTCGACCGGCTTGGCGGCGCTGTCCGCGTATGGGTCGAAGCTACGCAGGGCGCCATCCGTGTACGGATCGGTCTTGCGCGCGGCAAGCGTGCGGAACTGTTCGTCGGCCAGGGCAGGCGGTGGGCTGCGTATGGCCAGTTGCGTTGCGGACCTGTTCGACGAGCATGCGGCGTTCTACTTTCCGAAATGGGAATCGCGCGCGGACGCGCGCCGGGATTTCCGTATCCAGCGCTGCTATGTGTACCTGGATCCGGACATGGCGACAGCGACACCGAGCGCTATCCGTGGCTGCAGCGCGGGGCAGCAGGCGCGCGCAGCCAATGCACAGCGGCACGGCCGCCAGGGCCATGCCGCCAGTCTTGCCATTTGCACATCGACCGTCCGAGGCCCTTCCCGCCGGGCGCAACGCTCAGGCTCCTGCTCCCTCCTGCACGCCCGGTCTGGTCACGTGCAGTTGGCGCGGTACGTCTCCTGCAATGCCTTGTGGCTCTTGTCCCGTTCGATCTTGGGGATCGGGCGGCCCTGTGCGTTGTGCGTGGCGGTACCCGATGACTGGTAGGTCCGCTGTTTCGAGGTCGCGTTGAACTCGTCCTTGAGCGCTTCGCACCTGGCGCGCCTGGCTTCCTCGGGATCGGTGCTGCCGCCCGAAGGCGGGCGATACGGGTTGCCGCCTTCCTGGACGGCCTCGGAGATGGCGTTCGCCGCGCCCTGGCCCGGGCCTGGCGCGGTCTGCGCCAGGGTCATGGAGGCGAGGCCCGTCAGCATCAGGCCGGTCAGCAACAACGGAAGGGGTTTGCGCATAGACTCTCCGGAGGACGGGAATGCCGCCGGCCTGCCCGGCGGACTAGACTAAGGGTAGCGATGCCGGGCTCGGTATGTCAAAGCGGTACGCCCGGACCGGATTCGAGAGGGGGGCCTCCATGCGTCTGATCCGTTCCCGCCATGCGCGGGCTGCTGCCGTGCTGGCGCTCGCTGCGGCGACATTGCCGGTTCACGCGTATTTCGACTACTTCCTGAGCGGCACCATCGTCGGGACCCTCCGTAAGGATGAGGTCCCGCAGTATGTCCGCCTCTACAAGGACGCCCTCGCCAATACGCCCGACGGTGGCACCGTGCCCGTCCGGTTCCCCGCCCTCGACCGGCGTCCGGCCATTGACGGCACCCTGACGCTGGAGCGCAGCCGGAACGACCCGGGCGGAAAGTGCCGCCGCGTGCGCTCGGACCTGACGCAGGCTGGCCGCAAGGAACGCTGGGCAGGATGGTTCTGCGAGACCCCCGATGGTGACTGGAAGCGGCAGAATTCAAAGAACTGAGCCGGCTTGTGCACATCAACCGCCTTGTACTTCACCAAAGATGATCTAGAACATACAAGGATGGCCGCGCACGCGGCCAGGAACGGGGGACTGACCATGGCAGTGTTGTTTCTGGGGAACATCGACGCCGCGACTACCGACGAGGAAGTTCGGGATTTCCTGATCAAGTATGGCTTGCCGGCCTATGACGAGATCGAGCATGTGCAAGGCGACGGCACCCATCCGGGCGTGACGCTGGTCTTCAACGAGCTGGATCCGGAGGCGTTGCGCAAGCTGCAGCCGCGCATCCACGGCATGTTCTGGAAGGGACACAAGATCAGCGCGATGGTGATGGCCGAGCGTTACAGGTAAGGCCGGGCACTCACCGGCAGGCGCCGCCATGGGCTTTCTGCGGTGGATCCAGCGGCAGGGCAGCCAGCCGCGGCAGCGCGACGACAAGGAACTCGTCGCGCTGACCGCGCGCGTCACGGCCCTGAACCCGCGCCTGCGGCTCGTCCCGCACTACGAGAAGCGGCTGGCGCCCCGGCTCGCCACGGCGCTGGCGGCGATCCGCGCCACCGTGGCAGGCCTGCCCGCGCCGCGCGAGGCAAGCGAGGCGGCCTGGGACAGCGATCCGCATATCCACGCGTACTTCGGTACGGGGGCCGACGTCGTCCACGCCTTCAGTCGTTCGCCCGACCTGCGCGAGTTCTTCGAGCGTACGCCGTCTGCCGAACACGCCTATGCCGTGCTCGGCATGGCCATGAACGAACGCCGCACGCTTGGTGTGGCGCTGGAAGGCGATGTCATGCGCACGGACGTGCCGCAGACGCTGGTGTCCTTCAGCGACCACCAGGTGAGGATCTGCGCCGAATCCGACGCAGCGTTGCGTGCGGAAATCCTGCTGCGCATGCTGGACCAGCTCGCGATCGAGGCGATGGCGCAGTATGCGGCGGGCAAGGGCCGGCGCGACGTGCTGGAGCGCGAGCAGGCCCTGCTCAAGGCGCAGCTCAAGCTCTATGAGCGGCAGGGCATGGGCCTGCGCTCGATGGTCGGCGGGGAGACGGCCGATGCAACATCGGTCCAGGCCGTCAGGGACGAGATCGCGCAGAACGACAGCGCGCTGGCCGCGCTGGGCCATGGCGGCGACGTCCTCGCGCGTCAGCTCGAGTGCCTGGGCGAAATCCTGGGCGATGCCGCCAGCCGCATGCATGTCGAAAGGCGCCAGATCCGCCTGAGCCAGGTGAACGTGATGTTGTCCCCGGGCAGCACCGTGCCCGGTGTCGACCTGGAACTGCTTTGCGCCCACGTGCCCGGCGATCCGCCGCTCGTGCGGTGGTTTTCGATCGTGCGGTATGCGCGGGCCGACATGCTGTCGCAGGCCACGCTGCTGGACGAGGCAGCACGCATGTTGTAGCCCGCGGGCGGAATTCGCCGTCCGACTTTCAACACTGGCGCAAGGAGCCAAGCATGAACCCCAGCAAGGTACTGGTAGCAGCCGCCCTGGCCGCGGCATCCCACCTGGCCATGGCCCAGCCGGAGACCCGCGTGGAAGCAGCCTCCGGCGTGGGAGCTGCCATGGTGACCGGCACGGTCAAGTCCACGGCGACGATCACGGCGATCGATGCCGCCACGCGGACCGTCTCGCTGAAGAACAAGCAGGGCAAGGTCACCGACATCCATGTCGGCGACGAGGTGCGCAATTTCGACCAGCTCCGGGTCGGTGACGTGGTCACGGCGGAATACAAGGAAGCGCTGTCGGTCGCCCTGACGAAGCAGTCCGGCATGCGTTCCAGTACCGAGCGCGCGATCGAAGACCGCGCCGCGCCCGGCGCCAAGCCCGGCGGCGTGGTCGGGCGCGAAGTGACCGTGACCGCCGATGTGGTTGCCGTGAACGCCAAGACCGGCAAGGTGACACTGAAGGGCCCGAAGGGCCGGACGGTGGACCTCCATGTCGATGATCCGGAGCAACTGAAGGGCATTCGCAAGGGGGACCAGGTTCAGGCGGTATATACGGAGGCATTGGCGGTCTCTGTGACGCCCAAGGGCGCTCACTGAGCGCGCTCGACGGGAGCGCGCCAGGCGCGACGTGGGATCCGCGCCTCGGCGCGCGCTGGTAGTGCTCGCGGCGCACTAAAGATTGAGGAAGAGTTGGGGTTTGTCGAACAAAACGCCAATCCGGACCAGAGAACCCCCGCCGCCGGAGCGAGTCTTAAAGATTGCCCTCCGCAGCCTGCGGCGCGCGCGCCTCGCGCCTGCGCCGCCACACCACCGGCGCCTCGCCGAACTGCGACGAGAACCACCGCGTGAAGGAACTCGCCGAGCCATACCCAAGCAGTTCGGCCACGCGCAGCAGCGAGTACTGCGGATTCTCCACATAGCGCTGCGCGAGTTCGCGGCGCACCTCGTTCAGGATGTCCGTGAAGGTTTCGCCGGCCTCGTCGAGCTGGCGCTGCATGGTGCGCAGGCTCATGCCAAGCCCCTGCGCCACACCTTCGCATGTCGCGCGGCCCATCGGCAGCATCAGGTACACGGCACTGCGCACGTCGCGCCCGATCGACGGCGCGTTCACGCGCGGCAGCGTGTCGACGAAGCGCTGCGCATAGCGCGCCATGCCCGGGTCGGCGGTCGGGATGGGCGCATCGAGGTCGGCCGCCAGGCAGGTGATCCCGTTGAACTCGCAGTCGAACTCCAGCGGGCAGCCGAACAGGCGCCGGTGGACCTGCAGGTCGGCCGGGGCGGCATGCGTGAAACTGACATTGAGCGGATGCCAGTGCGGCCCGAGCAGCGCCCGGCACAGGCGGAAGGTTACGCCGACCGCCAGCTCGCTGGCCTGCCGCGACGGTGTATCGAGAACCACCTCCTGACGGATGATGACCACCTTTCCCGCTTCCTCGAGCAGGATTGCAAGCGACTCGTTGACCAGGTGCCGGTAGCGGATGATCGTGGCCAGCGCATCGCGCAGCGTGGGCTGCTGGCTGATCAGCAGGCTCATCACGCCGAAGTCGGACAGCTGGCGCGATTCGGCCATGCGCAGGCCGAAGGTCTCGCAGTGCGCCGCCTGCGCCGCCTGTTCCAGTAGCCTGGCGCAGGCATTGACCGAGACCCGCTGGTCCGGGTCGCCCAGCAGGGCGCGGCTCAGCCGGGCTTCGCGCAGCAGCGGTTGCGGGTTGAGGCCGAGTCCCTGGGCAACCTCAAAGAAATTGGTCACTGCGCCCGCGCGTACCAGCGTGTCCAAGGCTGTCTCCCAATCTTGTTCTGTGTGCGGCACGCGCCGATGCCGCGGCGCGCACTGTCTTGTGTTTTGTCTTCGCAGCAGGATGATAGGCGTGCGTGGCATGAAATGCAAAGTCGGTGGAGACCAATGCAAAGCGGTGCGCGCCGGCACATCCTACATTTCAGGGCATGAGCGGCGCCCCCTTGCGCCGACGCAGATCCAGGAGACGAGCAAATGGCAAAAGTCGTGCGCATGTACGAGACCGGTGGACCGGAAGTGCTTCGCGTTGAAGAGATGGACGTGGGCGAGCCCGGTCCGGGGCAGGTACGCATCCGCCACGTGGCGGTGGGCCTGAACTACGCCGACACGTACTTCCGCAATGGCACCTACCCGGTGCCGCTGCCGGCCGGCATGGGCGTGGAAGCCGCCGGTGTGGTGCTGGCGGTCGGTCCCGGCGTCGCCAACGTTGCCGTGGGCGACCGCGTGACCTATACCGGCTTCATCAACACGCTGGGCGCCTACAGCACCGAGCGCCTCGTGCCGGCCGCGCCGCTGATCAAGCTGCCCGAGACCATCGGCTTCGAGACCGCTGCGGCCATGACCATGCGCGGGCTGACCTCGGCGTACCTGATGCGCCGCATCTATAACTTCAAGGAAGGCGACACCATCCTGCTGCACGCGGCGGCGGGTGGCGTCGGCCTGATCGTGTCGCAATGGGCGAAGCTGCTGGGCCTGACGGTGATCGGCACGGTATCGAGCGAGGCCAAGGCCGAAGTGGCGCGCGCGCACGGCTGCGACCACATCGTCAACTACAGCCACGAAGACGTGGCCAAGCGCGTGCGCGAACTGACTGACGGCGTCGGCGTGTCGGTGGTCTTCGACAGCGTCGGCAAGAACACTTTCATGGCTTCGCTGGATTCGCTCAAGCGCCGCGGCCTGATGGTGTGCGTCGGCACCGCGTCGGGCCCGATCCCGCCGTTCGATCCGGTGCTGCTGGCGATGAAGGGTTCGTTGTTCGTGACGCGTCCGGCCCTGGCCGACTACATCGCCGATCCTGCCGAGAAGGCGGAACTGGCCGGCGAAATCTTCGGCCATGTCGGCGCGGGCCGGATCAAGATCGAGATCAACCAGCGCTATGCACTGGAAGACGCGGTGCAGGCCCATCGGGACCTGGAGTCGCGCAAGACCACCGGTTCGTCGATTTTCGTCATCTGAGGGAGTTGAGCCATGCAAGTCAAGCAACTCACCTGCTCGCTGGGCGCGGAACTGGTTGGCGTGAACCTCGGCGATGCCGTCCGCGATGATGGCCTGTTTGCGGAGATCCGGGCATTGCTGCTGAAGCACCGCGTGCTGTTCCTGCGTGACCAGAACATCAGCCGCGCCGAGCACGTCGCGTTCGCGCGCCGCTTCGGCGAACTGGAAGACCATCCGGTTGCCGGCAGCGATCCGGAGCATCCGGGCCTGGTCCGCATCTACAAGACGCCGGACCAGCCCAACGACCGCTACGAAAACGCGTGGCATTCGGACACCACGTGGCGCGAGGCGCCGCAGTTCGGTGCGGTGCTGCGCTGCGTGGAGTGCCCGCCGGTCGGCGGCGACACCATGTGGGCGAACATGGCGCTGGCTTATGAACGCCTGCCGGAACACATCAAGACGCAGATCGCCGACCTGCGCGCGCGCCACAGCATCGAGGCAAGTTTCGGTGCGGCCATGCCGATCGAAAAGCGCCTGGCGCTCAAGGCCCAGTATCCCGATGCCGAGCACCCGGTGGTGCGCACGCACCCGGAGACCGGTGAGAAGATCCTGTACGTGAACGCGTTCACGACCCATTTCACCAATTTCCATACGCCGGACCGCGTGCGTTTCGGCCAGGATGCGAATCCGGGCGCGCCCGACCTGCTGCGCTACCTGATCAGCCAGGCCTATATCCCCGAATACCAGGTGCGCTGGCGCTGGGAACCCAACAGCGTCGCGATCTGGGACAACACCGCCACGCAGCATTACGCCGTGATGGATTACCCGCCTTGCCACCGCAAGATGGAACGCGCCGGCATCATCGGCACCAAGCCGTACTGAAGCTCCGGCCGGAGGAAGACTACATGCAGAACAATTTGATCGTATCCACGCCGTCGGCGTACTCCTATCCGCTGCTGGTCAAGCAACTGCTGACTCACTCGCTCAGCCTCTACGGCGACCAGGAGATCAGCTACCGCGGCGAGATGCGCTACACCTACCGCGACTTCCGCCGCCGCGTGGGCCAGCTCGCTTCGACGCTGGCTGCGCTTGGCGCCAGGCATGGCTCCACCGTGGCCGTGATGGACTGGGACAGCCATCGCTACCTGGAGTGCTATTTCGGCGTGCCGATGATGGGCGCGACGCTGTTCACGGTGAACGTGCGCCTGTCGCCGCAGCAGATCCTGTACACGCTCAACGATGCCGCCGCGGACATCGTACTGGTCCATCCCGACTTCGTGCCGGTGCTGGACCAGATTCGCGGCGAGCTCACGTGCAATCCGCGCTTCGTGCTGCTGGCCGATGGCCAGGCCGCGCCGCAGACCGCGCTGCCGCTGTCGGGCGAATACGAGGCATTGCTGGCCGATGCATCGCCGGACTTCGAATTCCCCGAGTTCGACGAGAACACCAAGGCTGCCACGTTCTACACCACCGGCACCACCGGCGACCCTAAGGGCGTGTGCTACAGCCATCGCGACATCGTGCTGCATACGCTGACGACGTCCGCCAGCCTGTGCTCGCCGCGCGAAGGGCAGCGCATGCACCGCGAAGACGTGTACATGCCGATCACGCCGATGTTCCACGTACTGGCGTGGGGCATTCCGTACGTGGCGGTCATGCTCGGCCTGCGCACCGTGCTGCCTGGCCGCTACGCGCCAGACATGCTGCTCAAGCTGCGCGAGCAGGAGCAGGTCACGTTCTCGCACTGCGTGCCGACCATCCTGCAGATGCTGCTGCAGTCCTCGCAGGGCAGCGGGCAGGACCTGTCGGGCTGGAAGATCATCATCGGTGGCTCGGCGCTGCCGCCCGCGCTGTGCGAAGCGGCGCTGGCACGCGGCATCGACATCTTTGCAGGATATGGCATGTCGGAAACCGGGCCGATCGTCTCGCTGGCGCAGTTGCCGCCGCGCGTAACGCCCAAGGACCGCGCCGACGAAGTGCGCATGCGCTGCTCCACGGGGCGCCCGGTGGTGATGGTCGACTTCCGCGTCGTCAGCGAAGACATGCAGGACTTGCCGCGCGACGGTGCGAGCCGCGGCGAGATCGTGCTGCGCGCGCCTTACCTGACGCAGTCGTACTTCAAGAAGCCGGCGGCTTCCGAGGATCTGTGGGCGGGCGGCTACCTGCATACGCAGGACGTCGCGGTCATGGGCCAGGACGGCTTCGTGCAGATCGTCGACCGCATCAAGGACGTCATCAAGACCGGTGGCGAATGGGTGTCGTCGATCGAGGTCGAGAACCTCATCAGCGAAGTGCCCGGCGTGCAGGAATGCGCGGTGATCGGCGTGCCCGATGCCAAGTGGGGCGAGCGGCCGATGGCGTTTGTAGTGCGCAAGGCCGGCGCGGAGGTTGGAGCGGAATCCATTCGCGAGAAATTGCTTGGACACGTGGATACGCAACGCATCAGCAAGTACGCGGTGCCTGAGGCGGAACGGATCGCGTTCGTGGCGGAGATTCCGAAGACTAGTGTAGGGAAGATTAATAAGAAGCAGCTGCGGGAACAGGCAGTCTGAAGGTAGGGAAGGGAGAGTTTGGGCGCTGGTTCTTGAAGGGGGACCAGCGTCTTTTTTTTATCGGATTGCGGGGAATGGGTGATGGTGGGGGTGTCGTTCTTGGCATGCGCCGCTGTTTCGCCGGCGTAGCCGGCGAGTCACTTTTTGTCCGAGCGACAAAAAGTAACCAAAAAGCGCGTTGAGTTGCCCTAGCGGGCGAATATTGATCGTAGTGTGCTGCGGGTGTTGTACGGGGATGGGCTTCAGAGAGTGCCTGGCTGCCTGCCGCGTGGTGCGCGTCCGCGGCAGGATTAGAGCGCTGATTGAACGAGCCCCGAAACTGTCCGTGGTCCCTGCTGCAACCGACATCGTGTAATCGCCTTCGGCTGCGCTACGCGCAGAGCCCTGGTCTGAGCACCCAGGCCGCAGGCAAACCGCGCCACAGCGAACCAGAGAAACCGAACCGTCGGCACTGGCGATGATGATGCCCGTCGCAGACCGACTAGGGCGTGCGCGCAGCGCAGCCGTAGGCGTCCCACCACTGACGCTTTTGGAACGCTGTACCCGAGCCCTACATGGGGATCGTACAAGAGCCGGTTATCGGAGGCACTGGTTCTGAATCACTATGCGTAGCAGGCCCGAACGGGCAACCACGCATCGCGAGACCAAAGCCGCTTGAACACAAGGAGCGTATCGTTGATGGCCAGCCGCCAGGCGACGCGCTTCTTGCCTACTTCTTGTCGCTCGGACAAGAAGTAGGTCGCCGGCTACGCCGGCGAAACAGCGGCGCCTGCCAAGCACGATCATCCGATCCTTCATTGAAGGGCCCCGCCGGCCACGCCGGCGAAACAGCAGCGTGCTCAGCCCGCGAGTTCAGCGCTGCCGGCGAGCCCTGGCGATCAGGATAGATAAAAAAAAGCGCCCTCCACAGCGGAGAGCGCCTCCCAACCACCAGATACCAGTCAACCCATCCCATCAAGGCTTGATATCGAACGCCTTGACTATCTGCCCATTCCTCTCATACTCCGCCCGCAGCGACTGACTAAGCTGAGGCAGTGTCTGTGCCGCCATCGGCTCATAGCCGAGCGCTTCCATCCGGTCGTGCACCTTGGGGGTCGCAGCCGCCTTATAGGCCGCCGACTGGATCTTCTGCGCCAGTTCAACCGGAACCTGCGCGGACGTGATGACCCCGATCCAGTTGCTGAAGTCCATATCCGCATACCCAAGTTCGGCAAAGGTCGGCACCTGCGGCAGCAGCGGCGAGCGATTCCTGGAAGCCACCGCATAAGCCTGCACCTTGCCCGCCTTGATCATCGGCAACGACGTCACCATGCCGTCGTACATGACCGCGATCTGGCCGCCCATGACCTGGGCCAAGGCCGGCCCCGAGCCGGCGAACGGCACGTGCTGCAGGTCCATCCCGGCCTTCTGGTTCATGATCATGCCGGCATAGTGCGACGCCGTGCCCGCGCTGTAGGACGCGAAACTCAGCTTGCCAGGATTGGCTTTGACATAGCTGACGAGGGAGGGCAGGTCCTTGGCAGGCAGCGTCGGCGCACCGACCAGTACCATGCGCGAGCGCGCCACGGCGGCTACGGGACGAATGTCCTTCATGGTGTCGTATGACGCCTTCATTACGTGCGGGACTTCCGTCAGCACGTTGGTGGCGGTCACCATGATGGTCTGGCCGTCCGCCGGCGCGGCCAGCAGCGTGTTGATGGCGATGCCGCCGCCCGCGCCCGGCTTGTTGTCGACGATGACCGGCTGCCCGAGGTCCGCGGATAGCTGGTCGGCCAGCAGCCGGGCCATGACGTCCATGGTGCCGCCGGCAGGGGCCGGCACCAGCATGCGCACCGGCTTGTTGGTCCAGGCCATGGCCGCGGGCATGGCCAGGGCCATGACGGTGGCGAGCGTGGCACGGCGCATGCGAAGCAGGGCTGGGCGTTTCTTCATGTTGTGTTGTCTCCGTTATTGGTATGCGACATGTGAAGGCGCCCGCGTCCCGCAACTGCGGGCGCGGGCGCGGGGTGCTGCGGATGATGTCGATGCGGGACTGACTTCGTCCCGTTCAGCAAGCGGCAATTCAGGCGGCGGCGCGTGTGGCGATCTGCTTTGCGCGCGCCAGCGCGCGCAGCATGGCTTCCAGCAGCGCGGCCGGCGGACGCGATCCCGACACGCTGTGCGTGCCGTTGAAGACAAAGTGCGGCACGCCAAGTCCGTTGCGCGGCGGCGCATCCTCGGGGCCGTGCAGCGCAGGCAGCCAGTCCAGGTCGTGCCGCACCGGCGTGCCGGCGTTGCCGGGCGTGTTGATGCCGCACTCGATCAGCGCGTCGCTCAGCACTTGCCCGTCGCCAATGTTCTGGGCACGGATGAAGTAGCGCGTGAACAGGTTGTCGACCAGAGCCGTGGCCGCGTCCGCACCGTCTTGCTGGCGGACGAAACGCACCAGCCGATGTGCCAGCAGCGTATTGGGAAAGGTCTCGATGCGGTCCAGTGCCAGCGTCAGGCCGGCTTCGCGTGCCGCATGGCAGACCTGCGCCTGGCGCACGGCGACCGCCTGCGGGCTGCCCAGCCGCGCCACGTAGAAGTCGCGATAGGGAATGCCATCGGGCGGCGTGGCGGGAATGAGCGGATAAGAGCGCCATTCCACCTGCACGGTAACGTCAGGGCGCTCGCGCGCGAGCAGGTCGATGGCGGATTCAAGATGCCGTTTGCCGATCAGGCACCACGGGCAGATCAGGTCGAAGTAGGCTTCGACCGACAGGATGTTGGTTGGAGTCATGGCGACAGCGGGAATCCGCCGGAGAAAGGGGCGCGAGGGGCGCGGCGCGGTCAGGCGCGCGGCGCCGGCGCGCTGCGGTTCGGGCGGCGCGCGGGCAGCGACGCCATCACCTCGGCGCGCTGGCCATCGGTCATCTGTTCCCAGCGGCCGATCTCTACGAGGGTCCTGCCGCAGCCCTGGCAATACTTGCCCGCCTGGTCCATGCGGCAGATGTTGATGCAGGGGTTCGCGACGGAAATGGACGGGTTCATGGCTTGGGTCACTGGCGATGGCGAGCGCGAGGTGCGATGGCGAGGGATGCCGGCCGGCACAGGGCACGCGCCCTGGCCGGCCGGCAGTCCATCAGGCGGCCTTGCGCAGCGGCAGGTTCTTCTGGCCGGCCTTGCGGTTGGGCGCCATGCCGTTGGCTTCGAGCGTCTCGTCGGCGCTGTCGTACCAGGTGCCGATGCGGTAGATCTCGCGCGCCTCCTTGCCCGAGGCGATCTCGCGGCCCAGTTCCTTGGCCACGCGCACGCACTGCTCGATCTGCTGCACCGAGGTCATGCGGTTGCCGTGCTGGTCGATGATGGTGTCCTCGATGCCGCAGCGCGGGTGCAGGCCCATGGACATCGCCATCATGTTGAACGGCAGCACGTTCTTCAGCAGCGACTCGGCGGTCAGCGTGCAGCCGTCTGGCGCGCGATGCACGAAGTTGAAGAAGTTGAACGGGTTGGGGCCGTCGAAGCCGCCGCCGATGCCGATCCACGTCAGGTTCAGCGGACCCTTGTACAGGCCGGCGCGCACCATGCGCTCCAGCGTTTCCAGCGCGTGGATGCCGGTCAGCTGGAAGTGCGGCTGGATGCCGGCGTTGCTCAGGCGGCGCAGATGCTCTTCGACCCAGCCCGGGCCGGCCGGCACCGTCATTTCGCGGTAGGCCTCGACGTAGGCGGGGTGCGACAGCGATGTACCCGCGAGGTATTCGGGGTACAGCAGCTCCATGATGTTCATCTGCGTGGTGTTGATCGCCACGGTGACCTGGTCCGGCTTCGGGTCAAGATCGGCCAGCATGTGGCGCGTATCGTCCGACAGCCACTTGGCTGCCTGGCCGTCGTCTTCCGGCGCGAACGAGATCGAGCCGCCGACCTGGATGATCATGTCCGGCACCGCGGCGCGCACGCCGGCGATCAGCTCGTTGAACTTGGACAGTCGCTTGGAGCCCTTGCCGTCGAGTTCGCGTACGTGCAGGTGCAGCACGGTGGCGCCGGCGTTGTAGCAATCCACGGCCTTCTGCACCTGCTCTTCCATGGTCACCGGAATGTCTTCCGGGAAGTCGGCGGGCATCCACTCGGGGCCGTACGGGGCCACGGTGATGACCACTTTGTCCTGGTTCTCGGGGTGCAGGGAATCGTCGAGGAATTGCATTGCGTTGCTCCTGAATGTGCGTGGCTGCGGACGCTCTGTGCTGCCGTCTTGCCTTGTCCTGGGAACTGTCGTTCCGGTGACCGAAGTATCGGCGAATGGTGTGGAGGAATTTGACGATTCGGGACGCACGATTTACATTTCGGGACAGTCAGGGAAAACGCGATGTCCTACTACCTTCGCAGTGCCAGCCTTACCAACTATGTGGAAGTGGCCCGCGCCGTGGGCCTCGATCCGCATCAGCAGATGCGCGCGGCCAAGATCAGCCGCGACGTGCTGCTGGATCCTGATATTCGCATTCCGGCGAAGAAGGTGGGCCGCCTGCTGGACGACTCGGCGCGCGCGGCGCAGGTCGACGATTTCGGACTGCGCATGGCGGAGTTGCGCCAGTTCTCCAACCTCGGCCCGCTGGCTTTCGTCGTCCGTGAACAGCCGACGCTGCGGCGGGCGCTGGAGTCGATGGTGCGCTACATGGGCTTGCAGAACGAGGCGCTTGCGATGCGCATCGAAGAGTCCGAGGGCCTGCTGATGATCCGCCTGCATATCCTCAACGACGAGCCGGGGACGCTGCGCCAGGCCACCGATCTTGCGGTCGGCGTGATTTACCGCATGCTGAGCGTGTTCCTCGGCGCATCGTGGCGGCCGCGCAGCATCTGCTTCACGCATGCGGCGCCAGCGAGCCAGGCCACCTTCCTGCGGGTTTTCGGCATGCCGAGCCTGTTCAACCAGGACTTCGACGGCATCGTCTGCGTTGCTGCCGATCTTGAAGGGCCACTGCCTTCGTATGACCCGGTCATGGCGCATCAGGTAAAGCGCTACCTCGGCACGCTGCTGGCCCAGGCAAACACCACCTTGCCTGACAAGGTGCGTGAGCTGGTCCATGTGCTGCTGCCGTCCGGCATGTGCTCGGTCGACCGCGTGGCGCAGCACATTGGCGTGGACCGCCGCACGGTGCACCGGCGGCTGATGCAGGAAAACACCAGCTATTCGGATATCGTCAATGGTGTCCGTGCGACCCTGGTGGTGCGCTATATCGACAACCGCGAGCGTCCGCTGTCCGAAGTCGCCACCTTGCTGGGCTTCTCGTCGCTGAGCGCGTTCTCGCGCTGGTTTGGCAGCCAGTTCGGCTGCAGCGTGTCGAAATGGCGCGCGCGGCAGGAGGAAGCGCGGAACAACATGTAGCAGACCGGTTCTCACCACGTGGCGGCTGTGACAGAATGCACCAGCCGCCACCTTTTCATCGCACGCATTGCCAGCGCCCCCGCGTGAATGACGTGAACGACGTGAACGACTTCTCCGCCACCGTCCCCATTTCCGTCGTTAACGGATTCCTGTCCGGCGCCGATCCCGCGGCGATGGCGCGGCTGGCCGAGTGCTCGGGCATTGCCTCCGAGTTGCTGGCCGAGCCGGCCGCACGGGTCACGCAGGAGCAGTTCTCGACGCTGTACCGCCTGCTTGCCAAGGAACTGGACGACGAAATGCCCGGCATCTTCAGCCGGCCATTGCGCAACGGCACGCTCAAGTACCTTTGCCTGAGCCTGCTCGATGCGCCAAGGCTGGAAGTCGCGCTGCGCCGCTTCGGGCAGTTCTTCCACCTGATCCTGGACGACTTCCGCATGGCCTCCCGGCGCGAGGATGCGAGCGGCATCGTCGAGCTGGTGGACAACCCGGCCGGCCCGGCCGCGAGCATGCTGGGGCGCGAACTGATGCTCAAGCTCGTGCATGGCGTGGCGTCGTGGCTGATCCGCCAGCGCATACCGTTGCAGGCGGTCGAGTTGCCGGACACGCGGCCGGCGCTCGCCAGTGACCATCTCTACCTGTTCCCGGGACCCGTGCACTTCGACCGCCAGCACACGCGGCTGGTCTTCGATGCCGCCTATCTCGACCTGCCCATCCGGCAACGCAAGCCCGATCTGGAGAAATTCCTCGCGCGCGCGCCGGAGGACTGGATCTTCGTCTCGTTCGCGGAGGAAATGACCTGCCACCGCGTGCGCCAGCACGTGGCCGACTGCCTGCCGGCGTCGCCAACCATCGATGCGGTGGCGCAGGCGCTGCACCAGTCGGTGCGCACGCTGTGCCGGCGGCTGTCGGCCGAAGGCACCACCTTCCAGGCCATCAAGGACGAGGTGAGGCGCGACATCGCGATCCGGCGCCTCACGCGCTCCGAAGACCCGATCGCGGCCATTGCCTTCGACGTTGGCTTCGACAATCCCACCGCCTTTCATCGCGCCTTTCGCCACTGGACAGGCAGCACGCCAAACGCCTACCGGCGCGCCTTGTGAGCGCGCGCGGCGGCTGGCAAGGCTGGCCGCCGACTGACAAATCCTGCCACCTCGGGCGCTTCTGACGCCGCACTCACTGTGCGCCGGCCGCGGCATTGTGCAATGCGGCAGGATTTGTCATTCAAAGGGCGGGTTTGGGTAATCGCTTTCGCTTGGATGCCCCTTACGATCAGGGTCATCAATGATGTCGCAGCGCCGCGGGCATGGAGCCGGAGCCGACGCTGCATCGCCGCGAGAGGAACGAGATGAGCTATACCGCGCCCACCAAGGACATGCTGTTCGCCATGCGCGAACTGGCCGGACTGACAAAGATTGCCACGCTGCCGGGCTACGAAGATGCCACGCCGGAGACGGTCGAGGCCGTGCTCGAGGAAGCCGCGAAGTTCCACGGCGAAGTGCTGGCACCGCTGAACGTTGCCGGCGACCGCCAGCCGAGCAGCTGGAACGGCGGCCAGGTCACGACCACCGAAGGCTTTCGCGAGGCGTTCCGCCAGTTCGGCGAGGGCGGCTGGCAGGGCATTGTGCATCCGGCGGAATTCGGCGGCCAGGGTCTGCCCAAGCTGGTGGCCGCGCCGTGCATCGAGATGATGAACGCGGCCAACATGTCGTTTGCGCTGTGCCCGCTGCTGACCGACGGCGCTATCGAGGCGCTGCTCACGGCCGGCTCGGACGAACTCAAGCAGCGCTACCTGCCGCGCCTGATCGCCGGCGAGTGGACCGGCACCATGAACCTGACCGAGCCGCAGGCCGGCTCCGACCTGGCCCTGGTGCGCACCCGCGCCGAGCGGCAGGCGGACGGTACCTACAAGGTGTCCGGCACCAAGATCTTCATCACCTACGGTGAGCACGACATGGCCGAGAACATCGTGCACCTGGTGCTGGCGCGCACGCCGGACGCGCCCGAAGGCGTGAAGGGCATCTCGCTGTTCCTGGTGCCGAAGTTCCTGGTCAATGACGATGGTTCGCTGGGCGCGCGCAACGACGTGGAGTGCGTGTCGATCGAGCACAAGCTCGGCATCAAGGCGAGCCCGACCGCGGTGCTGCAGTTCGGCGACCACGGCGGCGCCACCGGCTACCTGATCGGTGAGGAGAACCGCGGCCTGGAGTACATGTTCGTGATGATGAACGCCGCGCGCTTCGGCGTCGGCGTGCAAGGCATCGCCATCTCCGACCGCGCGTACCAGCAGGCCGTGGCCTATGCGAAGGAGCGCGTGCAGAGCCGCCCGGTCGATGGCTCCGCCAAGGACGCCGTGGCGATCATCCGGCATCCCGACGTGCGCCGCATGCTGACCGAGATGCGCGCGCTCACCGAAGGCGCACGCGCGCTGGCCCTGGTGGCCGCGGGCTACTCCGACCTCGCGCACCAGTCGCCGGACGCCGAGACGCGTGCCCGCTTTGGCGCGGCCTACGAATACCTGGTGCCCGTCATCAAGGGCTGGAGCACCGAGATGTCGCTGGAGGTGACCAGCCTCGGCGTGCAGGTGCATGGCGGCATGGGCTTCATCGAAGAGACCGGCGCAGCGCAGCACTACCGCGACGCGCGCATCCTGCCGATCTACGAAGGCACCACGGCGATCCAGGCCAATGACCTCATCGGCCGCAAGACCGTGCGCGATGGCGGCGCGGCCGCGCGAGGCATTCTCGCCGAGATCGACAAGACGCTGGAGGCACTGAAGGAATATGCCGACGGCTGCCGGAACGCGGCATGCAGCGCCATGCTGATGCGCCTTGGCGTTGCGCGCCTGGCCCTGGGCAATGCGGTGGATCACGTGCTGGAGAACACCCGCAAGGACCCGAATGCCGTGTTCGGCACGAGCGTGGCGTACCTGAAGCTGACCGGCATCGTGCTGACGGGCTGGCAGATGGCGCGCGCGCTGATCGTGGCAACGCAGAAGCGTGCCGAGGACGAGGCGTTCTACGGCGCCAAGATCGCGACCGCGGAGTACTTCGCCAACCACATCCTGCCGCGTGCTTCCGCGCTGGAAGCAGCCGTCACCAGCACGACGGGCCAGGACGGCTTCCTGGCGCTGGACGAAGCCTGCTTCTGAGGCGGCAGGCGGAATACAAGTCAAGGAAGGGAAGAAGATGGCAATCGAAGGCTACAGCATGGCCACGCTCGACGCGTTCGTCGGCAAGGAGCTCGGCGTGTCCGAGTGGGTGGACGTGGACCAGGCGCGCATCGACGCGTTCGCGCAATGCACGGGCGACCACCAGTGGATTCACGTGGACGTGGATCGCGCGAAGCGGGAAAGCCCGTTCGGCGGCACCATCGCCCACGGCTACCTGACGCTCTCGCTGGTGGCGAGCCAGCTGACCGAGATGGGCGTGGTGCCGCACGACGCGAGCGCGGCGGTGAACTACGGGCTGGAGAAGACGCGTTTCCTGACGCCGGTGAAGGCCGGGGCGCGCGTGCGCAACCGTGTGAACCTGCTCGCGGCGGACCGCAAGGGCGATGGCCGCGTGCTGCTCAGGACGGAGAACACGGTGGAAATCGAAGGCGAGGGCAAGCCCGCGCTGGTGGCCGAGGCGCTCGCGCTGCTGGTCGCCTGAGGCATAAGCAAGACACGTAACAAGCACGAACAAGGCAGGACGAGGAGTGGCAGCATGACAACAGCCGTGAGTACAAAAGCGCCGGCAAAGAAGGCAAGGAAGACAGCAGCAAGGGCGGCCGGTGCCGCGGCGAACATGGATCTTGCGCCGGCCGTGACGGGGCCGAACCCCTTCGTGGGCATGCGCCCCGAAGACCTGGTCAGCACCGCGCAGCAGATCGGCGCGCAGTGCGTGCAGGAACCGACGCTGCTGCTGGAGCAGCAGACCCGGCTCGCGCAAGACCTGATGGCCGTCGTGGACGGATCGGCACCCGCGCCCGCCACGCGCGACCGCCGCTTCGGCGATCCCGCCTGGCAGGACAACCCGGTCTACCGCATGGCCCTGCAGGGATACCAGGCCTGGCGCGACGCGCTGACCGGCTTCGTCACCCGTTCGGTGATGGACGGGCGCAGCAAGGAGCGCGCGCAGTATTTCACCGACCTGCTGATGGACGCGGTGGCGCCGACCAACACGCTGCTGGGCAATCCCGCCGCGCTGCGCAAGACGTTCGAAACCGGCGGCCTGAACCTGGTCAGTGGCCTGGTCAACCTGCTGACCGATGCGCTGACCAACCAGGGCATGCCGACGCAGGTGGACAAGAGCGCGTTCCGCGTCGGCAAGGACCTTGCCGCGACGTCTGGCGCGGTGGTGTTCCGCAACGATGTGCTGGAACTGATCCAGTACACGCCGACCACCGCGAAGGTGCATGCCCGGCCCCAGCTCATCGTGCCGCCGCAGGTCAACAAGTTCTATGTGTTCGACCTTGCGCCGGGCAAGAGCCTGGTCGAACACTTGCTGCGCAACGAGCTGCAGGTCTTCATGGTGAGCTGGCGCAACCCGACCGCGGCGCACCGCGACTGGAACCTCGACACCTATGTGGGGTCGCTGGTCGAAGCCATCCGCGCAATCCGCGAGATTACCGGCAGCGCCGATGTGAACCTGCATGGCGCGTGCTCCGGCGCGATGACGATGTCGGCGCTGATGGGCTATTGCGCGGCGCGCGGCGAAAAGCTGGTGCATGCGGCCACGCTGATGGTGTCCGTGTTCGGCCTCGATTCGCAATCGCAGCTGGGCCTGTTCGCCACGCCGGAGGCCATCGATGCCGCGCGGCAGGGCAGCCAGGCGCGCGGCGTGCTCGATGGCGAGGAACTGGGGCGTGTATTTGCCTGGTTGCGGCCGAACGACCTGGTGTGGAACTACTGGGTCAACAACTACCTGCTCGGCAAGGCGCCGCCGGCGTTCGACATCCTCTTCTGGAACAACGACACCACGCGCCTGCCGGCCGGCCTGCATGGCCAGCTGCTGGACATGCTGACGCTGAACCAGCTGGCGACGCCGGGCGCGCTGCGCGTCCTGGGCGAGCCGATCGACCTGGCGGCGGTGGACTGCGACAAGTACGTGGTGGCCGGCATGACCGACCACATCACGCCGTGGAAGGGCGTGTTCCGCTCCGTGCGCGCCTTTGGCGGGCAGACCGAGTTCGTGCTCAGCTCCAGCGGCCATGTACAGAGCCTGATCAACCCGCCGGGAAATGCCAAGGCGAAGTACTTCCTGAACGACGCGCAAGCGGCGGATCCCGAGGCGTGGCTCGAAGGCGCCACGGCCAAGCAGGCGTCCTGGTGGGAGCACTGGGGCGAGTGGCTCAAGACGCGCTCCGGCGCGATGCGTGCCGCGCCGTCCGGCCTGGGCAGCGAGCGCCACGCACCGCTTGGCGATGCCCCCGGACGCTATGTGACCGAGGCCTGATCCCGGCCTGTCGATTTTTGCAACGCAACCTGTAAGGAGTAGTAAAGATGGAAACCACCACTGCCGCCGGCGCAACCGCCGTGCACAAGAAGCTGTTCGACTTCGTCAAGCAGAACCGCCTGGACCCGGCGGCGATCCTCGAATCGCGCCGCAAGGACATCGAGGCGATCGCCAGCGTCAACGCCACCCTGCTGGCTGGCCTGCAATCGCTGGTGCGCCAGCAGGCCGAGTTCCTGACGGACACCGCAGCCGATCTGCAATCGCTCGCGCGCCGCGGCCAGGCCGCAGACGGCGAGGCCGCGGCCAAGGTCTCGGAAGTGCTGCCGCGCTCGCTGCAGAAGGCCGTGTCCGGCCTGCGCGGCCTGACCGATACTGTGTACAAGGCCCAGGCCGACAGCATCGCCACGGTGGGCAAGCGCCTGGCGGAAAACGTGGAAGAGGTGAAAGGCATCCTGCGCCCCAGGCAGTAAGCGCCAGGAAGCATGGCCGCCCCCGGCCATGCTTCGCCGCCAATCTCTCCGGGACACTCGATGACAACCAACAACGCCAGCATCGAAGCTGGAAAGATCATGCAGACCCGAACGGTAGACCTGGACGGGCAGTCACTCAGGGTCGGCATCCGGCCCGGCAGCGGCACGCATCCGCCGCTGCTCATCTTCAATGGCATTGGTGCCAACCTCGAACTCGTCGAACCGTTGGTCGACGCACTGGAGGACGTGGAAGTCATCATCTTCGACATTCCCGGCGCAGGCGGCTCGCCCGCGCCGCTGCTTCCCTATCGCTTCTCCAACCTGTGCGTGATGACCGACAAGCTGCTGTCGCGCCTCGGCTATTCGGGCCCCGTCGATACGCTCGGGGTGTCGTGGGGCGGGGCGCTCGCGCAGGAGTTCGCGCGGCTGTATCCGCGGCGCTGCCGCCGGCTGGTGCTCGCCGCCACGTCGCCCGGCGTCCTGATGGTGCCGGGCAGGCCTTCCGTGCTGTCGAAGATGATCGGCGTGCGGCGCTATTCCGATCAGCAGTACCTGAAGCGTGTGGGAGCCGATCTGTACGGCGGCGCCTTTCGCGACGACCCGTCGCTGATCGATGAGCATGGCCGCCACATGCATCCGCCGCGCGGGCGCGGCTACCTCTATCAGCTGATGGCCGCATGGGGCTGGAGCAGCCTGCCGTGGCTCGGGGCGCTGAAGCAGCGCACGCTGGTGCTGCATGGCAGCGATGATCCGATCGTGCCGCTGGTGAATGCGAGGATCCTGGCAAAGTGCATTCCGAACGCCACGCTGCATGTGTTCGATAACGACGGCCATCTTTTCCTGTTGACGGCGCCGCGTGAAAGCGCGCGCGTGGTGCGGGAGTTCCTGCACGGCGGCGGGAACTGACACGGCCGCTCGCAGGCGCCTCAGGAACTCGGTATGCCGGGGGCCTGCTCCTCCTGCACGAAGCGGTCGCGGCCGGAGCGCTTGGCCTGGTACATGGCGCTGTCGGCGCGGTTCAGGAGATTGTCGATGCCTGGCATCTCGGGAACCGCGCAGACCGAGCCCAGGCTGATCGTGACGATCGGCTGGGTTGGCGTGCCGGTGTGCGGGATGCCAAGGCGGCGCACTGCCGCCACCAGCCGTTGCGCTACGGCACGCGTCTCGCGCGGGCTCGAATCGGGCAACACCACCGCAAATTCTTCGCCGCCGAGGCGCGCGCAGAACTGGCCCGGGCCCAGCTCGGCCACCAGGGCGCCCGCGACCTGGCGCAGGCATTGGTCGCCCATCGGGTGGCCGTAAAGATCGTTGAATTGCTTGAAGCGGTCGATATCGAGAATCATCAGGCCCAACGGGCTGCCCCGCGACAGCGCGCGCACCGCGGCGGCGTGGGCCTCGCGCTGGAAGTAGCGGCGGTTCGGAATGCCGGTCAGCGCGTCGACGTCCAGGTCCGCCTGGATGCGCGAAAGCTGGGCCTGGGTCTGCCCGAGACGCTGGGTCAGTGCGAGTTCGCGCTCGCGGTAGCGGCTGATATCACGCAGGAAGACGAGGGTGCCGATGCGCTTGCCGTCCATGCGCCGGACCGCTTCCGCGCGCAGTTCGAACGGCATGCCGGGCGGCACGGCCGGCCCCGCGCCGCCAACCGTTTCGTGCAGCACGCCCGCCAGCGCCGCGGGCGCTGGCCGGTTCCGGGCGATCTCCGGCAGGAGCCGCGCGGACGCCGGATTGAAATCCACCACGATGCCTTCGGGGCTCAGGATCACGCAGCCTTCGCCGAGGGCGTCGAACACGCGCAGCCGCGCGTAATGGCCGATATCGCCAAGATGCGTGCGCAGCGCGCAGAACCACACCAGCACGGCCATGAGCGAGAACGTGGCGGGCGTCAGGTCGCCGCCCAGCGGGCCGGTCCAACGCAGAAGGTAGGCCACGTGCGCCGACAGCGGCAGCAGCAGGGCCCCGGCGAGGATGTTGCGGCCGCGTCGCGACAGCGCGTCGTTCGGCACTTCGGCCGTCAGCAGGAAGTACAGGCTGAGTGCCAGCAGCCCGTAGGTCCATGCGGCGGCCAGGCCGTAGCCAATACCATGCTCGAACACCGCGCCCGGCGCCACGCCAGGCGGCGACAGCGTGATGCGCGTCCAGATCCAGTGGTGGTATTCGTTGGTAAAGACCAGTGCGAGCGTCAGGACTGCCGCCAGCCATGGCAGGGAAAGGATCGACCATGGCACCACGTAGCGCGGACGGCTCAGGTGCACCATGGCCACCAGCCAGCCGATGGGCACGGCAACGATGCCGAAGTACTGGATCTTGGCCCAGAGGATGCGCCAGTCGAGCTCGGGCGAACTGACTTCGAGCAAGCGCCCGCCACTCCAGATGGCCACGCCGGCCGCCAGCGTCAGGAATGCCCGGACCGTGGGATCATCGCGCCGCGGCAGGGCGGTGAGGATCATGCCTACGGCACCTACCACGGCAATGGTCAGGCAGAGGACGAGAGGGTAAAGAGGCATGGATCTCGGCTGGCCCCGGGGGCGTCGCAGGTCGACTGGCCGGTATGGTGGCGCACATTATAGATGGGCGTTTGAGCATTTCTCCGCGTGAGGGGTGCGGTGCCGGCGAAGCAGCGGCGCCCGCCAAGCACGAAAAGCCCAACCCTTCCCCATTCCCGCAATCCGGCGGAGCCAAAAAAAACGGCTGTGCCAGGATCGTCTCCCGACACAGCCGCAACGAGCATACGTACTGAAGTTCGCTCAGAACTTGTGGCGGACACCCAGCGCCACACCGACCATCGAGGTCTGCCCATTGGCCAGGGCGTAGCTATTGCCCGTGGCCAGGCTGGTGGCGTAGAAGTTGGATACCGAATCCATTGCCAGGCCGGCATGCTTGGAGTAAGCCGTGCTCAGGTACACATCGGTACGCTTGGAGAATGCGTAGTTGGCGATAAACGCGACCTGCCAGGGATTGGCGAGGCCGGTGTTGCCAAACTGGTTCTTGAGGTTGTCGTAGTCGTACTCAAGGGACAGTGCGACGGCCGGCGTCACCTGGTAGGCGGCGCCAATCCAGTAGAAGTCGTCGCGCTGGACCAGCACGTCCGCCGCATTCTTGTTCTGGCCCCAGCGATAACCGCCCATGACCTTGGCCGGACCGTAGGTATAGCTGGCGGCGATCACAGCCTTTTTGGCCGTACCGTTGCCGGTGCCAATGGTCGGATTCCATTGGTCGTAACCGGCGGTCACGCCGAACGGGCCTGCCGAGTAGGCCAGGGCTGCGCCGTAGGCGCTGTCGCGCCGGAACTGGCCCGGGACTTCGCCATTGCCGCCGATCGGCGTGGCCACGCCAATGAAGGCAGGCAGGGCCAGGCCGGTGCCGAACGACCAGTGGGCCAGTGCCGTTACCGGGCCAAACTGGCCGGTGTACTTGACCGTGTTGTCTTCACGGAAGTTCGCGCCGGTCAGAAGGGCAGCCGGCTCGTACTGCGTGGCATAGGCACCCGGCACGAAGTTGGCGAGGGCTTCAAAGATCGAGGTGTACTGGCGACCCAGCGTGATCTGGCCGAAGGTGGCGCTCTGCGCGCCGATGTACGCCTGGCGGCCGAACAGGCGGCTGCTCTGCTGCAGCGTGCCGGAATCCAGGCTGAAGCCGTTTTCGAGCACGAACAGTGCCTTCAGCCCGTTGCCGAGATCCTCAGTGCCGCGCAGACCCCAGCGGGATCCGGAGATGCCGCCCGAATCCATGCGGTAGACGCTGTGGGCCGGACCCGGGTTGAATTGGTTGGCAGCCTGCGGAATGGCGCCGACGTGATTGACGTATTCGAGGTTGATGTCAGCCACGCCGTACAGCGTGACGTTGGATTGCGCGAATGCGCTTCCCGAACAGGCAAGCAATGCGGCCAGGGCCGTGCTCCTGAATTTCATGGGGCAAATCTCCGTTTCTTCCTTTGGTTGTAATGCGGGTATTCCCGTCGAAATGGGTGCTGCGGGGGTGCTACGGGGGTGCTGCAGGGGTGCTGCGGGGGTGCTGCGGGGGTGCTGCGGGGTGCTCGGGGGTACTGCGAGGTACTGCGGGGGCTGGCCGGTGCGGGACCGTGCGGTCCGCTACCGGCTTCTTGTCGTAGACGTCAGCCCATGCGGAGCAGCTGGTCGATCAGCTCCGTGGCACGCGGCCACGGTCCGTAGCCGGCTGCCGGGTTGAGGTGGCCGACCTCGCCGAGATCGACAAGCTCGCTGCCCCAGTTGCTTGCTAGCTGCGCGGCGCGTTCGTACGTCGCCAGCGGGTCATTGCGGCTCGCGGCCAGGATGCTGGGGAAGGGCAAGGGCTTGCGCGGCACGGGCAGCCAGCCGTGCTCGGCCAGCGCTTCCTTTTGCGGATAGCCGGCCGGCATCGGCGTTTCGAGATCGGCCGGCGTCACCAGCAGCGCGCCGCGGATCTTGCGGTGGTGCTTTGCGGCCCAATGCACGGTGATCATCACGCCGGCGCTGTGTGCAACCAGCACCACGGGGCCGTGGATCGCCGCAAGTGCGGCGTCCAGGGCGGCCACGCGGGCGTCGCGGCTCAGCTTGTCGTGTTCCAGCGGCGCCACGGAGCGGGCGTTCGGCAGTTGCGCCTCGAGCAGTGTCTGCCAGTGCTCCGCCACGTGGTCGCGCAGACCGGGAACCAGCAGGACAGTGGTGTCGGGGGTAGGGCTCATCGGATCTCCAGAAAATCCAGTAGGTCAGTCGTTGGCTTACCCGGCGTCGCGCTGGTGTTCCAGGCGCTGCAGGTCAGCGGCGTAGTAGCGGCGGCCGGCGATGAAGCACGCTGCGGCGAGCAGGCCGGTCAGCGGAATCCACTGGAGCGCGCCGAGCAGGCCGATGCGGTCGGCGAGCACGCCGGTGACGAAAGGGCCCGGCGCCAGGCCCAGCAGGTTGTTGGCCAGCGTGAGCGTGGCGAACGCCGTGGCGTGGATGGCCGGATGGGTCAGGTTTGCCACCACGGCGCTGGCGGGGCCAGCCGTGCCGCCGACCAGCAGCATGCCGGCGCCAATCAGCGCAAGCTGGGCGGCGCCGGCTGGCAGCCGGAACGCCACGGCCAGCAGGGCGCAACAGGCAAGGCTATAGGCAATCGCCATCAGCCATTTGCGGGCGGGGCAACGGCGGGCAACCCAGTCGGTCAGCGCGCCGCACGCTACCATGCCGACGCCGGCTGCCAGGACAAAGGCAGCAGCGGTCACGCCGGCACGATCGGTCGCCATGCCGTAATAGCGCGACAGGTAGCTGGGCATCCACGCCAGCAGTGCGCCCATGACGAGCAGTTGCAGTGCGCTGCCAACGTAAGCGCAGAGGATCGATCGTGCCGAGAACAGGGCGGACAGCAGCGGGCGCAGGGCCAGGCCCTCGCGGCGGGTCTCGGTGGGCGCGTCCTCACCGAGCGCAAGGCGTTGAGCCTTCAGGCGCGGTTCGGTAATGAGGGCACGATAGATGACCACCAGCACCAGGCCGAAGATTGCCATGCCGGCAAAGGCCCAGCGCCAGCCGAACTGAGCCGACAGCGCGCCGCCGGCAGCCATGCCCAGCACCGAGCCGAACGCGCCGCCGGCGATGAAGGCGGAGCTGAGGCTGGCGCGCAGGTGGCGCGGAAATACCGACAGCACCACGGCGATGCCGACGCTGCCGTAGGCTGCTTCGCCGATGCCGACGCACAGCCGGGCGATGAACATTTCGCCGAAATTGTTGGCCAGCGCACAGCCCAGCGTGGCCAGGCTCCAGAGCGCGGCCATCAGCGTCAGGCTCCTGACGCGGCCCCAGCGGTCGGCAAGGATCGACAGCGGAAAAGTGAGCAGGCCGACCATCAGTGCGACGATGCCGCCCAGTGCCCCCAGCTCGGTGTCGGTGAGCGCCCATTCGGCCTTCAGCAACGGAAAGACTGCGTTGAGCACCTGGCGCGACATGTAGTCCGACAGCAGCAGGCCGAAGCTCAGCGCGAACACCAGCCACGGATATAGGCGCGAGGCGGTTGCGGCCTGCTTGCCGGTCAGCATGGTGGGGTGGGTGGAATGTTGTCCAAGCATGAATGTCTCTCTTCTGTAAGACTCGATCACTTGCGCCAGTGGCCGCAGAGCGTCGCCGCTGGTTGCCCGGGCACTCGAATGGCTCCGGTCGCGACTGGCGAAGTATCGTGTATTGGCAAGTCGCGGTTTGACTATCCGGGACAACTTGTTTGCATCTCGGGACAGTCGGGGAAAACGCGTAGGGCGCGCGTAGGGCGCGGCCGGGGGCGTCTCCAGCGTGCTCGAAGATGCATTCCGGCAGGACCGCCGAAGCAGAGAAGAGCCGCTGTTCACCCCATATTAGGCAGGCGTCCGAGGCTTGGCCGGATGCCGGAGCGGCGTTGCGATTGTGCTGATGAATCTGTTCGTCCCTCGATGCGCTTCATTACCCTCCGTGGCGCGCCGGCACGCAAACGCGGCGCGCGACTGGAACTCAAATTGGCTGGATTGGACGAGGCGGAAATTGCAAATGTGGCCATGACGCACTATCGTCGTATCGTGACCGTCACTCGTGCTGCCCGGACGGTTTGCGCGGGCACGGTTACATGCCTGCTTGATTCCGCTGACTTCAGCCGGGGAGAGTCGCCATGAATGTTTGGGGAAGGAGCCTGGTCCGAGCGGTTTGCGGCGTGCTCGTGACCAGCCTGATGTCAGGCGCAGGCACGGCCATCGCGCAACAACAGGCGCCCGCGCCTGCACCGCCGCAGGCATCCGCGCAGCCACAGGCGCCCACGTTCAAGCCCGAGGAGCTGGAGGCGCTGGTTGCGCCCATTGCGCTGTACCCGGATTCCGTGCTGTCGCAGGTGCTGATGGCGTCCACCTATCCGCTGGAAATCGTGCAGGCGGCCCGCTGGGTAAAGGCCAACCCCAAGGTCAAGGGCGATGCTGCCGTCAAGGCGGTGGCCGACCAGCCGTGGGATGTCAGCGTCAAGTCGCTGGTCGCATTCCCACAGGCGCTGGAGCCGATGAACGACAAGCTCGACTGGACCCAGAAGCTCGGCGATGCCTTCCTGGCGCAGGAATCGGACGTGCTGGCCGCGGTGCAGCGCTTGCGCGCCAAGGCGCAGCAGAATGGCAACCTGAAATCGAACGAACAGCAGCAAGTGACCGTCGAGCAGGGCACGGTATCGGGGCAGCCAGGGCAGACCATCGTCAAGATCGAGCCGGCCAATCCGGAAGTCATCTACGTGCCGTCCTACAACCCGACCGTGGTGTACGGGTCATGGGGGTATCCGGCCTATCCGCCGACGTACTGGCCGCCGTATCCGGCGTACTATCCGGGCGCCGCGCTGGCCACCGGCTTTGCCTGGGGGGTTGGCCTGGCAGCGGCGGGGGCCATCTTCGGCGGCTGCAACTGGGGTGGTGGAGACGTCAATATCAACGTCAACCGCGCCACCAATATCGACCGCAACTTCGACCGCACCAAGGTGCAGAACGGCAAGTGGCAGCACGACGCGGGCCACCGCAAGGGCGTGGCCTACCGGGACAATGCCACGCGCGAGAAATTCGGCCGCAATGTGCCCGGCGCCGATCGGCGCAATGACTTCCGCGGGCGGGAGGGTGCCGGAGGCCGGCAGGGGCTCGCTGATCGCGGTGGCGCAGGTGACCGGGGGGGTGTCGGCGATCGCGGCGGCGTAGGTGACCGGGGGGGTGTCGCCGATCGCGGCGGTGTAGGTGACCGGGGTGGCGTTGGCGATCGCGGCGGTGCCGGGAATCGTGGTGGCGATCGTGCCGGCGTTTCGGACCGGGCGGGCACGGGAGACCGCGGCGGGTTCTCGGGCGGAGGCGAACGTGGCTCCGCGGCCGGTGCCGGAAACCGCGCAACGACTGCGAACCGGGGCGGAGGCGGAGGCCGCGATAGCGCGTTCCAGGGCGTCGGTGGTGGCGGTGCGTCGCAGCGCGACTTCGATCGGGGCCGCAGCAGCCTGCAATCGTCGCCGGCCAACCGCGGAGGCGGGGGATTCAGTGGCGGCGGTGGGCGTGGGGGCGGCGGCTTTAGCGGTGGCGGCGGCCGCGGGGGCGGCGGCCGTGGCGGTGGTGGCAGGCGCTGAAGGGGGGAACAGCCATGATCAAGCCACTTGTCTTTTCCGGTAAGGCGTTTGCGGCTCGGTGCCGGCAGATTGCCGTCGCGCTGGCCCTCGTCGCTGGCGGCGCAGGGTTCGCGCACGCGCAGCAGACCTTTCCCACGGCCGACGAAGCGATGGCCGCGTTTGGGTCTGCGGTCGAGAGCAGCGACGACGCCGCCATGAAGAAGATCTTCGGTGAAGGGTTCAGAAAACTGATCCCGCCTGTCGGTGCCGACATCCGTACCCGGTTCCTGACTGCCTGGGGCGCATCGCACACGGTGCAGGCCGTGGATGACCAGCACGCGCGCATTGCCGTCGGTACGGACGGATGGACGCTGCCTGTCCCGCTGGTCAAGACCGCGCAGGGCTGGCGCTTCGACACGGCCGCCGGCCTGGAGGAAATGCGCGTGCGCCAGATCGGGCGCAACGAACTGGCCGTCATGCAGACCTTGCTGGCCATCTACGATGCGCAGGCCGAGTATGCGGAGGTCGATCACGATGCCAGTGGTGTGCTGGCATACGCTGCGAAGCTTGTCAGTTCACCTGGCAAGCAGGACGGCTTGTACTGGCCAACCAAGCCGGGAGAGAAGCCGAGCCCGCTGGGCGAGGCTTTCCTGACCGCCGGCAAGCGCAGCCCCGGGGCCGAAGGCTACTACGGCTACCACTACAAGCTGCTCACGAAGCAGGGGGCGAATGCCCCGGGTGGGGCCTTCGATTATCAGGTGCGCGGCAAGCTGTTCGGCGGATTCGCCGTGATCGCCTGGCCGGTCCGCTATGGCCAGACCGGTGTGAAGACCTTCATGGTCAGCCATGCGGGCGAAGTCTTCGAGCGCGACCTGGGCACCGATACCGCGGCCAAGGCCGCGGCGACGACCTCGTTCGATCCGGGACCGGGCTGGACCAAGGTGACGCCATGAAGCGCATCCTCCTGGCGATGCTCGCCGCCGTGCTGATGGCCCTGCAGGGCGGATGCACCTACTATGGCGCGCCGGCGATGGTGCCGGCGAATTTCGATCGTTCTTTCGATGCCGCGGCTGGCGCCATGCGGGATGAAGGCGTGGCGGTCAGCGTGCAGGATCGCGCGAGCGGATCCATTGCCGGCAATTACGGCAATACGATGATCCGCGCCAGCGTGATACGGCAGGCGGATGGTTCGGTCCGTGTGCAGTTCGATTCCAGCGATTCGCGGGATCCGGGCCTGCTCGGACGTATCTCGAGCCGCTATGACCAGCGCATGGGGCGGTGAAGCACGCATATGTGTGCTGAGTTGCGCCAACGAAAAAGGTTCTTTCGCCGGATTGCGGGAATTGGGGGTTGGGGTTTTCGTGCTTGGCAGGCGCTGCTGTTTTGCCGGCGTAGCCGGCGACCTACTTCTTGTCCGAGCGACAAGAAGTAGGCAAGAAGCGCGTCGCCTGGCGGCTGGCCATCAACGAT
>NZ_JBYOJR010000012.1:0-164482 GCF_057798915.1 Cupriavidus sp. 22TCCZM01-5
CTTCCGCCCTCCATTGTCCTTCATCGAAAGGCGGCGAGGCGACAACTATCCTGACATGGAGGGACTCGGACAAAAAGTGACTCGCCGGCTACGCCGGCGAAACAGCGGCGCCCGCCAAGCACGACGAGCCAGTCACAGCCACAAACCCACCGCCGGCTACGCCGGCAAAACAGCGGCGCCTGCCAAGGAATTCCCCCGCAATCCAGCGAAGAACCTAATTAAAGCCTTCCGAACGCGAACTGCCCTGGCCGGCCGAACTTGCAAGCGCCCACGACATCGCTAATGCATCCAGCGCGCGATTTAGCTGCGTTCGCCGCGGCGGTAGGGGAAATCACGCCCCGATAGGCGAACCGCGGTACGTTCGACCCAGTAATGGGTATTGTCGACGAGGTAGGGGACGGGCAATCCGTGTATGGCGGAGAAGAATGCCAGGGCGCCGATCAGCGGCGCCACGCTCCGCGGTAGTGCGTTGGCCCTCCGCCAGTTGAGGAAAGTCAGGCTAGCGGCCAGCCCCAACGTCACCCCGGCTAACACCTCGGACAAGGAGTGCGTGTGCAGGACCAGGCGGGACCAGCTAATCAAAAGTGCCAACCCAACGCCGCAGTACGCGCTGAATCGCGCGAGCCCGTGGCGTGTTGTTGGGGCGGACAAATATAGCAGTACGGGGAGGACAGCTGCGGACACCGCGCTATGGCCGGATACGCCGGTGAAATCGAGTGCGGGGATGCCCATGCCCCATCCCATGAACGCGAGCTTCGATATGAGCGTGAGGCCCGCGGCGACCGCGACGGCCGCCAGCCAAAGCAATGCGCTGCCGGGTGTACGGCGGTAGCATAGCCACAGCGCGATAAACAGCGCGCTGGGCAACAAATATGCGCTCTCGCCGAGGCGGGAGATCAGTTGCCAAGGATACATCTCGGGCTCGCATAGCGTGAGTCAGTCCGGTGTCATGGCTCTGGCGCGGCATACGCGGCGGATCAGCGCGGCTGTCGATGCGTCATGCGGCTGCGCCGGTGCGCCTTCCAGTTCGCGCTCGATTGGGCCAGCCAGCTTCTTGCCGAGTTCCACTCCCCATTGATCGAAGGAGTTTACATTCCAAAGCGTGCCCTGCACGAATGCACGGTGTTCGCACATGGCGAGCAATGCGCCCAGGTGGAAAGCATCCAGCCGCTGCAGTAGCAGGGTATTGCTGGGACGATTCCCTTCGAACACGAGATGTGGCACCAGCCTTTCATCAACTTGGCCTTCGGCACGCACCTCTTCGGCGGTCCGCCCGCGCAGTAGTGCTTCGCTCTGCGCAAAGCAATTGGCCAGCAGCTTGGTGTGGTGACCGGGCAGGTCGCTGTGCGGTTGCAAGCAGGCAATGAAGTCCACGGGCACCAGCTGCGAACCCTGGTGAACCATTTGGAAGTAGGCGTGCTGGCCGTTGGTACCGGTGGTGCCCCATACCACCGCGGCAGAGCCGGCTTCGAGCGCGGCGCCGTTGTGCTGCACCGACTTGCCGTTGCTCTCCATCTCCAGTTGCTGCAGGAAGGCCGGCAGCAATTCCAGCGGTTCGCAATAGGGCGCCACACAGCGGCTACCCGCGCCCAAGAGGCTGCGATACCAGACATCGAGCAAGCCAAGGATCATCGGCAGGTTCTGTTCGGGCGGCGCACTGGCGAAATGCTGGTCCATAGCCCGTGCGCCATCCAGCAGCTGGCGGAACCGGTCAAAGCCGACAGCCACGGCGATCGACAGGCCCACGGCCGACCACAGCGAGAAGCGCCCGCCCACCCAGTCCCAGAAGGGAAACATATTGCCGGGGTCGATGCCGAACGCTGCTACGGCGTCCCGGTTGGTCGAGACGGCCACGAAGTGGCGGGCCAGATCCGTCTGCCTGGCGCCATGGCGCAGGAACCAGTCGCGCGCGGTGCGGGCATTGGCCATGGTTTCCAGCGTGGTGAAAGTCTTGGAGCAGACGATCACCAGCGTGGTGGCCGCGTCCAGGCGAGCCAGCTTGCGCGCCAGGTCACAACCGTCGACGTTGGCGACGAAATGCATGCGCGGCGCGGGCTCCGTATCCTGCTCCAGGGCGCGGCACACCACGCGTGGCCCAAGGTCGGAACCGCCGATGCCGATGTTGACCACGTCGGTGATAGCGCGGCCGTCAAAGCCTGTCCAGGTGCCGCTGCGCACTTCATCCGCGAAAAGTTCCATCTGCACGAGGACGGCTGATACATCGGCCTCAACCGGCATACCCAATGCACGGTAGCCATCGCCGGGGCGGGCTCGCAGTGCCATATGGAGTGCCGCGCGGCGCTCGGTGGTGTTGACCGGTTCGCCGGCAAACATGGCATCGCGCCGCTCGCATACCTGTGCCTGGCGGGCCAACTCGAACAGCAGGGTCAGCGTTTCCTCGGTGACGCGGTTCTTGGCGTAATCAAGGGTCAGGCCGCAGGCCTCAGCCGTCAGGCGCTCGGAGCGGGCCTGGCCGTGCGGGCCCGCGAACCAGTCACGCATATGGGTATCGCGAATCCTGGCGGCGTGCTCACGCAAATCTTGCCAGGCGGGGAGGGTCGTCGACATCAAGGCTGCTCCAAGGCTCGGGTAGCACCCCGAATCAGCCTGGGACCAGATCCCTTGTGATAGGGGGTTCCCCTTCTGCCGTGCGGCAAATTCACGAAGCGGCCATTTTGTGACTGATCTGTTGGTTGTGTTACCCCGCATGGTGGGGGAATTTTCTTGACACTATCGCCTTGCCGCGGCCTTCGGCAGTGCCCTCATGGGAGGGGGTTTCGGCCGCTTCTCCAATTTAGTCATTGATCGATCATGGGCCGACTGACCGAGAATGGCCGGCCGGGGCCGATGCGCAACCGCGCCTCCCCACTTTTGAGGCAATCCTCATTCTCGCCAGCAAGGCGCGACACCATACTGCCGTGGTCGCTTACAACTGAAGCGACCGGGTTTAGCAGCCCGGACGAAAGGGCTGGACGACCGCATTCTGGCGGTATTCTCACGTCCACCGTGCCTGTGCGCGCCTCCTTCATGGGCGGGCCCTGGCAGGGGAGCCTCCACTCCGGGCTCGCCGGTTCCTTTCGCCGGACTGCTAACCCTGCCTTGCGTCCGCCCACCCCGATTAGCAGCGGGAAAGCGGTATTGATCCTGCACGATAGGAGGTAGTTCTATGATTCGGTCTTTGTTTGCCCATACGGGGCCATTGGCAATTTCAGGCACCTTCGCAGTTCCACAAAGCATGTTCGCCTCGCAAACGGAGGTGCACCATGCATAGCCACACCTGCAACGGCATCACGGCGGAGCACACGGGTGCCGGCATGCTCGTCACCGCTCACCGCCCAGGTGAAAACCCGCTGAGCCTGGCGACGGAACGCGCCGCGCAGCTTCATGGCGTGCTGTTTGTGGCCAGCGACTACGGCACCAGGAGCGAGAGCCCCGGAGGCATGAGTGAGGAAATGCGCGAGGATCTGTTGTCCCTCGCTACCAGGCTCGCGCACGAGACGCAGGTACTGAGTGTGCTGGCCTTGTTGTATGACCAGGATTTTCAGCTGGACTGAAGTCCACACCACGGGCGGGTAGAGCAAACGGGAAATTGTCCGCTTCCAGCCGCTTCCGAGCCGCGCCCTAGTGCGGCTCGGCCTCGCCGGTCTGGCTGCGAGTCGGGCTCATCAAATGGATCGGCCCGCTCTCGCAATACTCCGACTATGCACGCCTGAGGAAACTGACAAACGCCTCAGAAGCCCCCAAAGAACGTGCGTGCCGCAGCCATGCAAAACGGCGCCACCAGATCGCCGTGGTAAGCCTCGATTACCGCGGAAGCGCCGCCATCCGTAGCGCCGCCGGCTACAGCCTGCGCGGCCAGTGTTGCCTTCGCGTTGGCAAAGCCTTGCTTGATCGCGGCATAGGGATCATTGGTCCCGGCGACTGAGGAATCCACGTCCAGCACCGTAGTCAGCGTTTGCGGGACTTTGGCGTTTTTCCAGTAAGCCTGCTCGACGGTCGCGTTGAAGAAAAAGACAGTCGGGTCGTTGTGCCCGCCACAGAGTTGAACCGGGGTGTTCGGCGTCCAGTTGCGCAAGTCATTGCGCATGAATGCCTGACGCAGGGGATGGGCCGGACTGCCCGCCGGCGCCATCGCAACCGTTGCATTCGGGAATGCGCCGTCCGGATTCACGAGTCCGTCTTGCAGCATGCTCAGACGATATTCATTGCGCACCAGGTTGCCCTGGCCGAAGCCGAGGGCAAATATCGGCGTCAGGTCCGACGGCGCAAGCGGTGATGACGTGGGTGGCGTCAGCGCTGCAAACTGCCGGGCAGGAGCTGTAAGGCTGAAGAGCGCGGTAGCAGGAAGTCTTTGTTTTTCGATCAAGGCGTCCAGTGACGTCATGCTCGGCAGCAATTTTTCGACGTTATGCGCGTAGGCAGGCTCATAGAAATCGCCTGGATTCCCATAGAGATTCCCGTAGGCATGCTGGTAGCTTGTTGCGATCAGGGTCGTAAACACGGTGGCGCCGATGTCCACCTCGCCCGCGACCAGGGCATCGCCCATGGCCCCGAGGGCATAGGGGCCGGAACCCATCGACGCCGCTGTCACGTTGACCCCCGCCGCTTGCAGGGCACGGTGCGTGGCCATGGCAACGTAGCCGCCCTGCGAATAGCCGGTCACAAATAGCTTGCCGTTATCCCAGGTGAGCTTGTGTGAGGCTGCTTTGCCCATGGCCACCCGGCCGGCCGCGAGCGAGTCGATCATGTCGGCCGACTGCTGCGCCGCATTCAGGTACGGGTGATAAGCAAGACCGGAGCCTGAATATCCCGCGTAGTTGCTCGCTATGACGATATAGCCCTGAGCCGCGTACATGGCGGCAACGGCCAGGCCTTCTGATGCACCGTCGCCGTTTCTCTTGTCCGTTTGCGCCAGATCGGCAATATTGAAATTGCGATAGGTCGTGGTCCCGTGGGCATAGAGCATGGTCGGGCGCGGCCCACTGCAGGCCGGCCCGCCACTGGGAATCATCAGGGCGGCGCTGGCGTTGGTAATCTCATTCGCGCCGCCGATCGTGCCATAGCGGAAATAGACGATCTCCAGCGCGCAAGCCGGGGTACCGGCGACCTGCATAAGCTGCCGTCCTGCATCGGTTGAACCCAGCAGTTTCGCCAGCTCGCCCGCACTGACGCGTAGTGTGGTTGTCTGATCCAGCAACCGGCCCCGGAGTCCGGGGACGGATTGCGCAAAGGCGCCCGCACTGAGTGTCAGGCAGGCCAAAGCCGCAATACAACGCTTGCGCTTGATCGAATTCATGTTGACCCCTAATCCCGATTATTCGGCTTGTTTTTTGGTAGCGTGGTCCACGAATCGACAACAGGCATCGCCTTTTTGTATGGCGCTCATGAGCCATCCCGCCAGCCCAGATGCCTTGTCTGGCCCGGCAAGTGCGTCGGTCGGTCTGCCTTGATTCGCGATGGCCAGCGCGTCATGGTTGCGGCTGGTCAGCCAGGCTCCTCCGCAGGAGAAACGAATCTCGCATGCGGGTCGCTGCGGCTCTCAGAATCCTAGATTCCGTCTATTGAAAGTCAAGGAGCACATGCTTCAGCGCAATGCTGACCGGGAACGCCAAATTCCCGGCTCTCCGGCCATCGCATGGAAGCCGGCGGCAGGCTGCGTGATCAGACCTGCTTACGGGATACTGTGCTGGCAACCAGTGCGGGCCACATTTTCAGCCGGCGGCCTGCCAGGCGCAGCACCTTGAGTGTCGAGGCAAGCAGTCGCTCGCCATGGCCGAGCCTTGCTGGCTGCAACACCATGCTGGACGGCGGGCAAGGCTGCGGAAGTTCTGTCGTGGCGGGAAATTCGGGCTTTGGCGCGGGCTGTGCCAAGACTGCGTGCCCGCTGTACTGGGCCTGCAATTCATCGTAGCCGACTTCCTGCACCCCGCCGCCCCAACCTGGCAGGGCGACGGTCAGCCGTCCGTATTCGCCGCGCCGGAGCAGCACGCAAGGCCTGTTCCCTGCCAGCAACAGGATGGCCGGCAGCATGGTGTCCGAGATCTCGTCGAGACTGTAATCCACCAGCTGGGTCGACAAGCCGAAATGCTCCGCTGCGGTGCCCAGCAGCGACAATGTCAGGTTCCCCCCTTGCCGAGGTAGCCATTCCTGCAGGGCGATGGACGACACCGGCCGCTGTCGGGCCCGGTTTATCAACAGCAGGCAACCCAGCAGTGGATCCTCCGCGCCCGACTGCCGGGCCGTTGCGGCGGCAGGCATCTCAAATAGCGCAGGGCCAGCCGGCGCGTGCTGCACGCGCGAAATCCGCTCACCCATGATTCCCCCCGGTTTCAGTGGCGTGTTCATTTTTTTCGAGCGTAGTACACCAACACGCCTGGGCCTATCAGGAAAACAGCCTAGAGTCGCCGCGCCAGGATTGAATCAGGATTGAAACGCCTGTTCAGTCCCACTGAGGCGGCTGCTACATCCGGTACACCAGACCCAGCCAGACACTGCGCGGCGCCCCCGGAGCCACGAACAACGCCGTCGCACTGTCGCCTGGCGCGACATGCGGCTGCACAAGGGTGCCGCCGGGAAACACATTGTTCGCGACCTGGCCGTAGGTCTCGTAGCGGCGGTCGAACAAGTTGGCCACGCGGGCATAGACCTCGAAGTGCTTGTTGACCTGGTACGCCGCGCGCAGGTTGACCGTGGCGTAGCCGGGCACGTGCCAGTTGGCCGCCTTGGGCGGCTGGCCCGGCTGGGGGTCGCCGCGCAGTCCGTCTTCATTGCCGCTGGCGGGGCTGTCGGACACGGCTACCAGGTCGGCGCCCAAGGTCAGCCCCGCCAGCGCTTGCCAGTCCGCACCGAACTTGAATGTGTGGCGTGGCAGGCCTGCCATGCGCATGCCGGGGCGGACGTCGATGGTGCGCTCGCCGACCGCGAGCTGCCCGCTCGCCTGGTAGGTGGCCTGCAGGTAGCTGTAGGCAAAGCGCAAGGTGACATCGCCGACGCGCTGGCGGGCGGTGAGGTCGAGGCCCTGGTTGCGGGTGCGGTCGAAGTTGGCGAAGTAGCCCATCTGTGTATTGGGCGCGCGCAGGAACAGGATGTCGTCGTGGTTGTCGATGCGGTAGAGCGTCGCGGTGACGTCGGTGTCCTTGCCGGGGCGCCAGCGCACACCGGTTTCGAAGGCGTGCGAGACGACCTGTTTCAGGTAAGGGTCCGCCTGCAGCCCGGCGGGCAGGCGGCACGGCTGCGTCGGGTCGGCGCAGCCCAGTTCGAGCACCGTGGGCACGCGGTTGTTCTGCGCATAGCCGCCAAACACCGAGACCCCGCCGCCCAGCTTCTGCACCAGGCCCAGCGCGGGATTGAGACGGTGGTAGGTAAAGCTCTCGCGCGGCTGCTCGCTGCCGTCGCTGTTTTGCAGGGTATTGCTCACCGTGGCGAGATTCCATCGTGCCGACGCCGTCAGGAATGTGCTGGGCGTCAGGGTCCAGGTGTCGGACAGGTACATGCCGAACGTGCGGGCGTTGCCGCTGACGCCGGAGACCAGGTTATTTGGCGCACCGGCATCGGCCACGGCGCCGCGGTCGTCGGTGAAGGTGCCCGGCTGGGCGTACTGGGAATAGGTCAGCCGGCTTCGGTCCAGGCTGATGCCGGCATTCAGCACGTGGTGTTCGGTCTCCCTGGCCAGGCTCAGGGCCACGCCTACGGTCTGCTGCCGCATATGGCTGGTATTGACCACGGCCGGGTGCAGCGCCGCGCCTTCGGCACGGGTTACGCCGCAGCCGTCGCCACGCGGGCTGCCATCGGCGTTGAACCCGTCCGCACAGGCTTCGGCATAGGCCTCGTAGTCGGGGCTGACGTCGCCGCTGGTGGTGTCGCGCCGGCTGTTGCGCACGTAGGCAAGGGCGGCCGCGCTGGTCTTGTCGTCGAACCAGTGGCGGCCGTTGATGGCGACCTGGGTGACCTGGTTGCGCGTCTGGTCCGGGTAGGTATAGACCGCGCGACGGTTCAACTGGTAGATGTCGGGCTCAGTCCCGTTGCCGCTGGCATGGTAGGCCGGTACCAGTCCATTGCCGGTCAGCGTGCTGCGGCCATGGAGCAGCGATACGTCGAAACTGTCGGTCTCGCCCGCATAGCCCGCCTTGGCAAAGACGTTGCCGAGTTGCCCTGACGAGTCGTCCCGCCAGCCATGCTCCTGGAACAGCGTGCCGGCGGCGAAGGCGTGCCAGCCGCCTTCGCTGCGCACGCCGTCCGACAGGTCGGCGCGCTTGCGGTTGCCGCTGCCATAGGACAGGTCGGCCGTGAAGCCGGGCGAGTCCAGGCCCGAGCGCGTGGTCATGGCCAGCGCGCCGCCCAGGCTGTTCAGGCCATAGGCCGGGTTGGCGCTGGAGACCAGCGACACGCTTTCCAGGGCGGCCTCCGGGATCATGTCCCAGCTGATCACATCGCCGAACGGCTCGTTGATGCGGATGCCATCGAGGTAGACCGACAGGCCTTGCGGCACGCCCGCGATCGATGAGGCTCGGTAGCCGCGGTAGGTGATGTCGCTCTGGAAGGGGCTGCCCTGGATATCGTTGACGTTGACGCCGGCCAGGTTGCGTCCCAGGTAGTCGGCCAGGTTGCTGGCGCGCGTACCGTTCAGGTCATCGCCGCGGACGGTCTGCACTGTGTAGGGCACCAGGTTGCCGTCCACGCCGATGCCGGGCAGCGGCGCGGCCGCCACCACCAGCACTTCTGGCAGGACGGCACTGTCCTGCTTTGGCGCAGCGGTGTCCCATTGCGCAACAGCGGGCCGCTGCGCCAGCACCGCTACGGCCATGGCAATCGCCGTGGCCGCACGGCGGCAGCGCTTGCGGCGCCGCGCGCGGGTGTGGTGGATGGCCTGCGGTGGCGGCGCAGGGAACGGGTTGGTTGGCATCTTGCGTCTCCTCCGGATTAGGGGTGGCTGCCTGCGTTGGGCAACGACCGGACCTGAACTGGCTGAGGGAGACAGAGCAGGTTCCGTACCTCGGGGCGCTATGCGCTGGCGCGACCGCTTTGGCTGACTGCCCAGGCCACCGGCGGTTGTTCAGTTCTGGAGCAGATGCAACGCAATGTTGCGTGCTGACACGGCCGCCACGGCGTCATGCGTCTGCAACCGGCGTGTTTGCGCGGCAATCCGACTGGCATGGGAATTGCCAAAAGCGTCACTGGTGTATGGCGCAGTGGTGCGCCGGTGGAAACCGAGAATAAAGAGGAGATGACAATGAGGACGTTACGACTAGTGATGGCAGTCGCGACTGCCGTGGCCACCCTGGCCGCGCAGGCGGCAGTGACCGATGCCATGATCGAGAACGATGCGAAGAGCCCCGGCGACGTATTGTCATGGGGCATGGGACCGCAAGGCCAGCGCTATTCCGGGCTGACACGCATCAATACCAAGAACGTCGCCAACCTGGTGCCGGCGTGGTCGTTCTCGTTCGGTGGCGAAAAGCAGCGCGGGCAGGAAGCGCAGCCGCTGATCCACGATGGCAAGATGTTTGTCACCGCGTCGTACTCTCGCCTCTACGCGCTCGACTTGAAGACCGGCAGCAAGCTGTGGAAGTACGAGCACCGGCTGCCCGAAGGCATCATGCCGTGCTGCGACGTGGTCAACCGCGGCGCGGCGCTCTACGACAACCTGGTTATCTTCGGCACGCTGGATGCACAACTGGTCGCGCTCGACCAGAAGACCGGCAAGGTGGTGTGGAAGGAGAAGCTGGCCGACTATGCCGCGGGCTATTCGTACACGGCGGCGCCCCTGATCGTCAAAGGCATGGTGCTCACCGGCATTTCGGGCGGCGAGTTCGGCGTGGTCGGCCGGGTCGAGGCGCGCGATGCCAAGACCGGGCAACTGGTGTGGTCGCGCCCGGTGGTCGAAGGCCACATGGGCTACAAGTACGACAAGGACGGCAACAAGACCGAGAACGGCGTGACCGGCACCGAGAACGCCAGCTGGCCCGGCGAGACCTGGAAGACCGGCGGCGCCGCTACCTGGCTTGGCGGCACCTATGATCCGTCCACGGGGCTGGTCTACTTCGGCACCGGCAACCCCGGCCCGTGGAACAGCCATATCCGCAAGGGCGACAACCTCTACTCGGCGTCGACGGTGGCGATCGATCCGGCCACCGGCAAGATCGTCTGGCACTACCAGAACACCCCGAACGATGGCTGGGACTTTGATGGCGTCAATGAGTTCGTGACCTTCGACCTGGACGGCAAGCGCATGGGCGGCAAGGCCGATCGCAACGGCTTCTTCTATGTCAACGACGCGGCCAGCGGCAAGCTGGTCAATGCCTTCCCGTTCGTGAAGAAGATCACCTGGGCCACCGGCATCGACCTGAAGACCGGCCGGCCCAACTACATCGACGAAGGCCGCCCCGGCGACCCGGCCAGTGGCGACGACCCGAAGAAGGGCAAGTCCGTACTCGCCGCGCCCGGTTTCCTGGGTGGCAAGAACCAGCAGCCGATGGCCTACAGCCCGCAGACCGGCCTGTTCTATGTGCCGGCCAACGAGTGGGCCATGGACATCTGGAACGAGCCGGTCAGCTACAAGAAGGGCGCAGCCTACCTGGGCGCCGGTTTCACCATCCATCCGCTGAACGAGGACTACATCGGCGCGCTGCGCGCGATCAACCCCAGGACCGGCAAGATCGTCTGGGAGGTCAGGAACAACGCGCCGCTGTGGGGCGGGGCGATGACCACCGCCGGCGGGCTCGTGTTCTGGGGCACGCCGGAAGGCTACCTGAAGGCCGCCGACGCCAGGACCGGCAAGGAGCTGTGGAAGTTCCAGACCGGCAGTGGCGTGGTGGCGCCGCCGGTCACCTGGGAAGACAACGGCGAGCAATACGTGGCCGTGGTGTCGGGATGGGGCGGCGCGGTGCCGCTGTGGGGCGGGGAAGTCGCCAAGCGGGTGAACTTCCTTGAGCAGGGCGGCTCGGTGTGGGTGTTCAAGTTGCATAAGGGCTGAACGCAGACCAATTGATGCTCCGGAGACGCCGGCATCGCTGAGCCGATGCCGGCGAATTTGCTACACGAAACAGCGGGACCAAGGTATGAAGAAGGAATGGATGGCGCTGGCGGCGGCTTTGCTGCTGCCTTGCGTGGCTCAGGCGGACAATGCGGCCGGTATGCAGGCCCTGGCTGACAAGAATGGATGCTTCGCCTGCCATGGCATGCAAACGAAAGTGGTAGGCCCGGGGTTTGCCGAGGTGGCGGCGAAGTACAAGGGGGACGGCGAGGCGGCCGAGCGGCTCGGCAGGAAAATCCGCGAGGGTGGCAAGGGTGTCTGGGGGCCGGTTCCCATGCCGGCGCATGGGAACCTCGGCGAGGCGGATGCGAGGAAGCTGGCGGAGTGGGTGTTAAGCGTGGGGTGAGGTTTGCGTTGGTCCTGGCACTACAGTGGCGTCTGTCGTGCCAGGACCAGCCACATCATTGGTTGCCGCTGCTTAGCCGCAGCGAATTGCCATCGCTGCGAAACACCATCGGCTGCGCCCCGGCGTGCGCCTGCAACGTGGCGAGCCTGCCCTGCAACACAATCTCCGTGACCCGGCCATGCTCGCCGGAGCGCTCGCACACCGGATCCGTCGCCGCGGGGTCGCCGGTCAGCAGCAGAGCCTGGCAGCGGCAACCGCCATGGTCCTCCTCCCGATGGTCACATGACCGGCAGGGCTCCTGCATCCACGCCGTGCCACGAAAGCGGCGGAACGCGTCGCTGTCGCGCCAAATCTCGCGCAGTCCGTGCGTAGTGACATTCGGCAAGGCCAGGTCCGGCAGCATCCGCGCCGCATGGCATGGCAGCGCGGTCCCATCCGGTGCCACGCCAAGAAAGGTCGTGCCCCATCCGTTCATGCACTTCTTGGGCTTGCCTTCAAAGTAGTCGGGCACGACGAACAGGAGCTGGCACTGCTTGCCGATGCGCGCCCGGTATTGCCTGACCACGGCCTCGGCTTCAAGCAGTTGCTCCTGCGTCGGCATCAGCGCCAGACGGTTGTGCCATGCCCATCCGTAGTACTGCGTGTTGGCCAGTTCCAGATACTCCGCGCCCATCTGCAGCGCCATTTCGATGATGGTGCCGACATGCGGGAGGTTGTGCCGGTGCAGCACGCAGTTCATCACCATCGGATAGCCATGCGCCTTGATCAGCCTCGCCACGCGCTGCTTCAGGTCGAACGTGCGGGTGCTGGACAGGAAGTCGTTGAGCTCGCGCGTGGAGTCCTGGAAGGACAGCTGGATATGATCCAGGCCGGCCTCGCGCAGCGCGGCGAGCCGGGCATCGGTCAGGCCCACGCCGGAGGTGATGAGGTTCGTGTAGAAGCCCAGTCCATGCGCATGCCGCACCAGGTGTTCCAGGTCCTTGCGCAGCAGCGGCTCGCCGCCGGACAGGCCGAGCTGCACCGCACCGAGCGCGCGCGCCTGGGTGAATACGTCGCACCATTGCGCGGTGTCGAGTTCAGCCGTGTGCCGGGCATAGTCGACCGGGTTGGAGCAGAACGCGCAGTGCAGCGGGCAGCGGTAGGTCAGCTCGGCCAGCAGCCACAGCGGCGGGCCGGGCTGCGCGGCGGCCGGACGATCAGACCAGCCAGCCGCGTTCGGTTGCATGTTTGACAAAGGCATGTACCTCCGGGGCGATGCCCTGCACGCCGAAAGCAGCCTGCAGGTCGTCGATCAGCATATCCAGCGTATGGCCGCCGTCGCAGCGCTGCAGGATGGCGGCAGCGCTGTCGTTGAGGGTGACCATGCCTTCCGGATACAGCAGCACCCAGCTCTGCTGGGCCTCTTCCCATTGCAGGCGGAAGGTCCGGTGCAGGACCGGACGGGCGAGTTCTGGCGGATTGGTTGTCATGGGTTGGCCAGCTGGATCGCATCGAGCATCGACCAGAGCACGTCGAGCTTGAATTGCAGGATGTCGAGGGCGCGTTGCTGTTGCTCCGCGGTGCGGAAGTAGCCCAGCGTCACGCGCAGGCCGTGGTCGACGTCGCGCTGCGCCAGCGGGATGCGCGAGCGGAAATAGTCCAGCCCGGCGGCCTCGATCCACGGGTAATGCGTGGGCCAGCCGGCCAGCCTCTCCTTGTGGATCTCGGGCGCGAACATCTCGGTGAGCGAGGAGCACACGGCTTCCTGCCACGGCGCGCGCCGTGCGAAATTGACATAGGCGTCGACGGCGAAGCGCACGCCCGGCAGCACGTGCCGATGGTCGAGCAAGGACTCGCGCTCGAGCCCCGTGGCCTGGCCCAGCCGCAGCCAGGCCTCGATGCCACCGGGCCGGGTGTCGGTGCCGTCGTGGTCGAGGATGCGTACCACCCATTCGCGGCGCGTGTCGCGGTCTGGGCAGTTGGCAAGGATGGCAGCGTCCTTCAGCGGGATGTTGGCCTGGTAGTAGAAGCGGTTCGCGACCCAGGCGCGGATCTGCCCGGGAGAACACAGGCCGGCCGCCATGCGCTGGTTGAACGGGTGGTGAATGTGGTACCCGCTTTCCTTTGCGCGTAACCGGGCCTCGAACACCGCGGGGCTTGATGCGGTGGAATCTGTCATAGCGCGATCTCCATGCCGTCGTGCGCCAGTTCGATGCCGTGCCGCGCCAGCACGGCGCGCTCCGGCGAGTCTTCCACCAGCACGGGGTTGGTATTGTTGATGTGGATAAGGATCTTGCGGCTCGCCGGCACCCGGTCGAGGATCTCGATCATGCCGCCGGGGCCGGACAGGGGCAGGTGGCCCATGTCGGCGGCTGCCTTGGCGGAGAAGCCCAGCGACTGCATCTCGTCCTCGCGCCAGAAGGTGCCGTCGACCAGCACAATGTCCGCGCCGTGCAGCTCGGCGAAGACGTGGTCGTCGACGCTGCCAAGGCCCGGTGCATAGAATGCGCGGCGGCCGCTGCGTCGGTCTTCGATGCGCAGGCCGATGTTGTCGCCCACGCGCGGCGCGTGGCGGCCGGGCGAATAGGGCGGCGCCTTGCTTTGCAGCGGCACGGCGGTAAGGAGGATGTCGTCCAGCGGCGGCACGGAAAACGGTGTGCCGTCGCCGGGCAGGGTATGTGTCTGCAAGCCGCAGTAGTGCGACAGCATGCGGGTCAGCGGGAAGGCGGTGCCCAGGTCGTCGAGCACCGCGGCCGTGGCGTAGAGCGGCAAGGCCTGGCGGTGTTCGCGCAGCATCAGCAGGCCGGTGACGTGGTCGATCTGGGCATCCATCAGCAACACGGCCGCGATCGCCGTATCGCGCGGCGCGCGTGCCGGTTGCAGCGCCGGCGTCTGGCGCAGCTGCTGCAGGATGTCGGGAGAGGCATTGACCAGGATCGCGTCCGGTCCGTTGCCTGACAGGGCGATCGATGACTGGGTGCGGGGCGTGGCCCGCACGGTGCCGCGGCGCACGCCATCACAGTTGTGGCAGTTGCAGTTCCACTGCGGAAAGCCGCCGCCGGCGGCCGATCCGAGTACCCGGATGGTTGTCATGGCGCGAGCGAGTTAGGTTGGTCATGGTTGCCAGGGGCAGGCGCGCGGACCGGTACGCCGGATCCGATGCCTGCCCTGCTTCACGGTTCTTGCGATCCGCCTGCGTGCCTTGCGCCTGCGATCGCGGCGGTGATGCAGGGACGTTGACATGCCGCCGCGCGCAGGAAGCTTCAGCGGTTGGCGATATACATCGTGATCTCGAAGCCCAGCCGCAGCTCGGTATAGGCAGGCGTGGTCCAGGTCATGTCTCTCTCCTTTGTGGCATGGTTAGTGAATATCATCTTGGCGCGGCAGGCTGGCTGCCGCGTCCCTTCAAGGCAACATCCATGCCCGAGGTTCCGCTCGCATCCGACTGCTTCTACCTGCGTACGCCGGACGCGCAGCGCTTGCATGTACGGCTGGCCGGGCCACCGGATGGCGAGCCATGGCTGGTGCTGCACGGCGGTCCCGGCAGCGGTTGCTCGGCGGCCATGGCGGCGTGGTTCGATCCGGCATGGCACCGTGTCGTGATGCCGGACCAGCGCGGTGCCGGCAAGTCCCGGCCGGCGGGTTCCCTGCGCCGCAATAACGTGGGCGCGCTGCTGGCCGACCTCGAACAGTTGCGCCAGGCGCTGGGCATCGAGCGCTGGGGCGTGGTCGGTGGCTCCTGGGGCGCGGCCCTGGGGCTGGCCTATGCGGCGAAGTGCCCGGATGCGGTCGCGGCGCTGGTATTGCGGGGTACGTTCCTGACCGGCCGCGACGACATCGCCAGGCTGTTTGCACCGCGCCTCGGCGGCCGGCGCATGCTGCAACGCGTCAAGCCGCGCGGCGAGCGCCTGCCGGATGCACGGGCCCAGTTGCTCACTGTGTCACGACTGTTGCAAAGTGGAACACCTGTCCAGAAATGGCACACCGCCGCGGCGTGGCGCGAGAGTGAACGGGAATTGCTGGGCCTGTCCGCGCGGCAGCAGTTGCGCAGCCGGCCGCTGCGCATGCGGGAGGCGATGGCCGCCAAGTACCGCATCCAGGCGCACTATCTGCGCAACCGGGCCGGGTTGGGCAAGCCAGGCCTGCTGCGCGCGGCGCGGACGATTGCCGCACATGGCCTGCCGGTGACAGTGCTGCACGGCAGTGCCGATGCGGTCTGCCGTCCCGCCAATGCCCGGCGCCTGCAGGCCGCCATGCCTGGCGCGCGCCTGGAGTGGGTCGATGGCGGGCACCTCGCCACAGGCAAACTGGGCAAGGCACTGGCCGCCGCGATCGTCGCGGCGCGCTGGCAGCCAGGATGACGGCAGCACTGAAACCGAAGGGATCAGCCCGGAGGTTGCGGCAGCCCGCGCGCCTCCTCCATCTTCCGGTAGATCGTATTGCGCGAAATGCCCAGTGCCTTGGCCGCGGCCGAGATATTGCCGTGGTGTGCGTTGACGGTGGCGACGATGAGCTGTGCCTCGACCTCGGCCAGTCGGGTCGGCGGCGTGCCCGCCTGCCCGGCAGGAGTCACGGATACCGGCACTCCCCGCAGCGCCTGCCCGCCGGGCACCGCCGCCGGCGCTTGCCGCTCGCGCAGGTCGTCCAGGAAATCGTCGGGCAGGTGGTCCTCGGTGATCTCGGCTTCGCCTTCCGCCATCAAACGCGCCGTGCGCAGCAGGTTGCCTAGCTGGCGCAGATTGCCCGGCCAGTGATAGCGGCGGAACAGTTCCATTACGGCGTCACCAATGCGAGGCGGTTCCCCGCCGGCCTGGCCCTGGTCCTGGCGCAGCAGCTTGCCCGCCACCACGTCGAGGTCGCTGCGCTCGCGCAGGGCCGGCAGGCGCACCACGAGGCCGTTCAGGCGGTAGTACAGGTCTTCGCGGAACTGGCCGCTGGCGACCATCTCGCGCAGGTTGCGGTTGGTCGCGCACACCACCATCACATCCACCTGGATCACCTTGCTGCTGCCCAGCGGCTGGACGGCGCGTTCCTGCAGCGCGCGCAGCAGCCGCCCCTGCAGGTGCAGCGGCATGTCGCCGATCTCATCGAGGAACAGGGTGCCGCCGTTGGCCAGGAGCATCTTGCCGATGCCGCCCTTCTTGCGGGCGCCCGTGAAAGCGCCTTCCTCGTAACCGAACAGCTCCGACTCGATCAGGTTTTCCGGGATCGAGGCGCAGTTCACCGCGATGAAGGGCCCCGCGTGCCGCGGGCTGTCGGCATGGATGGCGCGCGCCATCAGCTCCTTGCCGGTGCCGGTTTCGCCCAGCACCATCACCGGTATGTCCTTGCCGATGACCTTGCGCAGCTTGCCGATCACGGTCCGGATCTGCGCGTCGCCGGTGTCCAGGTCGGCCAGCCCCTCGGCCCGGGCAGGGGTTGCATAGAGGCGGCGCGGCGCCGTGATGGCATCCGGGGTGCTCGCGGCCGCCGCGGCCGTGCCGGGCATCGAGGCGGAACTGGATTTCCATTCCGCGCGCGCGCTGACCTTGACGCCGCTCGGCAGCTGCAGCTGCACGATGCCGGCCGGCGCGCCGCGCACCGCGTCGAACAGCAGGGACATCGGCATCCCGAACAGCGAAGAAAAGGTATGCGCCTGCAGCGCCGCATTGGACATGCCAAGCTGGAACTGCCCGCTGCGGTTTGACGACAGGAAGCGCCCCCCGGGCGTGAACGAGACAATCCCTTCCACCAGCGTGCCCAGGAACTCCGCGCGCGAATGGAAGCGGATGCACACCATGTCGCGGAAGGCGTTGCCGAACAGCTGGTTCTCGATCATCTGCGCCGACATCCGCACCAGCGCCATGGTGTGCTTGTGGAAGCCGCGCTGGTCTCCCGTCACATCCAGCGCGCCCACGGTCTTGCCGTAGGGGTCGAGGATGGTCATGCACGAGCAGGTCAGGAACTGGTTGGCCTCCAGGAAATGGTCGGCGCCGTGGACCAGCGTGGCGCGGTTTTCGGCCAGCGCGGTGCCGATGGCATTGGTGCCGCGGCTCTCCTCGGACCAGTCCGCGCCCGCGCGCAGCGCCACCTTGTCGGCCCGGGCGAGGAAATCGTCGTCGCCCAGCGAGTGCAGGATCAGGCCGTCGGCGTCGGTCAGGATCACCATGCTCTGCGTATTCACGATCTGGTCGTAGAGCGTTTCCATCACCGGCAGCGCGTACGTGAACAGGGACTGGCTGCGTTCGATGCGTGTCTTCAGTTCGCTTTGCAGCACCGGGCAGAAGTCCGGCGACTCATAAGGGCGCAGGCCATACGAGGCGGAACGCTGGTGGGCCAGGGCAATCAGTTCGGCGCGCTCTGGCTGGCCGGCCATATCGCCTGTATTGCCGGACGCGGCAGGGCGAACAGGCTCCGCTGGGATGGTCATGTCTGTGTCTCCTGTGAATAGTCGCCCGCGATCTTTGCGCGGGTCACAGTCGGCGCCTTCCTTGCCATGGCCTGGCGTGGCGTCAACAGTGTTGCGTCATGTAGCAAAACGCTTGCCAGTATGTGGCATTCCGGGACACCGCCGTGGCGATGGTGCACTGCACTCGCCGGAGCAGGGGCCGAAAAGCCTGCTGCCAGGCGGTGCGGCGCCCGTTCCGGCCCGCTGGTATGGCTTTTGCGGAAATGGTGGCAAACAAAAACCTCATCCACCACTGTAGGAGACATCCATGAAAACGCAGCGCCGCCTGCTTGCCTTGCTTTCGCTATGTGCCGTGCTGGGCGCCACCCCGGCCGGAACCGCATGGGCCCACGGCGATGTCACGCCCCAAGCGGTCGATACCAAGTCCTTGCCGCAGCTTGGCGACGAATGGCGTCCGGACAACCCCTATCGCGGCAGCGAACAGCAGGAGGCCCAGCGGATCGGCAGCTCGGCCTACAACCAGAACTGCGCGCGCTGCCACGGCCTGGAAGCGGTATCCGGCGGCATCGCCCCGGACCTGCGCAAGATCGACGGCGATTGCATGTCGCTGGCCGATGCCAGGAAGAAGCAGGCCTGTATCGGCGAGATCTCGCAGTACTTCACCACCACCGTGCGCAAGGGCCGGACCCGCGATGGCCGTGTCTACATGCCGCCGTTTGACGGCGTGCTGAGCCAGGAAGCCGTGTGGGCGATCAAGACCTATCTGGAATCGCGGCGCGAGTAAGGCCGCGCAGTCCCGCAAGCGAACCCCATTTTTCAGATTCGTCGTTTCCCACGTTCAGGAGAAATTCCATGTCACCGAGGCGTTGTCCGACCCCGGCCGAGCCGGCCGGCACCCGGCGCAGGTTTTGCGGCGCCTTGCTGGCGGCCGGCGCGTTGCTCTGCACCCGGCCGGCGCTGGCGGACCTCGCCCGGATCCGCCAGAACGGTACGCTGAAGGTCGCGGTCTACAAGGGTTTGCCGCCGTTCTCGGCGGTCGCGGGCAGCCAGTACGCCGGCATCGACGTGGCCTTGGCCAGGGCCCTGGCCAGCGAGCTGGGCTTGCAGGTGTCGCTGTTGCCATTCGATGCCGACGATGACATGGCCGACGACCTGCGGTCGATGGTATGGCGCGGCCATTACCTCGGCTACGGCCCGGCGGACGTGATGCTGCACGTGCCGGTCGACCGTGCCTTCATGCGAGCCAACGACAAGGCCCTGATCTTCGCTCCCTACTATCGCGAGACCTTTGTGCTGGTGCGCGACCGCGAGCGGGTGCCGGACGTGCGCGGTCTGGATGACCTGGCGGGCCAGGCCACCGGCGCAGCCGCCGGCTCGGCCGGCGCCAACGCCTTGTTGTCCGGCGCCGGCGGCGCCTTGCGTGACAGAGTGAAGATCTACCCCGAAGCCGACGACGCGCTGCGCGCGCTTTTTTCCGGTGATATCGCCGCTGCCATGGTGACCCGCGCGCAATACGAGAGCGCACTGAAAACCGCAAACCAGTCCGCTTCGCGCTTTGCCACGTCGGACATCGCTTCACCGCTGTTGCCGCCGCGCGGATGGGCCATTGGCATGGCCATCAAGGCCGGCGACCAGGCGCTGGCCGAATCGCTGGAAAACGCACTGGAGGCGCTGCGGCGCAAGGGCGAACTGGCCCGCATCTTCGCCAGCCACGGGGTGACATTGCAGGAGCCGTGATGGTGGCAGGGCGGTCCGCAGTCGGGCCGCCCCGGCGGGAGGATCCTGATCAGTAAGCCGTAAAGCGCCAGGACTTGCTGATTGCCATGCCGTTCCGCGCCCCGACAAAGCTCGCGATATAGGTGCCCGCAGCGATGGGCTGGGTGGGAAGCAGGAACACCACGCCTCGATACAGGCCCGCGTCCGCAATAGCCGAAGCCACCGAGCCAGCCTTGGATTCGGCAGGCACCAGGATGCGGGCGGGCACGGATTCGCCGCGTGGACCGGTCAGCGTGAAGCTTGAAACCGTCAGCACGTCACCCGGCTTTTCCACGTTGACCCGGAACATGACCGGGGTACCGGCGGTGGCCAGGTCGGGCGCCGGATTCGGGGTCTCGTCAGCCGGAACGAACAGGCCGTGGACGCTGGCGTTGTTGGGGGGGTAGTGGGCGCCAGTGCCGGGCGACAGTTGCTGGCCGCCCCATTGGGCGAGGCCATAGCCTCCGCTTCCTGCCGAGGTCACCACGCCAAAGTTTGCCACGCAGTAGTTGTCACGCATGGCGAGGCCGATGGTCTCCTGATTGCTGGTGATTCCCTGCAGGTGGTAAACGGAGTTCGCCAGCGAGGCAAGGCAGCGGCCGATATCGCCGTTGTAGGCATTCTGTCCGACCCATTGCTGGCGCGAGCCGCCCACGGCAAGCACCTGGTGGTACGGATCGGGGCTGGTGAAGCCAGGATTCCCGTAAATCTCCGTATGGCTCATCACCGCATTGAGCTTCATGTACTCGAGGTGGTTTTCCGCCGCGGCGTCGAGCGCGGGGTCTTGCCGCAACGCGCCTACTCCCATGGCGATGCGCAGGGCGTTGAGGGCGTTGAAGAATTCGAGGCGAGGGTCGGTCCGGAGGTAAGAGGCCTTGCGTGTGGTTGCGGCGGCAGAAGCAGCGTGCTCCTTGCCGAGGGCCGGCGTACCGGACAGGTTTGCGACGATGGTTGGAGGGGTGGCACCAGCGCTGTCAATGCGGGCGCAAACCGCGACGATGGCGGACGTCGCGGCGAATGCGAGGAGGCTCTTTCTCACGTTTTCCGGTTGTTTTTGGTCTGTACCAGCAGGGGCCCGGGGTCCGCATGGAGCCCTGGCTGATCCGCTTCCGGAGGCTTAACGTAATAGGGAGAGAATTCGTGTACAGGAGCCTGCATGCCTGCAGGCGGAAAGACTGGGAGCGTGGATCGGGTTCACCGTCGGCGCCCCCGCAGATGGAAGAGCTTGTGGATTCGGGCGGTTACGTTCCGGCTGATCGAAGCCCGGAACTAATGATTGCCTTGCGCCGGACTGAAGAAGTAGGGCACCAGTGCCGCAGCCACCAGCACGGCCGCCGAGAGGAAGATCGCAGCATACGTCGCGGGCTCGCCCCAGTGCCGCAGATGTCCGATATTGGCGATCAGCCCATAGCCCCACGACGTGAGCGCGGAGCCAAGAAACACGAAGGTATTGAGCAACCCCAGCCCGCGCCCGCGCCTGGACGGCGGGATCAGCCCGCGGCCCTGCGCCATCACGAGCGGATGGAGCATGCCGATGGTCGAGAGCAGGGCCATCAACGCCACGCCGCTGGCCACGCCGGGGGCGGGCCACAGCGTCAGTATCACGGCAGCGGACATCGACACGCAGGACCACGCGAAGATGGCGGTCTTGAGCGTGCTGCGCCGTACCAGCACGGGCAGCAGGAAGGCGGTGAGGAATCCGGCCACGCTCAGCAGCGTGAGCGCCACGCCGCGGGACGCCGAGCTGAGCCCGTAGACATCGGCGAGGTATGGCCCGCTCCACGCGTTGCGGAAGGCCGTGCCCGCGGACATGGCTACGCACAGCGGGATCAGCAGCCACAGTGGCGCCAGCCCCAGCAGGCGGACGCTCTGCGTCAGCATCGACGGCCACGAGGCGCTGCGCGCCTCCGCGTGGCCGGTATCGCGCACGAAGCGCCAGACGCCCCACGCGGCGGCGACCATGCCCAGTGCCGAGACCGCCATCGACGGGCGCCAGCCCACCAGTTCGGTCGCCCAGCCCAGCGGCGCGGTCGCGCACAATGCGCCGATCATGCCCATGGCGTTCGATTTGCTGACCACGCGCGTGTAGTCGCGCTCGGAGAGCTGTTCCGAGGCGAAATGCAGCAGGCCCATGAATACGGGGGCGCAGGCCAGCCCAAGCCCGACCTGCGCCAACGTGGCCACGGTGCCGTTGGGCGCCGCGACGAACAGAATCGACGATACCGCGCCGACCGCCAGCAGCCCGGCCGTGGGCCTGCCCACGCCATAGCGGTCGAAGGCGATGCCGACCGGGATCTGCGCTACGGCGAAGGCAAGGAAGAACGAGGACGACAGGGCGCCGAAGCCAGCCGGCGACAGGCCGAAATCATGCTGCAGCTCGGGCGCCATCACCGCCAGGCAGGAGCGGAAGAACTGGCTCAGCGCAAAGGCGAAGGTCAGTACGGCGATGCCGCGCACCGCGGCATGGCTGGCTGGAACGGTGCTGCCGCCAGGCAGCGCTTGGAGATCGTCTCCGGTCATTGTTCTTGTTATGGGTACTGCGAATTCAGGGCATCACGACAGCAGGCGCGGCGGCTTGCCGCGCCCTGTGCCACGTCTGCTTAGCCGGGCAGCGCGTCGTAGGTCAGCAGGAAGACCTGCTCGTCGCCCGCGCTGACGGGCAGCCAGACGATTTCCAGGTCCGGGAAGGCCGCTTCCACATTGGCGTGCTCGTTGCCGATCTCCACCACCAGCACGCCGCCCGGGTTCAGGCGTGCCTTGGCCCCTGCAATGATCCGGCGCACCACGTCCATGCCGTCATCGCCGCCGGCCAGCGCAATGCGCGGCTCGGCCAGGTATTCGGGCGGCAGCGCCTGCATCGAGGCTTCGTTGACGTACGGCGGGTTGGTCAGGATCACGTCGTACGTGGCGCCCGGCGGCAGCGGCGCGTACAGGTCGCCCTCGAACAGGTGGATGCGCTCCTGCATCTTGTAGTCGGCCACGTTGCGGCGCGCCACGGCGAGCGCATCGGGCGAGATGTCGACCGCGTCGATCTGCGCATTGGGCCAGGCATGCGCGGCGAGGATCGGCAGGCAGCCGGAACCGGTGCACAGCTCGAGCACCGGACCGACGTCGATGGTGTCGCCAGTCCAGGGCTCCAGCCCTTCCTGCAGCAGCTCGCCGATGAAGCTGCGCGGCACGATCACGCGCGAATCCACGTAGAAGCGCAGGCCGTGCATATAGGCCTCGTGCGTGATGTAGGCGGCCGGTACGCGTTCGTTGACGCGGCGGTCGATGACCTGCATCACCGCGTCGATTTCCTCGGGCAGCAGGCGCGCGTCGAGGAACGGGTCGAGCGTGTCGAGCGGCAGGTTCAGCGTGTGCAGCACCAGGTAGGCGGCCTCGTCATAGGCGTTGGCGCTGCCGTGGCCGAACGACAGCTTGGCCGCGGTGAAGCGCGATACCGCCAGGCGCAGCAGGTCGCGCACGGTGCGCAGCGGGGAGGGAGTTGCCATGGTCGTGGAATCCTGTGGTCGAAAATAAGCGATCGGCAGGCGATCAGGCAATCAGCCGTTCCAGCACGCCACGGTAGACGTTCTTGAGCGGCTCGATGAAACGGACTTCGACGTTCTCGTCGATCTTGTGGATGGTCGCGTTGGGCGGGCCGAACTCGATCACCTGCGGGCAGATCTTGGCGATGAAGCGGCCGTCGGAGGTGCCGCCGGTGGTCGACAGTTCGGTCTTCACGCCGGTCTCGGCCTCGATCGCGGCCGACAGGGCGTCGGACAGGTCGCCGCGCGGCGTCAGGAACGGTTCGCCGCCGAGCGTCCAGTCCAGCGTGTATTCGAGCTTGTGCTGGTCCAGGATCGCATGCACGCGCGACTTCAGGCCCTCGGGCGTGCTCGCTGTCGAGAAGCGGAAGTTGAAGTCGATCGTGACGTGGCCCGGAATCACGTTGGTCGCGCCGGTGCCGCCGTGGATGTTCGACATCTGCCAGCTCGTGGGCGGGAAGTATTCGTTGCCCTGGTCCCATACCTCGGCGGCCAGTTCGGCCAGCGCGGGGGCAGCTTCGTGGATCGGGTTGCGGCCCAGGTGCGGGTAGGCGATATGGCACTGCACGCCCTTGACCACGAGCTTGCCCGACAGCGAGCCGCGGCGGCCGTTCTTGACCATGTCGCCGAGCGTGTCGACCGACGTCGGTTCGCCAATCACGCAGTAGTCGAGGCGCTCGCCGCGCGCCTTCAGGGCTTCGACGACCTTGATGGTGCCGTCATGCGCCGGGCCTTCCTCGTCGCTGGTGATCAGAAAGGCGATCGAACCGGCATGGTCGGGATGCGCCTTGACGAATTCCTCGACCGCCACGACAAAGCCGGCGATCGAGGTCTTCATGTCCGCCGCGCCGCGGCCGAACAGGCGGCCGTCACGGTGCGTCGGCTCGAACGGATCGGAGTTCCACTGCTCGAGCGGGCCGGTCGGGACCACGTCGGTATGGCCGGCAAAGGCCAGCAGCTTGCCGTCCTTGCCTTGCGTGCCGCGCTTGACGGCCCACAGGTTGGTCACGCGGAAATCGTCGGGGCCGCTGACGATGGCTTCGCAGGCGAAGCCGAGCGCCTTCAGGCGGGTTTCCAGCACGGCCTGGCAGCCTTCGTCCGCGGGCGTGACGGAGCGGCGGCGGATCAGGTCTTCGGTGAGGGCAAGGGTGGCAGTCATGGGAGGACGGAGAGGTTCAGAACTGGCTGGCGTACTGGTCGGCGGAGAAACCCACCGAGACCTTGCCATGGTGCGCGAGCACCGGGCGCTTGATCAGCGAAGGGCTTTGCTGCATCAGCGCGATGGCGCCGGCCTCTTCCTCGGCGCGGGCCTTGTCGGCGTCCGACAGCGCGCGCCAGGTGGTGCCCTTGCGGTTGAGCAGGGTCGCCAGCGGCACGTGCTTCAGCCAGCCGCGCAGCATGGCTTCATCGACGCCTTGCTTCTTGAAATCGTGGAAGGTGTAGGCAACGCCGTTGGCGTCCAGCCAGGTGCGGGCCTTCTTGACGGTGTCGCAGTTCGGGATGCCGTAGAGCAGGACGGTCATGGCGTGTCGGGTCTTGTGCTGGGGTTCAGCGGTTCAGCGATTCAGCGATTCAACGGAAAAGCAGGTTCAGGGCGATCACCAGGCCGCCGAGGCCAAGCGCCACGCCGGCCATGGCCACGGTCGTCATCAGGCGCAGGCGGCGGTCCAGCCGTGCCGCTTCCTTGCGCAGCGCGTCGATGGTGATGGCATGCTGCTCGGCGAGCAATTTGACCGCCTCGGCCTGCTGCACGGCGGCGGCTTCCAGTTCCGCGATGCGTGCGGCCGGGTCGCGCGTTTCCGGCGCGCCGCCTTCCGTGGCGTCGTCCTTGCGCCGGCCTTTCTTGATCTTGTCGATGGTCTTGTTGGCCTGTTCGAGGATCGTGGGCAGGAGGGAGAGGACAGTGCTGACGGTGGTGGGATCCAGGGCCATGAGTCGCTTGCGGAGGGAAGGCACGTCGCGGGCGGTGTGGCGGAGCGGCGGGGTGATGCAAGGGATGGCCCGGCAGGCCGCCCCGCGCGTGGCGGAGCATGCCGGGCCGGGCCGGCCGCGGGCGATCAGTCGCCGCGCAGCAGGTCGTTCAGGCTGGTCTTGGCGCGGGTCTGCGCGTCGACCTTCTTGACGATCACGGCGCAGTACAGGCTGTACTTGCCATCCTTGGACGGCAGGTTGCCCGCCACCACGACCGAGCCGGCCGGCACGCGGCCATAGTGGATCTCGCCGGTTTCGCGGTCGTAGATCTTGGTCGACTGGCCCAGGTACACGCCCATCGAGATGACCGAGTTCTCTTCGACGATCACGCCTTCCACGACTTCCGAACGGGCGCCGATGAAGCAGTTGTCTTCGATGATGACCGGGTTGGCCTGCAGCGGCTCCAGCACGCCGCCGATGCCCACGCCGCCCGACAGGTGGACGTTCTTGCCGATCTGCGCGCAGGAACCGACGGTGGCCCAGGTGTCGACCATGGTGCCTTCATCGACATAGGCGCCGATGTTGACGTACGACGGCATCAGCACGGCGTTCTTGGCGATGAACGAACCGCGGCGGGCCACGGCGGGCGGCACTACGCGGAAGCCGGCCTTGGCGAAGTCGTCGGCGCTCCAGTTGGCGAACTTGGTCGGGACCTTGTCGTAGAACTGGGCGAAGCCGCCGGCGCTCATCGGCGCGTTGTCTTCCAGGCGGAACGACAGCAGCACGGCCTTCTTGACCCACTGGTTGACGATCCAGTCCTTGCCTTGCTTCTCGGCCACGCGCAGCGTGCCGGCATCGAGCTGGCCGATGACGTTGGCGACAGCCTCGCGGATATCGTTGGGGGCGGACTTGGGCGACAGGCTGGTGCGGTCTTCCCAGGCCTGGTCGATCAGGGCTTGCAGAGCTTGCGTCATTTGGGTTTCTTCAGTGGTTGTTTGGAGAAGGCGCGGCCGTCAGGCCGCGCCACGGTATGCGTTGGATCCCGACGGATCAGCCCAGCGACTTGCAGAATTCCACGATCCTGCGTGCGCCTTCCAGGCATTCCTCCGGCGTGGCCACCAGCGCCATGCGCACGCGGTTCGCACCGGGGTTGATGCCGCCGGCCTCGCGTGCCAGGTAGCTGCCTGGCAGCACCGTGACGTTCTGCGCGGCCAGCAGCCGCGCGGCGAACTCGACGTCGGTCAGGCCCGTGCGCGAGACATCGGCCCACAGGTAGAAGCCGGCGTCGGGCAGCGCCACGTCGAGTACCTCGGCGAGCATCGGCGTCACCTCGCTGAACTTGCGCACATAGGCGGCGCGGTTCTCGCGCACGTGCGCCTCGTCGTTCCAGGCGGCAATGCTGGCGGTCTGCACGGCCGGATTCATCGCGCCGCCGTGGTAGGTACGGTATAGCAGGAATTTCTTGAGCAGGGCGGCATCGCCGGCGACGAAGCCAGAGCGCAGGCCCGGCACGTTCGAGCGCTTGGACAGGCTCGAGAACATCACCAGCCGTTCGAAGCCGCGGCCCAGCTTGTGGGCGGCCTCGAGTGCACCCAGCGGCGCGCGGCTCTCGTCGAAGTAGATCTCCGAGTAGCACTCGTCCGAGGCGATCACGAAGCCGTACTTGTCCGACAGCGCGAACAGCTGCTTCCAGTCGTCGAGCGACAGCACCGCGCCGGTCGGGTTGCCGGGCGAGCAGACGAACAGCAGCTGCACCTTCTGCCAGACCTCGTCGGCAATGCGGTCGAACGCCGGCGCGAAGTTGCGGTCCGGGTCGCTGTTCGCGAACACCGGCGTTGCGCCCGCGAGCAGCGTGGCGCCTTCATAGATCTGGTAGAACGGGTTCGGGCACAGCACCAGCGCGCCGGGGCGGGTGCCGTCGACCACGGTCTGCGCGAAGGCGAAGAGCGCTTCGCGCGAGCCGGTCACCGGCAGCACCTCGGTTGCCGCGTTGACCTTGGGCAGCCCGTACCGGCGTTCCAGCCAGGCGGCGATGCACTGTCGTAGTGCATCGGAACCGGCCGTTGTGGGATAATTCGCCAGCCCCGCCAGCGACCCGGCCAGCGCCTGCTTGATGAACTCGGGCGTGGGGTGCTTGGGCTCGCCAATGCCGAAGCTGATCGCCCGCTTTTCGGCCGGTTTCACTTGCGCGAAGAGCACCCGCAGTTTCTCGAAGGGGTAGGGCTGGAGCAGGTCGAGGCGCGGATTCACGTTCTGGATGGGGCCGGTTGAAACCCAGCATTATAAGGGCATGGCGCGCTTTCCCGCGCGATGGCGCGGCCCGCGCGGCGCATCCGGTGTGTGGATGCCGGGCATCACCGGCATGTGATGCCGCCGGCGGATGCGCGGGTTTTGCCTGTCAGGCCGGCCACCTGTAACGATTTTCAAATGACCAAGAATAATATTGCGGCGCAGCATGGCGCCGCCGACCGCCATTCGGTCAAGTCTTCGCTTTCGATCCTGATCGGTGCCTCGGTTTGGGGCATCGCCTGGTTCCCATACCGCGTGCTGGCTGGCTGGGGGCTGGGTGGCATGAGCGCCGCGGCGCTCGTGAGTAGCGCTGCGGCCATCGTGTCGCTGCTGGCATTCCGCAAGCAACTGCGCGGCATGCGCGCGTCATGGCTGTTCGTGGCGATTGGCCTGGCCGCGGGCGTGACCAACGCGGGCTTTGTCTGGGGCAGCGTGAACGGGCACGTCATGCGCGTGCTGCTGCTGTTCTACCTGACCCCGGTCTGGACCGCGCTGTTCGCGCGGGTGTTCCTGGGCGAACGGCTGTCGGCGGGCGGGCTGGCGCTGATTGCGCTCGCGTTGTCCGGCGCCGGCCTGATGCTGTGGACACCCGAGGTCGGCGTGCCCCTGCCGGGGAGTGCCGCGGAATGGTCCGGGCTGGTTGGCGGCATGGGCTTCGCCGTGAACAACGTGCTGTCGCGGCGGGCCGGGCAGCGGTTTCCCGATATGGATGCGCGGCTGCGCACGGTCGTGGTCTACCTGGGCTGTACGGCGGTCGGCGTGCCTTGCGCGCTGCTGCTCGATGCGCCATCGGCGGTGATCGTGCCAGGCGCGGGCGCCGCCGTGGCGGCCCTGGTGGCCGGGCTGGCGGCGGTGCTGGTGGTGAGCAATTCCGTGGTCCAGTATGGGCTGCAGCGCTTGCCCGCCAATCGCGTGTCGCTGCTGATGCTGTTCGAGATCGTGGTGGCCGCGGTGTCGTCCTGGTGGCTGGCAACCGAGACGCTGAGCTGGAAGGAGGCCGCGGGCGGCCTCTGCATCGTTGCCGCCGGCGCGCTCTCGGGGCTGGTGCATCGCAGTCGCCGCACACCGGAAGCCGTGGCGGCCGGCGCCGAAGCCGCGGCCTGAGCGGGACGGCTGCGGGTCAGTGGAGCATGACCCGCGACACGACGGCCACCAGCGGCCTGCGTACGGCGCGTTCCAGCGTGGCATGCAGGTTCAGCGGCCGCAGCAGCATTTTCACGGTCATTTCCACAGGCAGATGGCGTCGGACCACGGCGCTGACGCGCGAGTTGAGCGCCCTGACTTCGTGTTCCGGGATGTCCTCTTGCCCGAGCTCCATGCGCAGCACATTGCGCAGCGCGATGGCCGCATCCTCGTTCTTGATTTCGAGCAGCCGTCGCGCCAGGGCGCCGAGCACCCTGGCGCGGCCAAGCCGCTCGGACTCGGCAAAGCGGTTGAAGAAGCGGTAGAAGTGCTTGTAGTGCCGGACCTCGTCGTTGGCAATGCGGCGCGTCAGGGTGCGCAGCACCGGTTCGTCGCTGGCCTGTTCCAGCGCGCGATAGTAGGCCGCCGTGCCGGTCTCGACGACGCAGCGGGCGGCCATTTCCAGTGCTTCGGTTGGCTCGAACTGGTCGATGGAGCAGGTCAGGCTGTATTCCTCGAAAAAGCGTTCGTAGCCGCGTTCCCAGTCGAATTCCGGCCAGACATGCTCGACATAGCGGCGCAGCGCCAGGCCATGCTGCAGTTCCTCGGCTTCCCAGTGGTCGGACAGCCACCCGGCGGCTTCCGGCACCGCGGCGTAGTAGGTCGCAAGGTTGCCGGCGTAGGTGTCGGATCCGCTCTCGATAAACGATGCCGACACCAGCAGGTAGAACAGGTCGCGGTTGCCGCGCACGCGCTCGGACTGGATTGCCCCGTAATCAATCTCGCTGACAGACCACGGCAGGCTTGCCGCTGACGGCTGGGTCATGCTGGATCCTCCGCAAAGCGCCGGACGCCGCTTGGGACCTGTGGTCCGGAGAGCATTCGGCGTCACGCTGGCATGTCTGAGAGACTAGCATTTACCCTAGTTGGTTTCCCGGTTGTTACATAACTGTTGCGATATGGTCTTTGGGCGGGCGCTCGAGAGGTGCTTGCAGAGACGCTCGTAAATGACTGTCCGCAAAGGGAAAGTGCTCCGGAAAAATGCCGTGAAGCCCACTGCCGGAGTGGCCGGAACGCCGGGTTGCGATGGTATGATTACCGCCAATTCTCCGGGCACGGGGGGCGAGAAGGGACGCTGGCGGCACGCCGCGTCCGCCCGTCCGCGTGCGCCGCTCATTCCTGAACGCTCTAATGCTGCGCGCGCTGCCATCAGCGCCGATACCACACGACAACCGTGCGACTATCTTCGATCAAGCTGGCGGGCTTCAAATCATTCGTCGATCCGACCAATTTCCAGGTGCCCGGCCAACTGGTCGGGATCGTAGGTCCCAACGGCTGCGGTAAATCCAACATCATCGATGCAGTCCGCTGGGTGCTGGGCGAGTCACGTGCGTCCGAGCTGCGTGGCGAATCCATGCAGGACGTCATCTTCAACGGTTCCACGGCCCGCAAGCAGGCTGGCCGGGCCAGCGTCGAACTGGTCTTCGACAATGCCGAGGGCCGTGCCGCCGGCCAGTGGAGCCAGTATGCCGAGGTGGCGGTCAAGCGCGTGCTGACGCGCGACGGCACCTCGTCCTATTACATCAACAACCAGCCGGTACGCCGCCGCGATATCCAGGACATCTTCCTGGGCACGGGCCTGGGGCCGCGCGCCTACGCGATCATCGGGCAGGGCATGATCTCGCGCATCATCGAGGCCAAGCCCGATGACATGCGGATCTTCCTGGAAGAGGCCGCCGGCGTATCCAAGTACAAGGAACGCCGCCGCGAGACCGAGAACCGCCTGTCCGACACGCGCGAGAACCTGACCCGCGTGGAAGATATCCTGCGCGAACTCGGCGCCAACCTCGACAAGCTCGAAGGGCAGGCCGAGGTCGCGCAGCGCTTCAAGACGCTGCAGGCCGATGGCGAAGAGAAACAGCAACTGCTGTGGCTGCTGCGCAAGCGCGAGGCGCAGGTCGAGCAGGAGCGCCACCAGCGCGCCATCGAACAGGCCCAGATCGACCTGGAAGCCCAGACGGCGCAGCTGCGCCACGTCGAGGCCGAACTCGAAACCATGCGTGTCGCGCACTATGCGGCCTCCGACGGCATGCACGCGGCGCAGGGCGCGCTGTACGAGGCCAATGCCGAAGTCAGCAAGCTGGAAGCCGAGATCCGCTACGTGGTCGAGTCGCGCAACCGCGTGCAGGCCCAGATCGCGGCGCTGACGGCCCAGCGCGAGCAGTGGCAGGCCAAGTCGGAGCAGGCCAGCGACGAAATCGCGCAGGCCGAGGAAGACCTGGCCGTGTCCGAAGGGCGCACCGTGCAAGCGCAGGAAGCGGTGGCCCAGAAGAATGAAGAGCTGCCCACGCTCGAAGCGCAGTGGCGCGATGCGCAGCAACTGCTCAACGAGCAGCGCTCCGGCATCATGCAGGCGGAGCAGGCGCTCAAGCTCGAAGCCGCGCAGCAGCGCAGCGCCGACCAGATGCTGCAGCAGCTCGAACAGCGCCGCGAACGCCTGTCCGCCGAGGAAAAGGGGCTGGACCGGCCAGACGAGACGCGGCTGGAGCAGGCGCGTGCCGAACTGGCCGAGCAGGAAGCGGTCCTGGAGGAAGCGCAGGCCATCCTGGCCGATGCCGAGGACAGCGTGCCGCGCCTCGACGGCGAGCGCCGTGCCGCGCAGGAGCGCGTGCAGAGCGAAGCCTCCGCGATCGCTGCGCTGGAAGCGCGGCTGTCCGCGCTGAAGCAGCTGCAGGAAAACGTGCAGACCGACGGCAAGGTGCAGCCGTGGCTGGCCAAGCACGGCCTGTCCGAACTGCCGCGGCTGTGGAAGAAGGTCCATATCGAGCCGGGCTGGGAAAACGCGCTGGAATCGGTGCTGCGCGAAAAGCTCGCCGCGCTCGAGGTGTCGAACCTGGACTGGGTCAAGGCCTTCCTGTCGGACGCGCCACCCGCCAAGCTGGCGTTCTATTCGCCGCCGCCCGCGGCGCGGCCGATGGAAGCGCCCGCAGGCCTGCGTCCGCTGATGTCGCTGGTGCAGATCACCGAGCCAGGCATCCGCGCGGTGATGCAGGACTGGCTCGCCGATATCTATACGGCCACGGACATGGCGCAGGCGCTGGGCGCGCGCAACACGCTGCCCGACGGGGCGTCGTTCGTGGTGGCCGAAGGGCACCTGATCGGCCGCAACGCCATCCAGATCTACGCGGCCGATTCCGAGCAGGCGGGCATGCTGGCCCGCGAGCAGGAGATCGAGAACCTGCAGAAGCAGGCGCGTGCGCAGGCGCTGCTGTCGGACGAGGCCAAGAGCCAGGCCGTGCGCGCCGAAGCCGCCTATACGCAAGCGAGCCAGGCACTGGCCGAGGCGCGCACGCGCGGCGAGCAGGCGACGCGCCGCGCGCATGCGTTGCAGATGGACGTGCTCAAGCTGTCGCAGGCGATGGAGCGCTACGCCGCACGCAGTGGCCAGATCCGCGAGGAACTGGACGAAATCGGCGCACAGATCGACGAGCAACGCGCCATCCGTGCCGAATCCGAAGCGAGCTTCGAGCAGCACGATGCCGCGCTGGCCGAGATGCAGGCCACGCATGAAGACCAGCAGATGGCGTTCGAGGCGCTGGACAGCAAGCTGTCGTCGGCGCGCCACCAGCTGCGCGACCTCGAGCGCGCGGCGCAGGAGGCGGTCTTTGCCGAGCGCAACCTGGCCAGCCGCATCGACGAGCTGCACCGCAATATCCAGGTCGCCAGCGACCAGGCCGAACGCATTGCCGAATCGCTCGAGAACGCACGCGCGGAACTCGAGACGATCAATGAGCAGACCGCTCACACCGGCCTGCAGGATGCGCTGGAACGGCGCGCCGAGAAGGAAGAGAAACTCGGTGCCGCACGCATCGAGCTCGATGCGCTGTCGGCGCAGCTGCGCCAGCACGACGAACAACGCCTGTCCGCGGAACGCAGCCTGCAGCCGCTGCGCGACCGCATCACCGAATGCCAGCTCAAGGAGCAGGCCGCGCGCCTGAACCAGGAGCAGTTCAGCGAGCAGCTGAGCGCCGCGCAGGTCGACGAGGCGGCGCTGGCCGACAAGCTGACAGGGGATCTCAAGCCGTCTTACCTGCAGGGCGAAGTCACGCGCATCAACAACGCCATCAATGCGCTGGGCCCGGTCAACATGGCCGCGCTCGACGAACTGGCGGCGGCGCGCGAACGCAAGACCTTCCTCGACGCACAGTCGGCCGACCTGAACGATGCGATCACCACGCTGGAAGACGCCATCGCCAAGATCGACCAGGAAACCCGCGCGCTGCTGCAAGGCACGTTCGACCAGGTCAACCACCATTTCGGCGAGCTGTTCCCGTCGCTGTTCGGTGGCGGCCAGGCGCGCCTGATCATGACCGGCGAGGAAATCCTCGACGCCGGCGTGCAGGTGATGGCGCAGCCGCCGGGCAAGAAGAACTCAACCATTCATTTGTTGTCGGGCGGCGAAAAGGCGCTGACCGCGATTGCGCTGGTGTTTGCCATGTTCCAGCTCAATCCGGCCCCGTTCTGCCTGCTGGACGAGGTGGACGCCCCGCTCGATGACGCCAATACGGAGCGCTACGCCAATATGGTGGCCCGCATGTCGGACAAGACGCAGTTCGTCTTCATTTCGCACAACAAGATCGCCATGGAAATGGCGCACCAGCTGATCGGCGTGACCATGCAGGAGCAGGGCGTGTCGCGCATCGTGGCGGTGGACATGGATGCGGCGGTGTCGATGGCGGAGGCAGCATGAGTGTCAACATGGACCTTCAGACCGCGCTGATCGTCGCCGGTCTTGTTTTCCTGGGCCTGCTGTTCGGCTACAACCAGTGGCAGATCCGCAAGGCGCGCCGCCCGCGCGAGCTGCGCCCCGAGGATGATCTGCCGCCGATGCGCGAGCCTGTGGTTGGCGAGGCCACCAAGCCGGAAGTGGCCGCCAAGCTGCACGAGGCACCGCCGCCGGAGCACGTCGAGCGGCGCGAGCCTACCCTGACGCCGGCCACGCGCCCTGCACAGCATGAAGTGGCGGCGGTGGCCGCTTCCGTCGCGGCCAGTTCGGCGGACGCCGACGAGGCCGTGGCAGATGAGGTGGCGCTGGCGGCGGCACCGTCCGCATCCGCCGTGGCCGAGCCCGAGGCGGAAGCAGAAGCGGAAGCAGAAGCCGGTCGCCACGCGCAAGCCGAGGTGGTGCCGCCGGCCAAGGTGGCTGAGCCGGTGGTGCCCGACGGCCAGCCGCAGCCGGCCACGATCGATCCGCTGATCGACTGCATCGTGCCGCTGCACCTGGAGCGCAAGGCCTCGGGCGACCGCATCCTGCCGCTCACGGGGCGGCTGCGCCGCGCCGGCACCAAGCAGATCCATATCGAGGGCCTGCGTGTGGAAGCCAATGCCTGGGAGCCGGTGACCGCCGGCCACCAGTACGAGGACCTGCAGGTGGCCGTGCAGCTCGCCAGCCGCAGCGGCCCGCTCAATGCGCTGGAGTTCTCCGAATTCGTGAACGCGGTGGAAGCGCTGGCCGAGTCGCTGGACGCCTCGGCCGACCTGCCGGACATGGGCGAGACCGTCGCGAACGCGCGCGAGCTGGATAGTTTCGCCGCAAGCTGCGACGTGCAGCTCGGCGTCAATGTGATCTCGGACGGCGCGCCGTGGTCGGCTGCCTATGTGCAGAACGTGGCGACGCAGGACGGCCTGGTGCTGTCGCGCGACGGTACGCGCTTCATCCGTTACCTGGCCAACGCCGAGGGCGTGCAGCGCCCGCTGTTCGCGCTGCAGTTCGGCGACACGAACTTCCTGCGCGACGACCTGACCGTCAAGGGCGGTGGCCAGATCACGCTGCTGCTCGACGTGCCGCAGGCCGACCAGGGGGGCAAGCCGTTCAAGACCGTTTGCGAATACGGCTACTCGCTGGCCCAGCGCATGGGCGCGCAACTGGTCGACGACAATATGCGGCCGCTGACCGAGGCATCGTTCGTCGCGATCTTCAACCAGCTCGAGGCCCTCTACCAGAAGCTGGAGGCGCGCGGCATGCCCGCCGGTTCGCCGGTAGCGGTACGATTGTTCAGCGTCTAGCCGGAGCCTGTCATGAACGCAACCCATCGCGGTGCGCAGGCTGATGCCTCCGCACCGGCTGGCGGCTTGCCGCCCGCAGCCGCAGCCGAACGCGTGCAATGGCTGCGCGAGGAACTGGATCGCCACAACTACCAGTACTACGTGCTGGATGCGCCGACGATTCCTGATGCCGAATACGATGCGCTCTTTTCCGAGCTGCAGGCACTGGAAACCGAGCATCCGGAACTGCTGACGCCCGATTCGCCGACGCAGCGCGTGGGCGGCGCACCGTTGTCGGCGTTCGATACGGTGCGCCACCGCGTGCCGATGCTGTCGCTCAATAACGGCTTTTCGGACGAGGACGTGATCGGCTTTGACCGCCGCTGCGCGCAAGGGCTCGGGCGTAGCGCCGCGGCCGGCGTACAGGATCTGTTCAGTGCCGCGGAAGCCGTCGAGTACTCGTGCGAGCTGAAGTTCGACGGCCTGGCGATGTCGCTGCGCTATGAGGACGGCCGGCTGGTGCAGGCGGCGACGCGCGGAGACGGCGAGACCGGCGAAGACGTGACGGTGAATGTGCGCACCATCAAGGCAATTCCGCTCAAGCTGCGTGGCGTGGCGCCGCCGGTGCTCGAAGTGCGCGGCGAAGTCTTTATGTACCGGCGCGATTTCGACAAACTTAATGCGCGCCAGGCCGAGGCCGGCGAAAAGACTTTCGTCAACCCGCGCAATGCCGCTGCCGGCAGCCTGCGCCAGCTCGACCCGCGCATTACCGCGAAGCGTCCGCTGTCGTTCTTCGCCTATGGCCTTGGCGAGTTGCAGGGCCTGGAGCGTCCCGCCACGCACAGCGCCATGCTGGACGGCTTTGCCACCATGGGGCTTCCGGTCTGCCAGGAGCGCGCCGTGGTGAAGGGCGCGCAGGGCCTGCTCGATTTCTACCGTAAGGTGGGCGAGCAGCGCGACCAGCTTCCGTACGACATCGATGGCGTGGTCTACAAGGTCAACGCGCTGGCCGAGCAGGACCAGCTCGGCTTCGTGTCGCGCGCGCCGCGCTTCGCGCTGGCGCACAAGTTCCCGGCGCAGGAGATGACCACCATCGTCGAGGACATCGAAGTGCAGGTCGGCCGCACTGGTGCGATTACGCCGGTAGCGCGCCTGCAGCCGGTGTTCGTTGGCGGCGTGACGGTGACCAATGCCACGCTGCACAACGAGGACGAGGTGCGCCGCAAGGACGTGCATATCGGCGATACCGTGATCGTGCGCCGTGCCGGCGACGTGATTCCGGAGGTCGTGGCGGTGGTGCCGGAGCGGCGTCCGGAAGGTGCGCGGGCCTTCGTGATGCCGGCCAAGTGCCCGGTTTGCGGTTCGCATATCGAGCGCCTGGAGGACGAGGCCATCGCGCGCTGCACCGGCGGCCTGATCTGCGCCGCGCAGCGCAAGCAGGCGCTGCTGCATTTCGCGCAGCGCCGGGCCATGGACATCGAGGGACTGGGCGACAAGGTGGTGGAGCAGGTGGTGGACCAGGGCATCGTCCACACGCCGGCCGATCTCTACAAGCTCGGCGTGGCCAAGCTGGCCGCGCTGGACCGCATGGCCGACAAGTCGGCCGGCAACCTGGTGGCGGCCATCGAGGCATCGCGCAGCACCACGTTGAACCGGTTTATCTTTGCGCTGGGTATCCGGCATGTCGGCGAGGCCACGGCCAAGGACCTGGCGCGCCATTTCGGCAAGCTGGACGCGCTCATGGCGGCGGACGAGGCCGCGCTGCTCGAAGTCAACGATGTGGGCCCGGTGGTGGCGCAGTCGATCGTCAACTTCTTCGGCGAGCCGCACAACGTGGAGGTCATCGAGCAGTTGCGCGCGGCTGGCGTACACTGGCCGGAGAGCGAGCCCGCCGCCAGGGCACCGGCGCCGCTGGCCGGCAAGACCTTCGTGCTGACCGGCACCTTGCCGACGCTGTCGCGCGAGGCCGCCAAGGAAATGCTCGAGGCCGCCGGTGCCAAGGTGGCCGGGTCGGTATCGAAGAAGACTGACTACGTGGTGGCCGGCGCGGAAGCCGGCAGCAAGCTCGACAAGGCCGAGGCGCTGGGCGTGCCAGTGCTCGATGAAGCCGGCATGCTGGCGCTGCTGGACAGTGTCGGTGCAGGCCAACCGGGGAAACAGCAATGATCCGCGAGATTCTCAAGATGGGCGACCCGCGCCTGCTGCAGCTGGCACGGCCGGTGGAGCGCTTCAATACGCCCGAGCTGCGCACGCTCGTCGAAGACATGTTCGACACCATGGACCATGCCAACGGCGCGGGCCTGGCGGCGCCGCAGATCGGCGTGGACCTGCAGGTGGTGATCTTCGGCTTCGACCGCAATCCACGCTATCCCGATGCGCCCAAGGTGCCCAAGACGGTACTGATCAACCCGGTGCTCGAGGACCTGTCCGATGAGATCGAAGACGGCTGGGAAGGCTGCCTGTCGGTACCAGGGCTGCGTGGCGTGGTGCCGCGCCACAAGCGGCTGAAGTACAGCGGCTATGACCTGATGGGCGGCCGCATCGAACGTGTCGCCGAGGATTTTCACGCGCGCGTGGTGCAGCATGAATGCGACCACCTGCAAGGGATCCTGTACCCGATGCGCGTGCGTGACTTCACGCGTTTCGGCTTTACCGAGGTGCTGTTCCCGGAATTGCCGCCGAACGGCGACGATTGAAGGGGTCGTGACACCCATGTAAACGGGGCGCCATCTGGCGCCCCGTTTGCATTGGTGCCTGCCGGCGAGGTCGGCTCGCCGGCAGTGATGCAATGCCTCAGAACTTCTCGAACGGCCCCAGGAAGCGCCACTGTCCCGGCGGCAGGTCGCCCAGCACGACGCGGCCCATGCGCACGCGCTTGAGCCCGACCACCTCCAGGCCCACCTGTTCGCACATGCGGCGAATCTGGCGCTTGCGGCCTTCTCGCAGCACGAAGCGCAGCTGCTCCTCGTTCTGCCAGCTGACCTTGGCCGGCTTGAGGGTCACGCCGTCGAGCGACAGGCCGTGGCGCAGCAGCTCGAGCTTCTCTTCCGGGAAGACCGCGCTGACATTGCGCTCGACCACGCCCTCGGGCGAGTGCCATTGCACCCGCACCAGGTATTCCTTCTCGATGGTCGAATCCTCGCCGATCAGCGCGCGGGCCACGCGGCCATCCTGGGTCAGGACCAGCAGGCCGGTCGAGTCGATATCCAGGCGGCCGGCAGGGGCCAGGCTCTTGCGCTGCCACGGCGCAAAGCGCTTGCGCGTGGGGTCTTCCGACCACTGGTTCTCGGCAGTGAAGAGCACGGCGGCCGGCTCGTAGCCGTCTTCGGCCTGGCCGGAGACATAGCCCACCGGCTTGTTCATCAGGACCGTGACGCGCTCGCCTTGCTCGGAGCGGGCCGCCTGGAGGATCTCGATGCTGGCGTCGGGCCGCACGCGCGAGCCAAGCTCGGTCACGGGCTTGCCGTCGACCAGCACCCAGCCGCGCGGAATCCATTCGTCCGCTTCGCGGCGCGAGCACAGGCCCAGCTCGGACATGCGCTTGGACAGGCGGACGAGGCCGTCATCGTGGCCGGATTCATGGGCATCGCCGCCGGTGTGGGACGGCTGCTTGTCGGCGCGAGGCGGGCGCGTGCGGTCAGCGGCGTCGCTGAAGCGGCGCGCCGGCGCATCGCCGCGCCGGCCGCCGGAGTCCGGCGCGCGGCGCTGGCGGTCGTCGTCGCCAAAGCGGCGCGGACGGTTGTCGTCATCGCCATAGCGGCGCGGGCGCGGCGGACGGTTGTCGTCGCTGAAACGGCGGGGGCGTGCGTCGTCATTGCCGAAGCGGCGCGGCGCTTCACCGCCCTCATTGCGGCGCGGCGGACGGTTGTCGTCGCTGAAGCGGCGCGGGCGTGCATCGTCATTGCTGAAGCGGCGGGGCGCTTCACCGCCCTCATTGCGGCGCGGCGGACGGTTGTCGTCGCTGAAGCGGCGCGGGCGTGCATCGTCATTGCTGAAGCGGCGGGGCGCTTCACCGCCCTCATTGCGGCGCGGCGGACGGTTGTCGTCGCTGAAGCGGCGCGGGCGTGCATCGTCATTGCTGAAGCGGCGGGGCGCTTCACCGCCCTCATTGCGGCGCGGCGGACGGTTGTCGTCGCTGAAGCGGCGGGGGCGTGCGTCGTCATTGCCGAAGCGGCGCGGCGCCTCACCGCCCTCATTGCGGCGGGGCGGACGGTTGTCGTCGCTGAAACGGCGGGGGCGTGCGTCGTCATTGCCGAAGCGGCGCGGCGATTCACCGCCGTCGTTGCGGCGCGGTGGGCGGTTGTCGTCGCTGAAGCGGCGCGGGCGGTTGTCGTCATCACCGAAGCGGCGTGGGCGCGGCTCGTCGTCGCGGAACCGGCGCGGCGCTTCGCCACCCTCGGTGCGTCGCGGGCGCGGCGGACGATTGTCATCGGAGAAACGCCGGGTCCGCGCGTCGTCATCGGCAAAGCGGCGTGGACGGGCCTGACGCTCATCGTCGCCAAACCGGCGTGGTGGGCGATCGTCGTCGCCAAAGCGGCGCGGACGCGCCTGCCGCTCGCCGTCGGCCGGGCGGCCCTGGCGCGGTGCGCGGCCGGTGGCGGCGTCGGCGGGCGGCATCGGGCCCTTGGCGGACTTGTTGCCAGCGCCGCCTTGCGCGCGCCGGATGCCTTCGGCCACGGCCTGCACGCGCTTGCGGTTCAGGTCCGAAACGCGTACGGGCCGGTTGCCGGCCGGCTTGCGGGTGGCGGTGCCGTCGGGCGGCTTGATGCCGAGCGTCCTGCGCTTCGGGGAATTACTGTCGGTCATATCTTCAATGCTGCGCGGCCGGGTCAGATTTCCAGCGCGGCGAGCAAGTCCTGTTCAAGCTGAATCTGCAATCGGTTGTCGGCGGCAAGACGGCTGCCGTCGACGAGGAACACGTCTTCGACGCGTTCGCCAAGGGTATTGATGCGCGCCGTATGCACGGACACGCGATGTTTCGCCAGTACGCGCGTGATCGCGTAGAGCAGGCCGGTGCGGTCGTTGGCCGACAGCGACAGCAGGTAATACTGGCCGCGTTCGTCGGGCCGCAGGTCCACGCGCGGCTTGATCGGGAAGCTGCGCGACTGGCGCGACAGCCGGCCCTGGCTGGGCTCCGGCAGCGCGGCCTGCTGCTGCAGGCGGTCGCCCAGTTCATGTTCCACCAGCGCGAGGATGTCGCGATAGTTGCCGCCGTCGCCGACCATGCCGGGGTCGGTCACCTGGAACGTGTCCAGCGCGTAGCCGTGGCGGGTGGTGTGGATCTTGGCGTCCTGGATCGAGAACGCCTTGCGCTCGAAATAGCCGCAGATGCGGGCGAAGAGGTCGGGCTGGTCCTTGACATAGACCGCCACCTGCAGGCCCTCGCCGGCAGGGGAGATCCGCGCCTTCACCACGGGCACCGGGCTGTCCACCTTGTTGAACAGGTGGCGGGTCAGCCAGGCGATGTCGCGCGAATCGTGGCGCAGGAAGAAGGCCACGTCGAGCTGCGCCCACAGGGGCTTGCCCAGTTCGGGATCGAAGGCCTTCAGGCGCAGTTGCGCGATGGTTTCTTCCTGGCGCTGCGCCCAGACGGAATGCCGGTCGACCTTCGCGCCGCCCAGCACGCGCAGCGTGATGCGGTACAGGTCTTCGATCAGCTTGCCCTTCCACGCATTCCACACCTTGGGGCTGGTGCCGCGGATATCGGCCACGGTCAGCAGGTACAGCGCCGTCAGGTGGCGTTCGTCGCCAACCACGCGCGCGAAGGCGTGGACGACTTCGGGGTCGGTCAAGTCCTGCTTCTGTGCCACCTGGCTCATGGTCAGGTGGTGCTCCACGAGCCAGCAGATCAGGTCGGCGTCCTCGCGCGCAATCCCGTGCTGCTTGCAGAAGCGGCGTGCATCGACGGTGCCAAGCTTGGAGTGATCGCCGCCGCGGCCCTTGGCGATATCGTGGAACAGCGCTGCGACCGAAAGCACCCATGGCTTGTCGAAGCTCGCCATGAGCTGGCTGCAGAACGGGAATTCGTGCGTGTGCTCGACGATCGCGAAGCGGCGCATATTGCGCACCACCATCAGGATGTGCTGGTCCACGGTGTAGACGTGGAACAGGTCGTGCTGCATCTGGCCGACGATGCGCCGGAAATTGATCAGGTAGCGGCCCAGCACGCTGGTCTGGTTCATCAGGCGCAGCGCGTGGGTGATGCCTTGCGGCTCCTGCAGGATGGCCAGGAACAGGCGGCGGTTTTCCGGGTCGTTGCGCCAGCGCGCATCCATCACGGTGCGCGCGTTGTAGAGGCCGCGCAGCGTGCGCGGGGCCAATCCTTTGATGCCCGGCGTGCGTTCGTACAGCAGGAAGGTTTCGAGGATCGCGTGCGGATCGCTTTCGTAGAGGCCGTCGCTGGTGATTTCCAGCATGCCCTGGCGCTCGACGAAGCGCTCATTGATGACGCGGGTCACCTGTGATTCGCACGGGAACAGCAGCGCCTCGATATTGAGCAGCAGCACGCTGTTGAGCTGGGTCACCGCCTTGGCGGCCCAGTAGTAGCGGCGCATGAGCTGCTCGCTGGCGCGCTTGTTGTCGTTCTGGCGGTAGCCGAACGATTCGGCCAGCGCGGTCTGCAGGTCGAATACCAGCACGTCCTGGCGGCGCCCGGCGATGATATGCAGGCGCGCCCGAATGGTCTTCAGCAGGCGTTCGTTGCGGGCGAGTTCCTGGGCCTCGCGCTGCGTTAGCAAGCCCTTCTCGAACAGTTCCTTCCAGCTGTCGCCGAGGCCGGCGGCCCTGGTCATCCACAGGATCACCTGCAGGTCGCGCAGTCCGCCCGGGCTTTCCTTGCAGTTCGGCTCGAGCGAGTAGGGCGTGTCCTGGTACTTGGCATGGCGCTGGCGCATCTCCAGCAGCTTGGCCTGGAAGAAGGCGGCCGGGTCCACGTCGGCCTGGTGCCGTGTGCGCAGCGCATCGAACAGCTTGCGCTCGCCGGTCAGCAGGCGCGCCTCGAGCAGCGAGGTCTGGATGGTGATGTCCGCGCGGGCTTCGCGGATGCAGTCATCCACGGTGCGGACCGAGGACCCGATCTCCAGCCCCAGGTCCCAGCACATGCCGATGAACCGTTCGAGCCGGCTCGCAGTGCCGGCATCGGGCTCGGACGCCAGCAGCAGCAGCACGTCCACGTCGGAATACGGGAACAGCTCTCCGCGGCCGTAGCCGCCGACGGCGACCAGCGCAGCGTCGGCGGGCATGCCCAGCCCGCGCCAGGCTTCGACGAGCGCGGCGTCCACGGCGCGGCGCAGGCGCGTGATGAGCGTGCCGACCTGGGCCGTCAGGCTGAAATCGGCAAACAGGGCCTGCTTGTCGGCCTTCAACTGGTCGCGAACGCGTGCGGCGAGCAGGAGCTCCGGCGTGGTGTCCATAGGCAGGGCAGAATGGTTCGTGGGCACGGCTGGAAAAAGAAAGGCGCCTGTCAGGCGCCCCCAACTAAATTGCGGCTCAGGCCGCGACCGACTCCGTGATGAACGCGGGCGGCGCTGGCGTGGCAGCGGACACTGTCAGCACCTCGTAGCCGGTTTCGGTTACCAGCACGGTATGTTCCCACTGCGCCGACAGGCTGCGGTCGCGCGTCTTGACCGTCCACTGGTCGGGCATGGTGCGGATATCGCGCTTGCCGGCGTTGATCATCGGCTCGACCGTGAAGATCATGCCGGCCTTGATCTCGGCGCCGGTGCCCGCGCGGCCGTAGTGCAGGATCTGCGGATCTTCATGGAAGTTCTTGCCGATGCCGTGGCCGCAGTACTCGCGCACCACGCTGTAGCCCGCGGCTTCCGCATGGACCTGGATGGCGTGGCCGATATCACCCAGGCGGGCGCCGTTGCGCACTTGCGCGATGCCCTTCCACATGCACTCGTATGTCACCTGCGCCAGCCGCTTGGCCAGGATCGACGCTTCGCCGACCAGGAACATGCGGCTGGTGTCGCCGTAGTAGCCTTCCTTGGTGATGACCGTGATATCCAGGTTGATGGCGTCGCCGCTCTTGAGCACGCGGTCGCCGGGAATGCCGTGGCAGATCACGTCGTTGACCGAGGTGCAGATGGCGCCGGGGAAGGGCGGATAGCCCGGCGGCGCATAATTCAGCGGCGCCGGCACAGTGCCTTGTACGTCACGCATGTAGGCATGGCACAGGCGATCGAGTTCGCCGGTCGTCACACCGGGCTTGACGAACGGGGTGATGTAGTCGAGGACTTCGGAGGCAAGGCGGCAAGCCACGCGCATTTGGGCGATGTCTTCGGCGGTGTTCAGGTGGATGCTCATGCTGCTTCGCCAGAAAAAGTGACGGCGAGGCCACGGGCCGCGCCAGAATCGGATAGGGAATGTGGGATTATCGCACCATCGGGGCTGGATCGCAGCGCTTGGCCTGCAAACGGGGTCAGATGAAAGGCATTTCCCGCTGCCTCCGTCCCTGTAGCGGCAGTGTTGCGGTCCGCTTGAGTGATACGGGCATTTATTGCTAGAATAGCGGGCTGACTTGTTTGCAGTGCAGCATTTGCTGCTGTCAGTCGTTTTGAAGTCGTGAAATCGCTGGTCCGCCCATCCGGGGTGTTCCTCTTCAGGAATGTCGGGGCGGACTTCAGGCCTAACCCTATTGGAGAATTACATGTCCGTTACCATGCGCGAAATGCTGGAAGCCGGTTGCCACTTCGGCCACCAGACCCGCTTCTGGAACCCGAAGATGGCCCCCTTCATCTTCGGTCATCGCAACAAGATTCACATCATCAACCTCGAAAAGACGTTGCCGATGTTCCAGGACGCACTGAAGTACGTGCGTCAACTGGCCGCCAATCGCGGCACCATCATGTTCGTGGGCACCAAGCGCCAGTCGCGTGAAATCCTGGCTGAAGAAGCTGGCCGCGCCGGCATGCCCTACGTCGATGCCCGCTGGCTCGGCGGCATGCTGACCAACTTCAAGACGGTCAAGACCTCGATCAAGCGCCTGAAGGACATGGAAGCTGCCAAGGAAGCCGGCGCGCTGGAAACCATGAGCAAGAAGGAAGCGCTGATGTTCGAGCGCGAAATGATCAAGCTGGAAAAGTCGATCGGCGGCATCAAGGAAATGGGCGGCGTGCCTGACGCCATCTTCGTGGTGGACGTCGGCTACCACAAGATTGCCGTGACCGAAGCCAAGAAGCTGGGCATTCCCGTGATCGGCGTGGTCGATACCAACCACTCGCCGGAAGGCATCGACTACGTGATCCCGGGCAACGACGACTCGTCCAAGGCTGTGGCCCTGTACGTGCGCGGCGTGGCCGACGCGATCCTGGAAGGCCGTGCCAACGCCGTTCAGGAAGTCGTTGAAGCCGCTCGCGGCGGTGACGACTTCGTCGAAGTGCAGGAAGGCTGATTTCGGCTGCCGAGAGGACCCCGATCACGCGCATCGCCACGGAACGACCACAAGGCATCGGCCACCGGACCTGACAAAAGGTGCGGGGCGTTGCGCGGAGCCGGTCAAGACCGGCCTCGGCAAGGCGAAAAGAAAAAGGGGGCACATCCGGCGCCCCCTTTTTTTGAATTTGCAGTATCTGGATTGTTGTCATCCGCCGCAGGCAAGATCTGCCGCGGGTGAGGCTGTACACCCCCCGGCCGGTTGCCAGACAGGAAACTGGGGCACCCGGCGCGAACCATTCAAGGAGTGACAAATGGCGGCAATTACCGCAAGCATGGTGGCTGAACTGCGCGCGAAGACCGACGCGCCGATGATGGAATGCAAGAAGGCCCTGACCGAGGCCGAAGGCGACCTGAACAAGGCCGAAGAGCTGCTGCGCGTCAAGCTGGGCAACAAGGCCAGCAAGGCCGCGTCGCGCGTGACCGCTGAAGGCGTGGTGGCCTCGTTCATCGACGGCACCACCGGTGTCCTGGTCGAATTGAACTGCGAGACCGATTTCGTCTCCAAGAACGACGACTTCCTGGCGTTCTCGGCCAAGGTCGCCGAGCTGATCGCCAAGCAGAACCCGGCCGACGTGGCTGCGCTGTCGGCGCTGGAAATCGACGGCGTGAGCGTCGAGGCCACCCGTACCGCCCTGATCGGCAAGATCGGCGAGAACCTGACGATCCGCCGCTTTGTCCGCTACGCCAATGGCGGCAAGCTGGTTTCGTACCTGCACGGCACCCGCATCGGCGTGATGGTCGAGTTCGACGGCGACGAAGCCGCCGCCAAGGACGTCGCCATGCACGTGGCCGCCATGAAGCCGGTGTCGCTGTCGGCTGACCAGGTTCCCGCGGACCTGATCGCCAAGGAGCGCAGCATCGCCGAGCAGAAGGCTGCCGAGTCGGGCAAGCCGGCCGAAATCGCCGCCAAGATGGTGGAAGGTTCGGTCCAGAAGTACCTGAAGGAAGTGTCGCTGTTCAACCAGCCGTTCGTGAAGAACGACAAGCAGACCGTCGAGCAGATGCTCAAGGCTGCCAACACGACCGTGAAGGGCTTCACCCTGTACGTGGTGGGCGAAGGCATCGAGAAGAAGCAAGACGACTTCGCTGCCGAAGTGGCTGCCCAGGTGGCCGCTGCACAGAAGGGCTGATGTCCGGGGCGGGCCGGTGCCTCCCTTCCGGGTTGGCACGCCGCCTATAATGCCGAAGGGGCGCCGCGAGGTGCCCCTCTGTGTAAGTAGGATCGAAGCAGCAGCATCCGGCCCCGGCCGTGTGCGCTGCGACAGCCAGTTTCCGGCGTCATCCGTCTGTCGCGGGTGACCCCGAAAACCGGTTCTCCGGCACCCGTGCGGCCTGGCCGCGCGGGTGTAACAAAACAATACGTCTCAAATCGAGCGACTTGCTCCTGTCCGAGGGTGAATATGCCAGCCTACAAGCGCGTCCTACTGAAACTCTCCGGTGAAGCCCTCATGGGCGATGATGCCTTCGGCATCAACCGCGCCACCATCGAAGGGATGGTCAATGACATTGCCGAGATCGTGAAGCTCGGCGTCCAGGTGGCGGTCGTGATCGGCGGCGGCAATATCTTCCGCGGCGTCGCGGGCGGTGCCGCCGGCATGGATCGCGCCACGGCCGACTACATGGGCATGCTGGCCACCATGATGAATGCGCTGGCCCTGCAGGACGCCATGCGCCACGCCAATATCGAAGGCCGCGTCCAGTCCGCGCTGCGCATGGACCAGGTGGTCGAGCCCTATATCCGCCCGCGCGCCATCCGCCAGCTCGAAGAGGGCAAGGTGGTGATCTTCGCCGCCGGCACCGGCAACCCGTTTTTCACCACCGACACGGCCGCGGCGCTGCGCGGCGCGGAGATCGGCGCCGAGATCGTGCTCAAGGCGACCAAGGTGGATGGCGTGTACACGGCCGACCCGAAGAAGGACCCGAGTGCCACGCGCTACAGCACGATTTCGTTCGACGAGGCCATCTCGCGCAACCTGCAGGTCATGGACGCCACGGCTTTCGCGCTGTGCCGCGACCAGAAGCTGCCGATCAAGGTCTTCTCGATCGTCAAGCCGGGCGCGCTCAAGCGCGTGGTCCTGGGCGAGGACGAGGGTACGCTGGTCCACGTCTGATGTCTCGATGCGGGTGCCGGGCGCCAAATCTGGTGCGCGGCCCGGCAAAGGGTAGAATGGTTCATTTTCGATCCCGGATTGCCGGGATCCTGGTAGCTGATTTCCGGAGGTAATGATGAGCGTCGCCGAAACCAAGAAGAGCGTCGAGCAGAAGATGCAGAAGTCGATCGAGGCCTTCAAGGCCGATCTGGCCAAAGTCCGCACCGGCCGTGCCCACACCGGCCTGCTCGACCACGTACAGGTGGATTACTACGGTTCGATGGTACCGATCAGCCAGGTGGCGAACATCGGCCTGGGAGATGCCCGCACCATTACCGTCCAGCCTTGGGAAAAGAAGATGGTTGGCGCGGTCGAGAAGGCCATCCGCGACTGCGACCTGGGCCTGAACCCGGCCACCATGGGCGAAGTTATCCGCGTGCCGATGCCGCCGCTGACCGAAGAGCGCCGCAAGGAGCTGACAAAGGTGGTCAAGAGCGAGGCCGAAGGCGCCAAGGTGGCGGTGCGCAACCTGCGCCGCGACGCCAACGAGCAGTTCAAGAAGCTGGTCAAGGACAAGGCCATCTCCGAAGACGACGAGCGCCGCGGCCAGGACGACGTGCAGAAGCTGACCGACAAGTTCGTGGCCGAAATCGACAAGATGGTCGCCGAAAAGGAAAAGGAGATCATGACGGTCTGAGGACCGCCTGGCGCCTTGCCGCCCGGGTCTCCAGTATCGTTTGCCGCTATGCAGCACATCAGTTCTACGCTCGCCGTCCCTGACACCACCTATGTGCCCCGCCACGTTGCCATCATCATGGATGGTAACGGCCGCTGGGCGACGCAGCGCCATCTGCCGCGCGTGGCCGGTCACAGCCGCGGGCTGGACGCCGTGCGCGCCGTCGTGGAAGCCAGCGCCGCCCGCGGCGTGCAATTCCTGACACTGTTTGCGTTCAGCTCCGAGAACTGGCGCCGTCCCGCGGACGAGGTTTCGTTCCTGATGCGCCTGTTCATGACCGCTCTGCGCCGCGAAGTGGTCAAGATGCACGCAAACAATATCCGCGTGCGCGTGGTAGGGGACCTGAGCCGCTTCAGCCCGCGCATCCAGCAGCTGATCAAGGATGCCGAAGCGCGCACGGCGGGCAATAGCGGCATGACCGTAACCATCGCCGCCAACTACGGCGGCCGGTGGGACCTGCTGCAGGCCATGCGCAAGATGCTGGCCCGCGCGCCGATGCTCGACCCCGATTCGATCGACGAGTCGGTGCTGGCGCCACACCTGGTCATGTCCTATGCGCCGGAGCCGGACCTGTTCATCCGTACCGGAGGCGAACAGCGCATCAGCAATTTCCTGTTGTGGCAACTGGCCTATTCCGAGCTCTATTTCACCGACGTCTACTGGCCGGACTTCGACGCCGCCGAGCTGGACAAGGCCTTTGCCTCGTACCGCCAGCGTGAACGCCGCTTCGGCCGTACCAGCGCCCAGCTGGTTGCGCCGGGGCTGTCCGGCACTGCCTGAGCGGCAGGCCAATCCATCTTTCCACGGGACTAGCAGCGCATGCTTCTCACCCGCGTCATCACCGCCCTGTGCCTGTTGCTGCTGATTCTGCCGATCCTGTTCCTGGCGCCGCCTTCGGGGCTGGCCGGCCTCGTCGCGGTGATCGTGCTGCTCGGCGGCTGGGAGTTCGGGCGGCTGATCGGCCTGCGCGGCCCCTGGCCGTACGTCTATGCTGTGGCCTGCCTGGTGGCCCTGATCGCCTGGCATGACCTGCCGGCCCGTCATGGCCTGGACTGGCTGCTGCAGGCAGCCGTGGCCTGCTGGGGTGTTGCGCTGGTACTGCTCGCGCGCGGCGTGCGCAGGGCAACGGCGGGGTTCACGGTACTGGGCGCTATTCTCGGCCTCATCATGCTGCCGGCATTCGGACACGCGACCATGATCCTGCGTGGTGCCGGTATTGGCGTATTGCTGACGGCGGCCGTGCTGGTGTGGGCGGCCGACATCGGCGCCTATTTCGTTGGCAAGGCCATCGGGCGGCGCAAGCTCGCTCCGTCTATCAGCCCGGGCAAGTCCTGGGAGGGGGCGATGGGCGGCTGGCTGCTGGCCATGCTGATCGGCCTGAGCCTGGCGGCGACGCATGCGTTTGCGCCGACCTGGTTCTCTGTCATGGCCGACCATGGTGGCCTGGCTTTGGTCGCGCTATTGACCACGCTGCTGGTGGCCGCCAGTATCATCGGTGACCTGTTCGAATCGCTGCTCAAGCGGCAAGTCGGCATGAAGGACAGCAGCCGGCTGTTGCCGGGACATGGTGGCGTGCTGGACCGCATTGACGCCCTGGTGCCGGTGTTTCCGCTGGCGGCCTTGATGGTGACCTATTTCTGAAGCCGTTCTGTTCTGATATGCATCGAATTACCATCCTCGGCGCTACCGGCTCGATTGGTGAAAGCACGCTTGACGTGGTGCGGCGCCATGCCGACCGGTATGCCGTGCATGCCCTGACCGCGCACCGGCAGGTGCAGAAGCTGGCGGCGAGTTGCATCGAGTTCCGGCCCGCCCGCGCCGTCGTGGGAACGCCGGAAGCCGCGAAGGAGCTGGAAGGGCTGCTGCGCGCGGCCGGTGTCACGACCGAAGTCAGTCACGGCGAGGCCGCACTGGAGTCGGTCGCGAGCGACGCGCAGACAGACTCGGTCATGGCGGCGATCGTCGGCGCGGCGGGTCTGCGTCCGACCCTGGCGGCGGCCCGGGCGGGCAAGCGCGTGCTGCTTGCAAACAAGGAAGCGCTCGTCATGTCCGGGCGCATCTTCATGGACGCGGTGCGCGAACATGGTGCCACGCTGCTGCCGATCGACAGCGAGCACAACGCCATCTTCCAGTGCCTGCCGGCGAGCGATCAGCGCTATCGGGCCGGCGTGGCCAAGGTCGTGCTGACTGCGTCGGGCGGTCCGTTCCGTACGCGTGATCCGTCGACGCTGCATGACATCACCCCCGACCAGGCCTGCGCCCATCCCAACTGGGTCATGGGTCGCAAGATCTCCGTGGACTCGGCAACCATGATGAACAAGGGCCTAGAGGTGATCGAGGCCCACTGGCTGTTCGCGGCGCCGGCCGAGCATATCGAAGTGCTGATTCATCCACAAAGCATCGTGCACTCGATGGTTGCCTACCGGGACGGTTCGGTGCTCGCGCAGTTGGGGAATCCGGACATGCGCACGCCGATCGCCTATGGCCTGGCCTACCCCGAGCGGATCGATGCCGGCGTTTCCCCGTTGGACCTGGCACTGGCCGGTGCCCTGACTTTCGAGAAGCCCGACCTGGCGCGTTTCCCGTGTCTGGCGCTAGCCTTCGACGCACTGCGCGCGGGCGGCGTGGCGCCTGCGGTGCTGAACGCCGCCAATGAGGTGGCTGTCGAGGCATTCCTCGAGGGCAGCATCCGGTTTACCGACATCGCACGGGTGGTTGGCAACGTGCTGGAAAGTACACCTAACAGCGTGGCCGATTCGCTGGAAAGCGTGCTGGATGCGGACCACAGGGCGCGACAGGCAGCTCGCGCATGTCTGCAGGAACTGACAACAAGGACCCCGCGCTGACGGCGCGGTCAGTGGCATCTGCGACAATGGCAGTGCCGCGGCGGTCGACGCCCATGAAGGGGCGGCCGGCCGCGCGGCCTGGCCAACGCCAGCCCGGCCAACTTTCCTGACGACCCTGCCATGCAAACCGTAATCGCCTTTGTCGTCGCCCTCTGCGTACTGATCTTCGTGCACGAGATGGGCCACTACCTTGCCGCGCGCGCTTGCGGAGTCAAGGTGCTGCGGTTCTCGATCGGCTTCGGCCGGCCGCTGCTGCGCTGGATTTCCAAGGGAAGAGACCGCACGGAATGGACCGTCGCTGCCATTCCGCTGGGCGGCTACGTCAAGATGCTGGACGAGCGCGAGCGGGATCCCGCGCATGATGCGCCGATCGACCCGGCCGAGCTGCCGCGCGCTTTCAACCGGCAGCCCGTGGCCAAGCGCTTTGTCATTGTCGCTGCGGGGCCGCTGGCCAATTTCGCACTGGCGATCGTCCTGTACTTCGCTCTATTTGCCGGCGGAATGCGTGAGCCCGCGCCGATCCTTGCCGCCCCCGCAAGCGGGACCATGGCTGCCCAAGCGGGCGTGCGCGAAGGCGATCGGGTGCTGTCGCTGGAGGCCAACGGGCGCGAAGAAGCCGTGCGTTCCTGGAACGAGCTGCGCATGGCGGTATTCGCCGAAGGCTTTGGGGATGCGCGGGCCGTGCTGCGCGTGCGCGGTGCAGACGGCCGCGAGCGCGACCTGACGCTGGCTCGGCTGCCCAGTACCGGCAGCAATCCTGAGCTGGATCCACTTGCCGTGCTGGGCCTGTCGCTGAAGGGCGGCCCCGTGACGATCACCGAAGTCCTGCCCGGTTCCGCCGCGGAACGAGCCGGCCTGAAGCCGGGCGATCGGGTGGTGGCATGGCAGGGCGCGCCACTCACCCAGGCGACGGAGCTCATCAAGGCGGTGCGTGCACAGCCGGGCCAGCGCGTGTCGCTGGGCATCGAGCGCAGCGGCCAGCGCCTGGATATTCCGGTAACGCTCGACAGCGCGCGTCCCCGCGAGGGCGAGGCCCCGGGAACGGCGCCGGCTGGCAAGCTTGGCGCCGCGCTCAGCCAGGCGGTGCAGATGGAAACCGTGCGCTATGCGCCGGCACAGGCCCTGGCCCGCGCTGCCGGGCAAGTCTGGAGCACCAGCGTCCTTTCGCTGAAGCTGCTCGGCAAGATGCTGGTCGGACAGGCCTCGCTACAGAATCTGAGCGGCCCGCTGACCGTCGCGGACTACGCGGGACGTGCCGCCCACCTCGGGGTGCAGGCCTTCGTCAGCTTCCTGGCGCTGGTCAGCGTCAGCCTCGGCGTGCTGAATTTGTTACCTATTCCGGTTCTGGATGGGGGGCATTTGCTGTATTATTGCGTGGAATTTTTGACTGGCAGGCCCGTCCCAGACCACTGGCAGGCAATGCTGCAGAAGGTAGGCATCGCCTGCATCTTGCTCCTGACTTCGCTCGCTTTGTTCAATGACGTCAGCCGGATGTTCCTGGCCAATGGCTAGGGACAGATATCGGCAAACAGGGCGATCGTGTTGCCGACACCGTCGCCCCGGGATGCTATTGACAGGCGCAGTCCCACGAAGCATCGGAGCGCAATCCTGGATGGAATCAAAGAGGGGATCAAAGTTGATCAGACATAAGCGCATCTCGCTGGGCTTGCTCGCGAGTGCCATTATTTCGGCCTGGAGCCCGGCGGGCTGGGCCGCCGATCCGTTCGTTGTCAAGGACATCCGCGTTGAGGGCCTGCAACGCGTGGAACCGGGTACGGTCTTTGGCTACCTTCCCGTCCGCGTCGGCGAGACGTTCACCGACGACAAGGGTGCCGATGCCATCCGCGCCCTGTACAACACCGGCTTCTTCAAGGACGTGCAGATCCGCGCCGAAGACGGCGTGCTGGTCGTCCAGGTGGAAGAGCGCCCGGCCATTTCGCAGCTCGAATTCGTCGGCATCAAGGAATTCGACAAGGACACGCTGCGCCGCTCGCTGCGAGCCGTGGGCGTTGCCGAAGCGCGCTACTACGACAAGGCCCTGATCGACAAGGCCGAGCAGGAACTCAAGCGCCAGTACGTGGCCCGTGGCTATTATGCGGCCGACGTGCAGACCACGGTGACGCCGGTGGACCGCAACCGCGTGTCGGTGGTGTTCAACGTGGAAGAAGGCCCGGTCGCCAAGATCAAGCAGATCAATATCGTCGGCAACAAGGCATTCAAGGAAAGCACGCTGCGCGACGAGATGCAGCTGTCCACGCCGAACTGGCTGTCCTGGTACACCAAGAACGACCTCTACTCCAAGCAGAAGCTCACGGCTGACCTGGAAGCGCTGCGCTCGTACTACCTGAACCGCGGCTACCTGGAATTCTCCATCGAGTCGACCCAGGTGTCGATCACGCCGGACAAGAAGGACATCTACCTGACGCTGAACATCAAGGAAGGCGAGCAGTACAAGGTGTCCGATATCCGCCTGGCCGGCGAACTGCTCGGCAAGCAGGAGGAAATGGAAAAGCTGCTGCAGCTGAAGAAGGGCGATATTTTCTCGTCCGAGAAGCTGACGGCTAGCACCAAGTCCATTACCGACCTGCTCGGCACCTATGGTTATGCGTTCACCACGATCAACCCGCAGCCGCAGATCGACCAGGAAAAGCGCGAAGTCGCGCTGACGCTGATGGTCGACCCGGGCCGCCGTGTGTACGTGCGCCGCGTCAATGTGGTTGGCAACAGCAAGACCCGCGACGAAGTGGTGCGCCGTGAAATGCGCCAGATGGAAAGCTCCTGGTTCGACAGCGAAAAGCTGCAGCAGTCGCAGGCGCGTATCAACCGCACGGGCTACTTCACCGACACCAACATCACCACGGAAGACGTGCCGGGCGCGCCTGACCAGGTCGATGTGAACGTCAATGTGACCGAAAAGCCGACCGGCCAGATCAGCCTGGGCGTGGGCTTCTCGTCCACGGACAAGCTCGTGCTGCAGGCAGGCCTGCGCCAGGACAACGTGTTCGGCTCGGGCACCAGCCTGGGTCTGGACGTGAACACGGCCAAGTCTTTCCGTACCATCGCGCTGACGCAGTACGACCCGTACTTCACGGTGGACGGCATCAGCCGCTCGACCGATATCTACTACCGTACGTCCCGCCCGCTGTACTACACCGGCGACCAGGACTACAAGATCGAAACGGCCGGTGGCGGCTTCAAGTTCGGCGTGCCGTTCTCGGAAGTCGACACCGTGTTCTTCGGCATCGGCTACGAATGGACCCGTATCTCGGTCTCGCCGAATACGCCGAGCCAGTACGTGAAGTTCCTTCACGACATCAACAAGCTCCCGGCCGGACAGACCGTGGGCACGGCCTCGCCGATCAACAACTTCCCGTTCACGATCGGCTGGGCGCGTGACCGCCGTGACTCGGCGCTGGTTCCGACCAAGGGCCCCTACACCCAGGCGAACCTGGAAGTCGGGATCCCGGGCGGGGACGTGCAGTACTACCGTGCCAGCGTGCAGCAGCAGTACTTCTATCCGCTTTCGAAGGCCTTTACGCTCGCGCTTAACGGTGAAGTCGCCTATGGCCACGGCTATGGCAATACGCCGTTCCCGGTGTACAAGTACTTCTACGCCGGCGGTATCGGTTCGGTGCGCGGCTACCAGACCAGCACGCTGGGCCCGAAGGACCAGAACGGCAACCCGGTGGGTGGTGCGTCCAAGATGATCGGTAACGTGGAATTCATCTTCCCGCTGCCGGGTTCGGGCGTGGACCGCACGCTGCGCCTGTTCACCTTCTTTGACTTCGGTAACGTCTACCAGGAAGGCGCGCCGCTGTCGTTCAGCGAGCTGAAGTACTCCACCGGTTTCGGCATGTCGTGGCTGTCGCCGATCGGCCCGCTCAAGATCAGCATGGGCTTCCCGCTGAAGAAGGATGTAACCGACAAGGTTCAGCGCTTCCAGTTCCAGATTGGCACCGCGTTCTGATTCTGTAAAAGGATCTGTTTCATGAATACAAAATCTAAATTGGTCAAGACCCTGAGCGCCGCCGCCGTGGCCGCTGCGGCACTGTGCGCCGCGGCACCGGCCACGGCCCAGGAAGCCCGTATTGCCGCCGTGAATTCCGAGCGCATCCTGCGCGATTCGCAGCCCGCCAAGGCTGCGCAGGTCAAGCTGGAGCAAGAGTTCTCCAAGCGCGACCGCGAACTGCAGGACATGGCCCAGAAGATCAAGAGCATGGCCGACAAGCTGGACAAGGACACGGCCGTGCTGGCCGATTCCGACCGCCAGCGTCGTCAGCGTGAAGTCGCGGACCTGGACCGCGAGTTCCAGCGCAAGCAACGCGAGTTCCGCGAGGACCTGAACCAGCGCCGCAATGAGGAACTGGCCCAGGTGCTCGAGCGCGCCAACCGGGTGATCCGCTCGCTTGCCGAGCAGCGCAAGTACGACCTGATCGTGCAGGAAGCGGTGTATGTGAACCCGCGCATCGACATCACCGACGACGTGATGAAGGCGCTGAACGCTGGCGGCAAGTAAGCCGCTGTCCGTTTTTTTTTAGGAAGTACCGCCATGCAGACACCCACACTGGGGCAGCTCGCCACCGAGAACGGCGCGCAGGTTGTGGGTGATCCCGACCTCGCGATCGTCGGCCTGGCTCCGCTGGACCAGGCCGGTCCCGGCGAACTCTCGTTTCTCTCCAATCCGCTCTACCTTTTGCAGGCGCTGGCTTCCAAGGCAAGCGCGGTGATCGTGTCGGCACCGGACCTGGAGCGCATCCGCGCCGAAGGGCAGGCCGATGGCCGCAACTGGCTCGTGGCACGCAATCCCTATGTTTGCTTCGCCCGGATCGCGCAGCGCTTTGACAAGGCCAATAGCGACGCGCGCACGGGCATCGACCCGCGCGCCAGTATTGCCCAGGGCGTTACCGTTCCGGCTTCGTGCTTTATCGGGCCGAACGTGGTCATCGAATCCGGGGCGCGCATTGGCGAGCGCGTGCGTATCCTGGCCAACAGCTTCGTCGGCGCCAACGCGGAGATCGGCGACGATTCGCTGATCTACGCCAACGTCTCGATCTACCACCATTGCGTGGTCGGCGCGCGCGCGATCCTGCACAGCGGCGTCGTGATCGGTGCCGATGGGTTCGGCTTTGCGCCGGACATCGGTCCCGCCGGCGTCGAGTACGTGAAGATTCCGCAAACCGGCCGGGCAGTACTTGGCAACGATGTCGAAGTCGGCGCCAATACCGCTATCGACCGCGGCGCGATGGCCGATACCGTGATCGAAGACGGCTGCAAGATCGACAACCAGGTCCAGATCGCGCACAACGTGCGGGTCGGCGCGCATACGGTGATTGCAGGCTGTGCCGCGGTCTCGGGCAGCACGCGCATCGGGCGCTTCTGCGTGATCGGCGGTGCCGCGAATTTCTCGGGGCACCTGACGATTGCCGATCGCACCACGGTGTCGGGCGGGACCTCGATCACCAAATCCATTACCAAGCCCGGTGGCCACTTCACCAGCGTGTTCCCGTTCCTGCCGCATGGCGAATGGGAACGCAACGCCGCGATCGTGCGTGGCCTGACCAGGCTGCGTGAACGCGTCATGCAACTGGAGCGCCGCCTGCGCGGCCAGTCAGCCGGGACCCAAACCTCACAAGACTAAGAGAATCATCATGATCGCCGCCGAAATCGACATCCGCCAGATCCTCAAGCTGTTGCCGCATCGCTATCCGATGCTGCTGGTGGACCGCGTGCTGGAATTCGAACCGCAGAAGCGGATCAAGACGCTGAAGAACGTCACTATCAACGAGCCGTTCTTCCAGGGGCATTTTCCCGAGCAGCCGGTGATGCCCGGCGTGATGATCCTGGAAGCGCTGGCGCAGTCGGCCGGCCTGCTGACCTTTGGCGCCGACATGGAGCGCAAGGAAGGCGCGCTGTACTACTTTGTGGGCATCGACGGCGCGCGCTTCAAGCAGGTCGTCTACCCGGGCGACCAGCTGCATATGAACGTGACCGTGGAACGCTATATCCGCGGCATCTGGAAGTTCAAGGCGTTCGCCACGGTGGACGAGAAGGTGGCATGCGAGGCGGAGCTGATGTGCACCGTCAAGCAGGCTGACGCCTGAGTCCACCCGCCCGCGGCAGGTCCGCGGGCACGGCGGCTATCTGCCGCCACGCCTGGGCCGGGGCGGCCCCGCTCCCGGCCCCCAGACACCAGACCAACAGGACAGGACGTATGACGCAAATCCATCCCACCGCACTGGTCGACCCGAAAGCAGAACTTGCGGCCGACGTGACCGTTGGCCCGTTTTCCATTGTCGGCCCGAATGTGCGGATCGGCAGCGGCACCAAGATTGGCGCACACTCCACGGTGGAGGGCCATACCACGGTCGGCGAGGGCAATAATATCGGGCCCTACGCATCGGTGGGCGGCGTGCCGCAGGACATGAAGTACCGCAACGAGCCGACACGACTCGACATCGGCGATCGCAACACGATCCGTGAATTCACCACGATCCACACCGGCACGGTGCAGGACCGCGGCGTGACCACGATCGGCAGCGACAACTGGATCATGGCCTACGTGCACATCGCGCATGACTGCACGGTGGGCAACCACACGGTGTTCTCCAGCAACGCACAGATCGCCGGCCACGTGGAAGTGGGCGACTGGGCCATTCTTGGCGGCATGAGCGGCGTGCACCAGTTCGTGCGCATCGGTGCCCATGCCATGCTGGGCGGCGCGTCGGCCCTGGTGCAGGACGTGCCCCCGTTTGTGATCGCGGCCAGCGACAAGAGCGGCAACAAGGCCACGCCGCACGGCATCAATGTGGAAGGCCTGCGCCGCCGCGGCTTCGACGCCGCGCAGATTGCAGCGCTGCGCCAGGCTTACAAGCTGCTGTACAAGTCGGATCTCAGCTTCGACGACGCGCGCAATGAAATCGGCGGCCTGCTGGCCCAGGCCGACGCGAGCGCCGCCGAACCGCTGCGGGCGTTCCTCGACTTCATTGCCGCGACCCAGCGCGGCATCGTACGCTGAGACTGGCCCGGACATGGTCGACGCCGCGATTCGGGGCTCGCTGCCCGCCGGTACCGGAACCAATGCCAGTCAGCGTGGCACCATTGCCATGGTGGCTGGCGAAGCATCGGGCGACCTGCTGGCATCGTTGATGCTGGGCGGACTCAAGGCCCGGCTGGGCGATACGGTCAGCTATGCCGGCATTGGCGGCAAGCGCATGATGTCGGAGGGCTTTGTTTCGCACTGGCCGATGGAGACGCTGTCGGTCAATGGATACGTCGAGGTTCTGGGTTCGCTGCGCGAGATCCTGGCGACGCGCCGCGCCGTCCGTGATTCGCTGCTGGCGAATCCGCCGATGTGTTTCATCGGCGTGGACGCGCCGGACTTCAATTTCGGGCTCGAGGTGCCGCTGCGCCGTGCCGGGATTCCGGTGGTCCATTTTGTCAGTCCGTCGATCTGGGCATGGCGGGGCGGGCGCATCCGCACCATCGCGCGCGCGGTCGACCATATTCTCTGCCTGTTTCCGTTCGAGCCCGAGATCTATGCCAAGGCTGGCATCCCGGCCACCTATGTCGGCCATCCGCTGGCCGACGTGATTCCGATGGTGCCCGATATCGCAGGCGCGCGCGCGGCATTGGGCCTGCCGGGCGGCCACCGTGTGGTAGCGGTGCTGCCGGGCAGCCGGCAGTCCGAGGTGCGCAATCTCGGTGCCACATTCTTTGCCGCCATGGCACGGATGCAGCGCATGGACCCGAACCTGGCATTCGTGCTTCCGGCGGCGAGCGCCCCGTTGCGTGCCATCGTGGAGAGCCTGCACCAGCAGTACCCGGAGCTTCGGCTGACGATTGTCGACGGCAACTCGCACCTGGCCATGGAGGCGGCTGATGTGGTGCTGCTGGCCAGCGGTACCGCGACGCTGGAAGCTGCGCTCTACAAGAAACCCATGGTGATCTCGTACAAGGTGCCCTGGCTTACCGCGCAGATCATGAAGCGACAAGGCTACCTGCCTTACGTGGGCTTGCCCAATATCCTGTCCGGGCGCTTTGTCGTGCCCGAGCTGCTGCAGGACGACGCCACGCCTGAAGCGCTGGCGCGCGAGACGCTGCTGCAGCTCAATGACCAGGGCAATATCTCCTTCCTGTACGAACACTTCACGCGCATGCATGAGACGCTCAAGTGCAATACGGCGCAGATTGCCGCCGACGTGGTGATCGACCTGGTGCGCGCAAGGGGGCTGCTCTGATGGCTCGCAGCAAATCGCCGTCGCCGCAGATGGGGCTTGACCTTGCGCCGGCCGCGGCCAGCGTTCAGTTCCTGTGCGGCGTGGATGAAGCCGGCCGGGGACCGCTGGCGGGGCCGGTGTACGCTGCGGCGGTGGTTTTCGATCCGGGCAAGCCGATGATTCGCGGGCTCGCGGATTCGAAGGTCCTTACCGCGAACAAGCGCGAAGAGCTCTACGACAAGATCTGCGAGCGTGCGCTGGGCTGGCATATCGCCTTCGCCACCGTGGAGGAAATCGATACGCTGAACATCCTGCATGCATCCATGCTGGCGATGCAGCGCGCGGTGCAGGGGCTGGCAGAGAAGGGCATTATCCCGGACCTGGTCCAGGTGGACGGCAACCGCTGCCCGCAGGTGCCGTTCCCGGTCGAGGCGGTGGTCAAGGGCGATGCGCTGGTCAAGGCGATCTCGGCGGCGTCTATCCTGGCGAAAGTCGCGCGGGACCGTGAGCTGCTGGTCCTGCATGATGCCTATCCGCAGTACGGCTTCGATGCCCACGTGGGCTACGCGACACCACAGCACCTGGCGGCGCTCGCACAATTCGGCGCCACGCCGCACCATCGTCGTTCTTTCGCACCCGTGCGCGAGGCATTGGCCCGCGGCCCGGTGGCCTTCTGAGCGCGGCGCGCTCAACGAGACACTCACCTGTGAAGCACGTCACTTCGCGCGACAACGCGCTGTTCAAACATCTCAAGGCCCTCGCCACGTCGACGCACCAGCGCCGCAAGGCAGGGCAGTCGCTGCTGGATGGCGTGCACCTCGCGCAGGCCTATGTCGCGGCGCTGGGGCAGCCGGTCAGCTGCGTGGTCTCGGAGCGCCACTACGACCATGCCGAAGTGGCGCCGTTGCTGGCGGGGATCGACAGCCAGCGGGTCGTGGTGCTGGCCGACGCGCTGTTCGTGCAGATCAGCGGCGTGGCCAACGGCATCGACCTGATGCTGGTGATCGAGACGCCGGCCGGGCATCTGCCGGCGCGCATCGAGGAAGACTGCATCATCCTTGACGGCCTGCAGGATGCCGGCAATGTCGGGTCGATCCTGCGCAGCGCGGCGGCGGCTGGTATCCGTCACGCCTTCCTGGGCACCGGCTGCGCGTTCGCGTGGTCGATCAAGACGCTGCGCGCCGGCATGGGCGCCAACTTCCACCTGAATATCGTCGAGCATTGCACCATCGACATGCTGGCGCCGCGGCTGGCAGTGCCGCTGCTGGCGACATCGTCGCATGCCGATGCGGCGGTGTTCGATACCGACCTGCGCCAGCCGGTCGCATGGATCGTCGGCAACGAGGGCGCAGGCGTCAGTGCGGCATGGATGGAGCGCGTGGAACGCACCGTCGGCATCCCGCAGCCTGGCGGCCTGGAATCGCTGAACGTGGCTGCCGCCACCGCGATCTGCCTGTTCGAGGCAGTGCGGCAGCGGCGCGCGAAGCTGTAGCCGTAGCGCCGTTCAGTAGTTGTCGCGGTCGACCTTGATTTCCTGCAGGATGGTCGTGGCGATTTCCTCGATCGACTTGTGCGTCGACGACAGCCACTTGATGCCTTCCCGCCGCATCATGGCTTCGGCCTCATTGACCTCATAGCGGCAGTTCTCGATCGCGGCGTACTTGCTGCCCGGGCGGCGCTCATTGCGGATTTCCGTCAGGCGCTGCGGGTCGATGGAAAGACCGAAGATCTTGCTCTTGTAGTCGTACAGGGCCCTGGGCAGCTTGCCGCGCTCGAAGTCGTCGGGAATCAGCGGATAGTTCGCCGCTTTCAGGCCGTACTGCATGGCCAGGTAGAGGCTGGTTGGCGTCTTGCCGCTGCGCGACACGCCGACGAGGATCACATCGGCCTCTTCGAGGTTCTTGTGTGACTGGCCGTCATCATGCGCGAGCGAGAAATTGATGGCCTCGATGCGGTTCTTGTAGGCCTCGGTATCCGCATTCTGGTGAAAGCGGCCGATCGCATGCGTCGACTTGAGTCCGAGTTCCTTTTCCAGCGGCTCGATGAAGGTCTGGAACATGTCCAGGATCATCGCCTTGGCGCGGCGCAGTGCCTTGTTCGCTTCCTGGTTGACGAGCGTGGTGAAGACGATGGGCGGCACGCCCTCCGCGTGGAACGCTTCATTGATTTTGCCAACGGCGATATGTGCCTTTTCCGCGGTGTCGACGAATGGCATGCGCACCTTGCGGAAACGCATTTCAAATTGCGCCAGGATCGAATGGCTGAAGGTTTCGGCTGTAATGCCGGTGCCGTCCGAGACAATAAAGACCGTGCGGGTGGCGGGGCGGTCGCTCGTGGCGGCTTGGGGAGGCTGCGGCGTTGCACCGGCATTGGCCGGCTGGGCGCCGTCCGGCGCGACTGGCTCAGACATGGGCGAGCAGAATAAATAGATTCAATGTTCCGCAGAAAAGTGCGGCGCAGCACGGTAGAATAGCGGCGATCTTTTCGCTAAGCAATTCTGTAGGCGTTTGCCTTTGCGGCTATCCCGGCCGGAATTGTCGACAATGTGCGCTGCGAGACGACAGCCACAAAACACAATTCCCCTGAATTCTGCGGGGTTGTTTAGCCAAGCGATCCGTTCGGGAACAGAACAACAAGAACATACCGGACACCCGCGCCAGATTTCTTACTTTGTTTTGAGGCTTTCATGACTAACCAGGCAAATAACGGCGCCTACGTGCAGCCGTTCGAGCAGTTGCGCATGTCGGATGTGGAAACGGTTGGCGGCAAGAATTCGTCGCTGGGCGAGATGATCTCCCAGCTGGCCGGAGCCGGCGTCCGTGTCCCCGGTGGTTTTGCCACCACCGCGCTCGCATTCCGCGACTTCCTCGCCCACAACGACCTGACCGCCCGCATTTCCGAGCGCCTGAAGACCCTGAACGTCGATGACGTGAAGGCCCTGGCCGAGGCTGGTGCCGAGATCCGCCGCTGGGTGGTCGAGGCGCCGTTCCAGCCGCGCCTGGAACAGGAAATCCGCGAGTTCTACGCGCGCGCCGCCGAGCGCGAAGGCGCCGAGGCATCGTTCGCCGTGCGTTCGTCCGCGACCGCCGAAGACCTGCCCGACGCGTCATTTGCCGGCCAGCAGGAGTCCTACCTGAACGTGAGCGGCATCGACGACGTGCTCGACAAGATCAAGCACGTGTTCGCCTCGCTGTACAACGACCGCGCCATCTCCTACCGCGTGCACAAGGGCTTCGCCCATGACGTGGTGGCACTGTCGGCCGGCGTGCAGCGCATGGTCCGTTCGGACCTGGCGGCGTCGGGCGTGATGTTCACCATCGACACCGAATCGGGCTTCCCGGACGTGGTCTTCATCACCTCGAGCTATGGCCTGGGCGAAACGGTGGTGCAGGGCGCCGTGAACCCGGACGAGTTCTACGTCTTCAAGCCGACGCTGCAGGCCGGCAAGTACCCGATCATCCGCCGCTCGATCGGCTCCAAGCTGATCAAGATGGAATTCACCAAGCCGGGCGAAGCCGGCCGCGTGAAGACCGTGGACGTTCCCGCCGAACTGCGCAACCGCTACTCGATCACCGATGCCGACGTGTCGGAACTGGCCAAGTACGCCATGATCATCGAGAGGCACTATGGCCGCCCGATGGATATCGAGTGGGGCAAGGACGGCAAGGACGGCAAGATCTACATCTTGCAGGCCCGCCCGGAAACCGTGAAGAGCCAGTCGGCCGGCAAGGCCGAGCAGCGCTTCAAGCTCAAGGGCACCGCTCCGGTCCTGACCAGCGGTCGCGCCATTGGCCAGAAGATCGGTACCGGCCCGGTGCGCGTCATCAACGACCCGTCCGAAATGGAACGCGTGCAGCCCGGCGACGTGCTGGTGGCCGACATGACCGACCCGAACTGGGAGCCGGTGATGAAGCGCGCCTCGGCCATTGTCACGAACCGTGGCGGCCGTACCTGCCACGCGGCCATCATCGCGCGTGAACTGGGCGTGCCGGCCGTGGTCGGCTGCGGCGATGCGACCGACATCCTGAAGGATGGCACCCTGGTGACCGTGTCGTGCGCCGAGGGCGACGAAGGCCGCATCTATGACGGCCTGCTGGAAACCGAAGTGACCGAAGTCCAGCGTGGCGAAATGCCCGAGATCGACGTCAAGCTGATGATGAACGTCGGCAACCCGCAGCTGGCATTCGACTTCGCGCAGATCCCGAACTGCGGCGTGGGCCTGGCCCGCCTGGAGTTCATCATCAACAACAACATCGGCGTTCACCCGAAGGCCATCCTCGACTATCCGCAGGTCGATGCCGACCTGAAGAAGGCCGTGGAAAGCGTCGCGCGTGGCCACGCCAGCCCGCGCGCCTTCTACGTCGACAAGCTGGCCGAGGGTATCGCCACCATCGGCGCGGCCTTCTATCCGAAGCCCGTGATCGTGCGCCTGTCGGACTTCAAGTCCAACGAGTACAAGAAGCTGATCGGCGGTTCGCGCTACGAGCCGGATGAAGAAAACCCGATGCTGGGCTTCCGTGGCGCCTCGCGCTACATCGCCGACGACTTCGCCGAAGCGTTCGAGATGGAATGCCTGGCCATGAAGCGCGTGCGCGACGAGATGGGCCTGACCAACGTCGAGATCATGGTGCCGTTCGTGCGGACCCTGGGCCAGGCCGAGAAGGTCATCGAACTGCTGGGCAAGCACGGCCTGAAGCGCGGCGAGAACGGCCTGCGCATCATCATGATGTGCGAAGTCCCGTCGAACGCCATTCTGGCCGAAGAGTTCCTGCAGTACTTCGACGGCTTCTCGATCGGCTCGAACGACCTGACCCAGCTGACGCTGGGCCTGGACCGCGACTCCGGCATGGAGCTGCTGGCCAAGGACTTCGACGAGCGCGATCCGGCCGTGCGCTTCATGCTGTCGCGCGCCATCACCACGGCCAACCGCCTGGGCAAGTACGTCGGCATCTGCGGCCAGGGTCCTTCGGATCATCCGGACTTCGCGCTCTGGCTGGCCAAGGAAGGCATCAAGTCGATCTCGCTGAACCCGGATTCGGTGGTCGAGACCTGGCAACAACTGGCGTCGTGATGTATTTGGCGTCACAATAACGAGGACTGCCGGCGCCGCGATGCGCCGGGTAGCACCGGCCCTGCGGGCAGGTGTGATCAAAGGCCCCCGCAGGCGCCGTTGGCGTTGCGGGGGTTTTTCTTTGCCCTTCGCATTGAACGATGGTCGCCGGGCCAGGCCCGGGGGGGACAGAATAGATGGCGCCGCAATACATGTGGTTCGTGGCTGTGACCGTGCTCGTGATCGCCGAGCTGGCTACCGGAACGTTCTATCTGCTGATGGTGGCGCTCGGGCTGGCCGCGGGCGGCGTGGCGGCGCTGTCGGGGCTGGAGCCGCCGGCGCAGACGCTGGTCGCGGCGCTGGTCGCCGTTGTCGCCATCGTCCTGCTGCGCCGCACGCGCTTTGGCCGGCTGCGCCGCGGCAGCGCGGCGGCCGATCCCGACGTCAACCTCGACATCGGCCAGGAGCTCGAAGTGCCGGCGTGGGACACCTACCGCCGCGCGCGCGTGCCGTACCGCGGCGCGGACTGGACCGTCGAGCTTGCTCCCGGCGCCGATGCCGCGCCCGGGCGCTTCCGCATTGTCGAGGTCCGCGGCTCGACGCTGATCGTCCTGCCGCGCTGATTCCCGTTGTTGCCGCGCCCAGGCGGCGCGGTCTTGCCGTCAACTGTCCGGAGGGTCTTACATGGAAGTCTTTCAGCTTGGCCTGTTGCCGCTGATCATCCTGATTGCCGCGATCGTGCTGATTGCGAAGGGCATCAAGATCGTGCCCCAGCAGCATGCGTGGGTGCTCGAGCGCCTCGGGCGCTACCACGCCACGCTGACACCGGGGCTGACGATCGTGGTGCCGTTCGTCGACCGCGTCGCCTACAAGCACATCCTGAAGGAAATCCCGCTCGACGTGCCCAGCCAGGTCTGCATCACCAAGGACAATACGCAGCTTCAGGTCGATGGCGTGCTGTACTTCCAGGTCACCGACGCGATGAAGGCTTCATACGGATCGAGCAACTTCGTGGTGGCAATCACGCAGCTGTCGCAGACCACGTTGCGTTCGGTCATCGGCAAACTTGAGCTCGACAAGACCTTCGAGGAGCGCGAATTCATCAACCACAGCGTGGTGAATGCGCTGGACGAGGCTGCCTCGAACTGGGGCGTCAAGGTGCTGCGCTACGAAATCAAGGACCTGACGCCGCCTAAGGAAATCCTGCATGCCATGCAGGCGCAGATCACCGCCGAGCGCGAGAAGCGCGCGCTGATCGCCGCGTCCGAAGGCAAGCGCCAGGAACAGATCAACCTGGCATCGGGCGCGCGCGAAGCGGCCATCCAGAAGTCCGAGGGCGAGAAGCAGGCCGCCATCAACAAGGCGCAGGGCGAGGCGGCGGCGATCCTGGCGGTGGCCGAAGCCAATGCGCAGGCGATCCAGAAGATCGGTCAGGCCATCCGCGTGGAAGGCGGCATGGAGGCGGTGAACCTGAAGGTTGCCGAGGAATACGTCACGGCCTTCGGCAACCTGGCCAAGCAGGGCAATACGCTGATCGTGCCGGGCAACCTTGGCGAGATGAGCAGCATGATTGCCTCTGCCCTGCAGATCGTGAAAGGCCAGAAGGCAGCCTGACCGGGCAGGGCCGGCGGCTTATTCCTTGCCGCCGCCCTTCATGATGCGGGACTTCTCGCGCTGCCAGTCGCGCTGCTTCTCGGTTTCGCGCTTGTCGAAGAGCTTCTTGCCCTTGGCCAGGCCAATCTCGCATTTCACGCGGCCGCGCGTGTAGTGCAGGTTCAGCGGCACCAGCGTATAGCCGCGCTGCTCGACCTTGCCGATCAGCTTCTTGATTTCGTCGGCCTTGAGCAGCAGCTTGCGCGTGCGCACCGGGTCCGGATTCACGTGCGTGGACGCGCTTTGCAGCGGGCTGATGTGGGCACCGATCAGGTACATCTCGGCGTCGCGCACCACGACGTAGCCTTCCTTGATCTGCACGCGGCCCGCGCGAATCGCCTTGACTTCCCAGCCTTCCAGCACGATGCCGGCCTCATATCGCTCTTCAATGAAGTAGTCGAAAAAGGCCTTCTTGTTATCTGCGATGGTCATGCGTGCGGGTCAGGGATGCGTAAGTGGAAAATTTTGCCGGCAGGGCGGGTTCACTGACGGGCTCAGTGACAGGTGCCGCGGCGGGGATGCCGCGGACGCCTGCGTCGGCTAGAATCCCGATTTTAGCAAACCAGCCCCGGTACCGGTCCATGTCCGCGGCGCGCCAGCTCCGACAGGCGCGATATTGCAGTGCGGAATGACCGGATGCCCGATTTTCCCATTCATGGCAGACGTCCATAAATCCGTGCTGCTCGGCTATTCGGCCGCGCAGATGTTCGACCTGGTCACGCGCGTGGAGGATTACCCCAAGTTCCTCCCGTGGTGTGGCGGCGTTGAGGTGTTCGAGCAGACCGAGACCACGCTGGATGCAAAGATCCATATCCAGTTCAAGGGTATCCAGCAGTTCTTTCACACGCGCAATACGCAGGAGCGGCCCACGCGCATCGACATGACTTTTGCCGATGGGCCGTTCAAGACGTTCAATGGCTCGTGGCGATTTACGCCGCTGCGCGAGAACGCCTGCAAGATCGAATTCCACCTGCACTACGAATTCTCCAGCCTGCTGATCGAGAAGATTATCGGCCCGGTATTCAGCATGATCGCGAATACCTTCGTGGATGCCTTCGTCAAGCGCGCCGAGGTGGTCTATGGTGCCAGCTGATGCCGCGCCGGCCATGGTACGCATCTCGGTGTGCTACGCGAAGCCGGATTCGGTTTTCCTGAAGGAGCTCGATGTGCCGGCGGGCACCACGATCGCCGCAGCCATCGTCGGCTCGGGCTTGCAGCAGGCTTGTCCCGAAGTGGATCCGTCGACGATGCGCGTCGGCATCTACGGCAAGCTCAAGACACCCGATACCGTCGTGCGCGCAGGGGACCGCGTCGAAGTCTATCGGCCCCTGACTGCGGATCCGAAAACGGCCCGGCGCCGGCGCGTGCAGAAGACGCGCGAGAGCGGAACGCGCGAAGGGCAGAAATGGCTGCGCGGCGGCGGCTGAACTCCATGCCGGGCAGACCCGGTGTGCGGTACGGGCCTTAGCCGCAGTCCTTCTCGATGGTGGCGTTCGTTTTCAGGATCTCGGCCTGGCGCTGTTCGCCGCCCAGATACTGCACGCCGCCGTCGGCGGTCATGACGCCGGTACGCGCGCCCTGCTGCAGGCCCTGCGCGTAGTTGCGCAGCTGGGTGCAGCGCGTGGCGCGCTCGTTGGCCTCCGCCTCTTTCTGTGCTTCCTTGGACGCTGCCTCGAGCCGCTCTGCGCGGCGCTTCTGGAACGCTTCCTCGGCCGTGGGGGCGGGCGCTGCGGCCGGCTTCACCGTGGCAGGCTTCGCCGGGACGCCTTCGGCATTGGCGGGTGCGGCCTCGACCGGCCTGTATTCGCCGGAAGGCTGTCCGGGCGCCTTCAGAATGCGCGTGACGGAAGGCGGCGGGGGCACGTCGCTGTACACCATGCGCCCACTGGCATCGCGCCATTGCCACTGGGCGGAGGCCGATGCCGGCACGGTGGCGAGGGCGGCGGCGAGCAGCGAAAGCGACAGCGCGGACGAACGGATCATGGCTGGGTGCAGGAAGTGTCTGGACGATTTTCGGCGGCCGGCGACGGCTCGCCAGTACCGGCCGGACGTCAATGATGTGACCCCGGCGGCATCGAGTGCAAGTCTACGCAGACTTGTCGCTGGCGTGCAAGCGGACAGACCAGGCGACGCCGGCCATGAGCAGGGCGATGGCGGCAATTTCCAGCAACCGCGGCCAGCGGTGATCGAACACAAACCCGTATGCCAGCGCGAATAGCGTCTCGAACACGATCATCTGGCCGGAAAGCGTCAGTGGCAGCCGGCGGCTGGCAATGTTCCACAGGTTGTTGCCAATCAGCGACGCTCCCAACGCCACGGCGGTGTTGATCATCCAGAACCATTGCCAGTCGCGTCCGCTGCCGGGGGCGCTGAGCACGTCGCCCGCCATCAGCCAGCCCGCCAGGGCGAGCACGGCGGAGACCGCGCCGGTCGACAGCCCGTACAGCGCCGACCATTCATTGCCGCTGTAGTGCGGGTTGCGCTGCAGGTAGCGCGCGTTGTCCACGGCATACAGCGTCCAGCAGACCAGCGCGCCGGCCGCGCAGGCCACGCCCGCGAGTTTCTGCCAGACGGGCCGGGCCATGGTGCCGGCGGCGGACGCGTGGGCGCTCTGGCCGCCGCCGAACAGGTCGATGTTGATGCAGGCAATGCCGGCCGCGACCACCAGCAGTGGCCAGATCAGCCTGGACAGCGGCACCGCCCCATGGTCGCGCCGGCCCATGATAGTCACGGAGATCGGCAGGATGCCAATGATCAGCGAGGTCGGGCCTACCCCGGCCAGTTGCACGCCAAAGGCCAGCAGCACGTAATACAGCAGGTTGCCGGTGAAGGCCTGGCGCAGCAGCGCCAAGCAGTCGGCGCGCGTGAGCTTGCGCGCAATGCGCTTTATCAGGGGCAGGGCGGCGATGAGCGCGACCAGCCCGTAGGCCAGGTAGCGCCCGATGGCGAGCTCCCATGGGGAGAATGCCGGCAGCAGCTTGGGCGCGATGAATACCATGCCCCAGAACGCGCCCGCCAGCAGTCCGCACAGTACGCCGATGCCCATTGCTGCCACTTTTCGAAGAAAAAGACGTCGAGCATAGCAGAGACCGTCGTGCGCGGGCGTTTGCGGCGCATCAAGGTGCGCGCATTCCTGTATAATTCGGTTTTGCGCCTAGAGGAATTGCTATGCGTCTTGTCCAGAAAGCACTCACGTTCGATGATGTGCTGCTCGTGCCGGCCTATTCGGCCGTCCTGCCCCGGGATGTCTCCCTTCGTACCCGCCTGACCCGTTCGATCGACCTGAACATTCCGCTCGTGTCCGCTGCCATGGATACCGTGACGGAGGCTCGCCTGGCCATTGCCATGGCGCAGGCCGGCGGCATCGGCATCGTCCACAAGAACTTCAAGCCCGCGGACCAGGCCCGCGAAGTGGCTCGCGTCAAGCGCTACGAATCGGGCGTGCTGCGTGATCCAATCACCATTTCGCCGGACATGAAGGTGCGAGAAGTGATCGCGCTGTCGCAGCAGCACGGCATCTCCGGTTTCCCCGTGCTGGAAGGCAAGACCGTCGTCGGCATCATCACCAACCGCGACCTGCGTTTCGAGGAGGAACTGGACGCGCCGGTGCGTGCCAAGATGACCCCGCGCGAAAAGCTGGTGACCGTCAACGAAGGCGCCACGCTGGAAGAAGCCAAGCGCCTGATGAACCGCCACCGCCTGGAGCGCGTGCTGGTGGTCAACGCGGCGTTCGAGCTGCGCGGCCTGATCACGGTGAAGGACATCCAGAAGGCCGTCGAGAACCCGCTGGCCAGCAAGGACGATCACGGCCAGCTGCGCGTAGGCGCCGCGGTCGGGGTGGGCCCGGACAATGACGAGCGTGTCGAGCTGCTGGTCAAGGCCGGCGTGGACGTGATCGTGGTCGATACCGCGCACGGCCATAGCCAGGGCGTGCTGGACCGCGTGCGCTGGGTCAAGCAGAACTTCCCGCAGGTGCAGGTCGTCGGCGGCAACATCGCCACCGGTGAAGCCGCTCGCGCGCTGGTCGAACATGGCGCGGACGGCGTCAAGGTCGGCATCGGCCCGGGCTCGATCTGCACGACGCGTATCGTGGCCGGCGTTGGCGTGCCGCAGATCACTGCGGTGTCGAACGTGGCCGAGGCCCTCAAGGGCACCGGCGTGCCGCTGATCGCCGATGGCGGCATCCGCTACTCCGGTGACGTGGCCAAGGCGCTCGCAGCCGGCGCCCACACCGTGATGATGGGCGGCATGTTCTCGGGTACCGAGGAAGCGCCGGGCGAGGTATTCCTGTTCCAGGGGCGCTCGTTCAAGAGCTACCGCGGCATGGGTTCGGTCGGCGCCATGAAGGACGGCGCGGCAGACCGCTACTTCCAGGAAGACAACACCGCCAACGTCGACAAGCTGGTTCCGGAAGGGATCGAAGGCCGCGTGGCCTACAAGGGCTCGGTCATGGCCATCATCCACCAGCTCACCGGTGGCGTGCGTGCTTCGATGGGCTACTGCGGCAGCAAGTCGATCGCCGACTGGCACGAGACCTCGCAGTTCGTGCAGATCACCGCGGCCGGCATGCGCGAGTCGCACGTGCACGACGTGCAGATCACCAAGGAAGCGCCGAACTACCACATCGACTGACCCGCGCGGCGGGCCTGCCGAGCCAGGTGCCAGGCATCCCGGCAGGCAAGCCTGCCGGGCCTGCTGAGGAACGCTCATGAAGGTACTGCTGCGAGCCGTGCTGTTCTTCGACGCCTTGCTCGACCTGCTGCTCGGCGTGCTGCTGCTGATGTCGCCGTTCGCCACGTTGTACGCGGCCCTGCAACTGCCGCAGCCGCAACCGGCGCTGTTCGGACAGCTGCTGGGCGTGGCGCTGATCGGCCTGGCCTGGCTGCTGTGGCATGCCACCTTCAACGGGCAGATGACGGTGACGGTGGCGCGCACCGCCGGCTACGTCAACCTGGCCAGCGCGCTGCTGATCCTCTCCTGGCTGGTGTTCCTGGAACTGCCGCTCGAAGGCGCCGGCAAGGTCTGGGTGCCCGTACTGGTAGTCATGCTTGGCTTCTTCGCGCTGGTGCAGATACCGGCGGCCAAGCGCGTACGCAACCGCGAGCGGCAGCAGAAGGCAGAACGAGAGCTGCAGCAGGCCACCGAAGCCAATAATTCGCGCACGCAACCCGGCGCTGTGCGCCGCGCGCAAACATCGACATTCCCCGACAACCGGCGCGAGCCGGTCATCACGCCGCCGCCCGGCTACGGACCGGGCACGGAAGTGACAACCGAACCCGAACCGGAAGATACGCCACCCGCCCATCATGCACGACAAAATCCTTATTCTTGATTTCGGCTCGCAGGTCACGCAGCTGATTGCCCGCCGCGTTCGCGAGGCGCACGTCTACTGCGAGATCCACCCGAACGATGTGAGCGACGAGTTCGTCCGCGAATTCGCGCCCAAGGGCATCATCCTGTCGGGCAGCCACGCCAGCACCTACGAGGACCACCAGCTGCGCGCGCCGCAGGCCGTATGGGACCTGGGCGTGCCGGTGCTGGGCATCTGCTACGGCATGCAGACCATGGCCGTGCAGCTCGGTGGCAAGGTCGAGTGGAGTGATCACCGCGAATTCGGCTACGCCGAAGTCCGCGCACATGGGCATACCGCGCTGCTCAAGGACATCGAGGATTTCACCACGGCCGAAGGCCACGGGATGCTCAAGGTCTGGATGAGCCACGGTGACAAGGTCGGCGAGCTGCCGCCGGGCTTCAAGCTGATGGCGTCCACGCCGAGCTGCCCCATCGCCGGCATGGCCGACGAGGCGCGCGGCTACTACGCCGTGCAGTTCCACCCGGAAGTCACCCACACGTCTAAGGGCCGCGAGATGCTCGAGCGCTTCGTGCTGGGCATCTGCCGCGCCAATGCGGACTGGGTGATGAAGGACCACATCGAGGAAGCCGTATCCCTGATCCGCAAGCAGGTGGGCGACGAGGAGGTGATCCTCGGCCTGTCCGGCGGCGTGGACTCGTCCGTGGCGGCCGCGCTGATCCACCGTGCGATCGGTGACCAGCTCACCTGCGTGTTCGTCGACCACGGCCTGCTGCGCCTGGACGAAGGCAAGATGGTGATGGAGATGTTCGCCGGCCGCCTGCATGCCAAGGTCGTGCACATCGATGCCTCGGAACAGTTCCTTGGCCACCTGGCCGGCGTGACCGACCCCGAGCAGAAGCGCAAGATCATCGGCCGCGAGTTTGTCGAGGTCTTCCAGGCCGAGGCCAAGAAGCTGACCAACGCAAAGTGGCTGGCCCAGGGCACGATCTACCCCGACGTGGTCGAGTCGGGCGGCACCAAGACCAAGAAGGCCACCACCATCAAGAGCCACCACAACGTCGGTGGACTGCCCGAAACGCTGGGCCTGAAGCTGCTGGAGCCGCTGCGCGACCTGTTCAAGGACGAAGTCCGCGAACTGGGCGTGGCGCTCGGCCTGCCGCCGGAGATGGTGTACCGCCACCCGTTCCCGGGTCCGGGCCTGGGCGTGCGCATCCTGGGCGAAGTCAAGCGCGACTACGCCGACCTGCTGCGCCGTGCCGATGCCATCTTCATCGAGGAATTGCGCAAGACCATCGCGACAGAACAGGATGCCGCTGCCGGCCTGTGCGAGCCGCAACAGGTGGGCAAGAGCTGGTACGACCTGACCAGCCAGGCCTTTGCCGTGTTCCTGCCGGTGAAGTCGGTGGGCGTGATGGGCGATGGCCGGACCTACGACTACGTCGTTGCGTTGCGCGCGGTGCAGACGACCGACTTCATGACGGCCCACTGGGCGCACCTGCCGTATTCTCTGCTGGGTCGTTGCTCGAACCGGATCATCAACGAGGTACGTGGCCTTAACCGGGTCGTGTATGACGTGTCGGGGAAGCCGCCGGCGACGATCGAGTGGGAGTGATCTAGCATCGTCTCACACCGCTTCATGCAATATCAAAATCCTCGCGAAACCCAAGCGGGATAAGGAGTTAGTGGCTCAGGCAGTCTCAGCCGCTATCACCCAATCTCGCTTATTTTGACGGTTGTCGTGACGGTATTCTTGGAAGCGGTCGAAAACGCCGCTTCCGGTACCGACAGAGGGTCTGGCGGTATCAAGCGGCAAATCAGAGTGAGGCTGATTTGCTAACTGATCGTGAGCTGGGCGCCCTGACGCCTAAGGAAAAAATGTTCAAGGTGAGTGACCGCGACGGCTTGTACGTGGCGGTGCTCCCAACTGGTACGCGGGCCTTTCGGTACGACTACCGACTCAACGGCCGGCGCGAGACCCTGGCGATCGGGCGCTACGACCCAGGTTACAAGGTGACACGCGATCCCGAGGCGCTTGAGTACGGAATGAGCATGTCACTGCGCGAGGCGCGAACGCTTCTCGACCGTGCACGGCGCGACGTGGAACGGGGCGTTTCGCCATCGCGCGCAAAGGCAGAGAAGCGCGCCGCAGCGGCCGAGGCGCTGACGTTCGGCGGCTGGGCGCAGGCCTACTTTCGGCACAAGGCGGACCCCAAGAGCGGAGCGGAGCAGTTAGCGGACAGCACGCTCGAGCTTCGCCGATCTACTTACCGCCGCGTGATCGAACCGGAGCTGGGCCGCCTGAAGCTCGAGGAGGTGACGCCGCAGCGCCTGATGCGTTTGTGCCTTGACGCGAAGGAGAAGCGCGGCCCTGCTGTTGGCGTCCATGTTCGCGAGGTAGTGCATGCGGTGTTCCGCCACGCACAGGGCAGCGGCATTTCGATCCCGAATCCGGCGGATAGTGTCCGCGCTAGCGCAATCGCCACCTTCGAGCCACGTGATCGCGCATTGTCCCCGGCCGAGATCCGAAAGTTCTTCACGGCTCTGGAGCAGGTTGCGGCCGCGCCAACGCTGCGCCTGGCACTGAAATTCGTTTTACTGACCGGCGTGCGCAAAAGCGAATTCATCGACGCGACTTGGGGCGAAGTCGACTTCGATACGGAGCGTTGGACGATCCCCGCAAGTCGAATGAAGGCTGGAAAGCCTCACGTCGTGCCGCTGAGCGAGCAGGCACTAGATTTTTTGACGGCGTTTCGTTCTTGCTTCGGGTCAAGCCAGTACCTGCACCCCGGTCGGTACGACAGTGAGATCCCGATCTCCAATGCGACATTGAACCGCATTATCGACGCTGCGGTGGAGCGCATTCGAAAAGACGATCCCGAATTCCAGACTTTCGGCGTTCACGATCTGCGGCGTACGTTTTCTACCGGTCTGAACCGCGCGAAGTTCGATGAGCGGTGGATTGAGATGTCGCTTGCGCACGCGCCGCGAAACAGGATTGCAGCTGTCTACAATGTGAACAGGTACCTGTCCGAGCGGAAGATCATGCTGCAGTGTTGGGCGGACATGATCGACTGCTGGATGCGTGGTGAGTCGGCGCGCGAGTTGATCGCCGATGCTAAGCGGCGGGCTGCGGAAGTTCATGAGGATGATCTAGACGTCGACCTGTAGCATCGACTTGCCCCGAACACGCCCCGTCTAGTGCGGGGCGTTACTTTTTCGTCGACATGCGTGAATCAGTGTGAAACGCCGTGCGCGAACAATAAGAGATTCTTGGCAGTTTTGACGGCGCCGTGTCGTGACGTTTCAATTGCTCTCATGCAATTGCATGAGGAGTGGAAATGAAGAACGATCTTGGCTTGGAACAGTACATTCGTCCGTCTCAACTGATCAAAGAGCGGTTCGTGCCATTCAGCGCCTCCACGCTGTGGCGCAAGGTCAAGGACGGAAGTTTCCCGACGCCGGTGCGAATTAACGGCATTTCAGCTTGGCCCATGTCCGTCATTCGGGAGTGGCAGCGTTCGCAAGTGGGCGCCGCGCAGGAGGCAGCATGAGTGCGCACATCGAGAAGCGCCCGGCGTGGACCTTCGCCGAGAGCGACCCGCATACCAGCCCGGATCGCAAGCTGCGCCAGCCACCCGCGCAGTGGCACGCCTCGCGCCTGCAGTCGGGCGAGAGGAAGTCACGCCAATGGTCGGGCGGGTTTGAGACGACCGCGCTCTTGATCATCGGCGAACAGCCGCATCCCGAAGCTACACTAAGTCGCCGCTGCAAGGCACGTACGCGTTGACGGCAGCACGGTCGGTGATGTCGTGGCGCGCTTCCACCCCTCTGTACCGCCACCTACCGCAGGAACGCGGGTGCAGGTCGGCGCGCTCGTCAAGGCAAGCAATGGCACTGCGAGCGGTGCAAGTTCTCGACTCACAGTGCTTCGTTGGGTCGTAGTGTTATCAGCGGCATAAAGCTGCGCGCTACTGTACGTCGTTGGAACAATCGAGTGAATTTGCTTGCTCGTATTTGAGGAAACCCTGAGGAATCCCTTTTGAATCAGGTGTTTGCAGTCGCGATTTAAAAACTATCAGTCTGTACAGCGCGATAGGCGTGATGGACAAGAGCGACTGCCCATGCAACCCGCCCGTCCCGGCATAGCAAAAAACCGGGCCTGTTCGAGCAGGACACCGGGCTTCACACGCCATTTGATAAATGAATCATCCGGTAACTTCTCCGGATCGTGCAGCAAAAGTTGGTGCTCAACCAGATCTGGTGCGTTTCGACAACGACGGGTTAGGGCGCCGTTCCGCCGCGCGCTGCGCGAGGCGTTCGCGATGGACTGGTCGGACTTCATCAGCGGCGTTCAGCAGCCTCAAAAGCCGTTGCTCTAGCCGCGCCAGCGATACCAAATCAGTCACTTAGCGTCGCTGGCCGTCCGGGCGCAGGTCGGGCGCGTGATCCCCTAGAATTCGTCGGCGCCAATCGCATAGGTCCGGTCATCTCGGCATTTCTGCCAGACATAGCCTGCCAATGTTCCGGGGTCGTCGGTCAGTAGCTTTGGTCCCAGCATCTCTTCAAGGAAGCGCTGTAGGTGCGCCTTCGATATGGGCACGCGAACCACGTTGTAATCCGGGTACTCAATTGGGAATCCTTCGCGTTGCGCCCATTCTTTTACGTGATTGATCCAATACGGCTGGTCAGGCGGTGGAAGCAATCCAATACGGGGATGCTGCTCAAGAAAGGCGGCAAAGTCCTCGTCGTCGACCGTCTCGATCCATGCATCGCTGAACGTCATAACGGTGCCTGGCATTCACAGATTTCCCGGGATCTCACCTTGGCGTAGTCCCAAGCGGAGAACGGAATGGGGTGATCGGCGCCAACAATGAACGGGTCTTCACCGAACAGGGTGTAGCTTTTGTACATGGCCTCTGCCGCGACGCCCGGCTCGCGAACGCTGTCCAGGTAGTCATCTACGATGCGCCGGCATGCAGCAATCGCAGTATCGAGATCGTCGAACTCCCCCAACTTGTAACGCTCGCTTTCGTCCATGTAGTTGAAATTGCTGTCCACTAAGACAGCAAATCGTTGGGCGGTCATAGGGCCTCCGTATCAGAGAGAACTGCTTTCTTGCTTTGTGCGCAGGCGCATGATAGTTTGCCGCGTTGTGCCCAAGTCGCGGGCGATGGCGGCGATCGCGTCGCCTGCGGCAATGCGCTGCGCAGCCTGCTGCTGTGCGGGCGAAAGCGCTGAGGGGCGACCGAACGCCTTTCCAGCGGCCTTGGCGCGGCCGATGCCGGCCGATCAGTAGGTCGCGCTCGAACTCGGCGACGGCGGCGATCACGCCCATCGTCATCTTTCCGGCTGGGCTCGTCAAGTCGACGCCCCCCAGGGCCAGACAATGCACTCGTAAGCCCATCTCGGCGAGATTCTCGACTGTGCCGCGCACGTCCATCGCGTTGCGGCCGAGCCGATCGAGCTTGGTGACAACGAGCACGTCGCTGTCCTCCAGTCGATCGATCAGCCGGACAAACCCAGGCCTGTCTGAGGCCGCAACGGATCCTGAGATGCTCTCTTCGACGATGCGGCGCGTGTCGATGGAGAAGCCGGCCGCCTCGATTTCTCGGCGTTGGTTCTCGGTGGTCTGGTCGGTCGTGCTAACTCGGCAATAGGCGAAAACTCGGCTCATGGTCCCGTTGCGTGTACGTTAGTCCCGTACAAATACTAGGCCATGTACGAAATAGGGGTAAGCCTGGTTTCGTACCTCCTGCGCGATACCTGTACGAAGCCAGTACTCGTCCCACATGTGGCGGGCCGCGACGTCGTGGCGAGCGCGATTGCAGCTCATTTATCACCGCTTGGACGATTCTTTCGGCCTCTGTACGTGCCGCGGACTCTACAGCAGATATTTTGTCGCTGTATTGCGGGTTAAAGGCCCGCGTTAATCTCAGTCAGCAAGTCCACTAGGTCCTGCGACACTTGGCGATAACAGACCACGGCGACATCCAGGGAGTGATGGTGCACGCCATGCAATGCACGACGCAGTGCTTGAAAGATCCAACGGGTTTCGTTACCAAAAGCACCGCCTCCCACCATGGTCAGATAGACCCTGGGGTTGCCAGTCTGCCGGTGGTTGAGCACGGCGGCCAACAGGGTCGCTTCATAACTGGCTTCCAGCACCAGGGACGCAAATGGCGCCCAATCCGAACGCGGCGCGCTGTTGTAGGCCACGGGCAGTGCCGAGCAAAAGGCTTGGGTCACGCGTTGCTGGGGTGGGGCACCGTCCGCAGTGACCTCGGTATTGCTGTGCAAACCAATGCGCAACTGTTGGCGCAACGCATCACGCCCGGCCTCGTCGAGGCCTTGAATGTGCTGGCCGATCGCCAGAATGGTTTCGGCCTCGAGCATCGCATAGCCGTTCTGCATTCGAATACCCGGGATGCCAATCGCGCAATCCAGATCCCTTAAGGTATTGATTTGACGCGTCTGGGTCTGCCCACTCTGACCATCCACGGAAACCAGGTAATTGCGAAAAACCGTGGCGGGGGCGCAGGCTCTGGCACAGGCTGGGCCCTGGGTATGATCATGCTCATAACCCGTGATGCCATGCTCCGGCGTGGTGCTGGTGCCCGGCATCTCCAGCAAATTGAACTGACTGGCCACCTGGATCAGCGCCCCATGGGCTTCGGGCCAGGCGTGCAGTGCATAGGCGTCGGCGCTGATCGTGCCCAGCGTCAAACGCGTTCCGGTTGGCGGCGTAAGAGCGCCAACTTGCGTTCGTAGCTCGCCCAAGCTCGGCGTGGTCAGCGTGCCTACCTGAAAACTCCTGGGTGGCTGCGTATCGGTATGGAGCTTGTCTGACTCTATGCGAAACCGCTTTTGCGTTTCTGCATAGGTCAGTTCCGTAAAGCCGAAAGTTTGTTTGAACCAGCTCATGCGAATACCTCAGTCAGAAAGCAGATCAAAGCAGTTCAGCTTGGCGGTCCAACAACCGCTCAAAGCTCCGTACCAATCGGCCTATGGCCGTTCCCGGGCAATCCGCAGCGTCGGAAAACGAATCGAATTCGCCCTGTCGCCAAAGCTGTGGTACTTCAGCTCACCGGGATGCCCGACGCAGAAAGCGAAGCGCAGGGTGACAACCGCGAGCGATGCGATTGCCTGGTACGGGACAGGTGGGGCAACGTCAATAAAGAAATTCGGTGAACCATCGGGTGTGTGTCCTTCCGGATCGGATTTCGCTGGCAAGTTCGTTGGGGCATTCCAGCCCAGATCCTGCATAACGACGCATGCGTCTTGCGAGAGGGTTTTGCTTTCGATGTAGTTCGTCGACACCGCTTCTGCTCGCATGCCGAATTGGCCTTGGGCGGCGAACTGAACGTACAGGCCGGTCTTCTTCGCAGAAATGATCAGATATTCATCTTCGTCGAGGTCGGACAATACCAATGTCAGATCCGCAGAAAATCGTGCCCATTCTTCGTCGACGTTGGACTGCGTCGTAAACGTTACGGGAGGCGCTGGTATCTTCATCAGGCCAGCTATTCCGGTTGCGAACGGAGATGCCTTCGCCTTGTCGTTTGGATTCGCTTTTTCGTCGGCCAATGCACACCTTCCTTCCAGGGTTTTCGCGCTTTGCTCACGTCATCGCCGGGACGGTCTGTCTTACTCACGGCGAGTTGCGCGTCGCCTCGCCGGATTGGACTCATGTCAGGGTGAATTCGACATCGCCCGACATCGCGCACTCCGTCAATCTGAGGTCACAAAATGCTTGTCGTTCAAAGTCGACTCGCCGTCCCACCGATAGGCTACCAACGGCCCTTCGTGGCCGGCGCTATAGTCGACGCAGGCGATCTTGGGTGCCAGGACGCGCGGTATCCCGGTCATCCAGTAGTGGCCAAAGAAGATGGGTTTGTCCGTCGGGTAACCAATTGCTGTCGGGTGCGGGATGGGAGTATTGGGCAGCGTTCTCGACGTCTCCTCGGGGAGCAACGCAGCCTGACGAAATGTGGTGGCGCTCATGTCCCACCACCGTACCCGGATCTCTCTGCGCTCGACACCGTCCTTGTCGAGAAAGCTGCATCCCTCGGGTAGCGGAATTTCGAGTCCCTTAGTGAGCGCTTCGACGGCGTGGTATTCGGCCGAACGCCTCTCGCTCGCGGCGACGACCATTGCCAAATTGAGATTCCGGCCTAGTTGCAGGCGTGGCTCGAGTTCGGCCATATAGGCCGGATGCCAGCAGGCGTGAACGACACGCACCCCATCCAGATCGAGCCAAAGGGGGAGGGTATAGAACCAGTTGACAATGTCCTGGTGTTTCTCCGGCGTCTGTTGGACTTCCTTCAGGAAGGCCCGATGCTGCTGGTGGTTTGTCTTTCCCTTTTCGTCAAAATGTGTGCGTAGATGATGCCCTGGTCGAGCGGGGTCCTCTGTGAACCACGCGATCGCATTGAATTCGTGATTGCCGAGGACTGCCCGAGCATAGCCTTCGTCGACCATGGGTCGGACGATATCCAGCGTTTCCAACTGGTGCGGACCACGGTCGATGAAATCACCCACAAAAATCGCCTGACGGCCTGGGTGGCACCATACCCCGCTCCGCTCGGCGTAGCCCAACTTCACTAGCAGGCTGCGGAGCTTGGGCGCCTGACCATGGATATCCCCGATAATGTCGTAACCCATCACTCCTCCCCTTAGTTGCAGTACACTACTATGGTAGGCAGCATAGTGACAAAGAGCAACTAAGGATTGGGGTGAAGCAACTTTTCCCATTGGTGACAGCAGACATCGCGCTGTTCACCGTCCATGACCACTGCTTGCGGGTCCTGCTAGTGCGGCGGACCAATGATCCGCAGCCCGGAGGCTGGGCGCTGCCTGGCGGGGTATTGAAGCCGGCCGAGGATCGCAGTCTGGATGACACTGCACGACGGGTCTTGCTCAGCAAGGCGGGCGTCGAGGTGCCCTTTCTCGAACAAGTGGCCGCCTTTAGTGGGCCAGACCGGGATCCGCGGGGGTGGTCCCTGAGCGTGCTCTACTACGCGTTGTTGCCTCGTGATCAAATCACCGCAGTGGCTGGCGTCAAGACCGATGCAGTTGAGTGGGCGGATGCCTTCGCACCAGATCGGGCACTCGCGTTCGATCATGACCAACTGCTCGCGGCTGCCCGAGCCAAGCTACGTGACAAGGTGGAACGTGCGGCACTTCCTCTTCATCTGCTGCCGGCGCGCTTTACGCTAACGGAACTGCAGCGGACCTGCGAGGTAATTCTCGGCGGCCCGCTAGACAAGAGTGTTTTCCGTCGCCGACTCAAGGATGAGCCCAGTCTAGTCGAAATGGAAGGAGAGTTCCTGCGAGGGGCGCAGCGTCCGGCTCAGTTGTACCGAGCGGCGGACGGGTTCAGATTTTGACGCCGTCCACTCGGCAAAGCGCAGAGAGGACCCAAGACAGGGCTTGCACTATGATCGATCGACGCTTCGTCACGGCGCGCCTGTGGTGCCTCCAATCGAACCATCGTCGGGGCTGCTAACCCACTTATTTCAAGATCGCGCTGAACGCGACCGCAAACAGGTGCCGCACCTACTGCTGGTAGGAAATCTGAGCTTTTCGCTTTAAGCGATTCTGGAATTGCGTACCCGGAAACGCCACTAGTCAGCGTTTCCGCCGACGAAGAAGATAGCGGAGGCAGAGGTTCCGGCGCAGGCCAAGCGCTGGTACGGAATTGCCAGGGAGCAGGGCGGAGAACAGTGCGATTCCCTGCAATCGTCCAAATAAACGTCTACGTTCTCGGCCAGATTAGGCAAGTTTTGGCCGATTGCCCGCCAGTGAGCGAATCGAACTAGTCAGCGTTCGCAAGGCTGCTCAGACCAGCCAACCCATTCGGTTTGCTGTCTGGGTCTGCTCTCGGTAAAGAGTCCCGCTGTCTCGCATGGCTGCGGTGACTCGAGACAGCGCTAGGTGCGCCGCGTTTGAGGGTTGTCCCGCGTTTTCTGCTTGTCTCTCCGGAAACTGGGTAGCGGGCGGCTCCGTTCGCGGGATAACGTGCTGTGTGTAGTCCGCGCCGCATAAGACTTCGTCCTACTGGCTACACAGTGGCTACATGATGCCCAGAAACAACAAAGCCCAACCGCGTGGGCTGGGCTAAATGCTTGATTTGATTGGTGCCGAAGAGAGGAATCGAACTGGAATCGAACCCCCAACCTTCTCATTAAGAATGAGTCGGCACCTCAATTCCCTGTTATTGATGCGGGTTGATATAATTTTTAAAAATCAATAACTTAACGTACGTCGGCTGTGACAATAAGCCAGCCGGTTGCGACATGTGGATTTGCCCCCGTGTCCCCGGACACGGTCACACCCTTAGGTTGATAAGGCCATCGCACGCCTGAATTCGCGCGGAGAGCGGTAATTCAGGGCGCTATGGGGGTGCTGCTCGTTGTAGTGCTCAAAGGCAATGGCCAGATTGCGAACTGCCGTCTCGGCATCAGGCTTGGGCATGAAGGCGACATAGTCGCGCTTCATGGTCTTCACAAAGCTCTCGGCCATCCCGTTGCTCTGCGGGCTGCAAACCGGCGTGGTCAGTGGCTTCAGGCCAAGTGCCGACGCAAACGCCTTGGTCTTGTCTGCCGTGTAGCCCGAGCCATTATCGGTCAGCCATTCAATTTCCATCGGCGTCCTCAGTGCGTTTCCAAAGCGATTTTCAACGGCGGCCAACATCACGTCGCGGACCACGTCACCGCTATGCCCGCCGGTTGTCGCCGCCCAGCTCATCGCCTCGCGGTCGCAGCAGTCCAGGGCGAACGTCACGCGCAGCGGCTCGCCGTTGTCGCAGCGGAATTCAAAGCCGTCAGAGCACCACCGCTGGTTTGTCTTTGCTACCGCGACCTTACCTTCATGCCTGCGCTGCGGGCGTGGCGGTGCCACCCTGCGTTGCAACAGCAGGCCGTACACTCGCATGACCCGATAGACGCGCTTCGCGTTGACCGGAGGCGCACTACGATGCTCTCGTTCCCTGCGCAGTACGCCCCAGACCCGGCGATAACCGTAGCTGGGCAGATGCGCGACCGCATTGCGAATCTCCTCGACCAACCCCGCATCGTCGGTTTGCCTGGCACCGCGCCCATCCCGCCAGTCTGCAGAACGAGCCAGCTTCTCTGCCACATTTGAGCGCGCTACACCGAGAACTTCGCAGACCCGCTTCACAGGTCGTCCCCCGGCAATGAGGGTGAGCGCGCAATCCATTTTCGCGACTTCATCACCTCCACTGCCTCACGGAGAATCTCGTTCTCCATGGTCTTCTTGCCCAGCAGGCGCTGTAGCTCACGGACTTGCTTGAGCGCGTCGCTCAGCTCCGATGCCGGCACGACTTCCTCACCGGCACTGACCGCAGATAGGCTGCCGTCCTGGTACAGCTTGCGCCAGTGGAAGAGCTGATTCGGATTGACTCCATGCTGGCGCGCCACCATCGATACCGTCTTGCCCGGTTCGCAGCTCTCGCGCACCATCGCAAGCTTCTCGTCCGGCGACCACCGCCGCCGGCGCTCCGGCCCCGTCAACACTTCCACCAATTCCTGCTTCGTTTTAGTCATAAACACAGTCGTATGCCTACCCGCTATTGTAAGTGGGGGACTGTGTCCGGCGTTTCAGGGGGCCGCTCCAACATGAGAGTCCGCATGGCCTGCATCGCGCGTTCAGCGGTGCGCCGGCAGAGCGGTGCATGGTCTGGTTGGCGTCTTGATGCTCACGCTGGCAGCGTCGAGCAGAAATTGGAGTGGGCAACAATGCCTGGGTAGCCGCCACAGCCTGACCTCGTGTCTACGCCAATGGAGGGAGCGGCAGGCCCCCTCTCGTCTTGCCCCTAATTTGAGCGCTGTGAGAGGGAGATGATGTTGCTTGCCAAGTGGAGCACGCTTTGTGAGGCTGCGGAGTACCTGACGGACCGAACGGGCGAAAAATGGACGGAAAATGCGGTACTTTCCCGCCTGGAGGACCTTCGGCTGAAATCGGTCACGGTGTGCATCCGTTCCGATTGTGATGTGGTTCGCTTGGTCGGTGGCGAGTGGGTGGCGTGGCCAATGCCGGCGGGGTACTCGACCTTAATGGAAGTCGTTATGCCGAGCGATTTCCTGCATCTACTTCAAATCGGAGGCGAGGCATTACCGCAAGCGTTGATCGCCCACGGCCATCGCTATCGGACCTTCACGCCCGTGCCTCGCAGTGCGATTCGGCTTTCGCCAGCGGAGGTCGATGCATTGCCGACCGCGTTCCATCGACTGGTGGATGACATCCAAGCGCACGGGGCGAAGTACCAAGAAATGTTGCGCGAATTGGAAGTGGGTGCCGAACCCTCACCGACTTCATCCACAGCCGCCGTTCCGCGATCTGCGCAAGCCAATGTGAGACAAGTTGGCGCAAAGTGGACAGACGCCGACCTTAAGGCGCTACTGGAACGCTCGAGACTGCCTGACATGCCGCAAGCGAAGCTCGCGGAGCAATATGGGGTCACTCGCCAACTGATCAGCAAGAAGCTCGCTGAAGCCAGGGGCAAATTCCTAGGTCGTAAGTCCGCGTCGCCTTTCCCAGTCGCATCTTATCCAAGCTTAACGAAGCGGCGAACGTGAGGATGCCTATCGCCGACTGACATGGCATTGGCCGAAACTGTTGCCTTGAATCGTTGCGTTCGCTGCCTCAGAAGCCGCCCCAGATCTGGCTCTCGCAGTTGCGCAACACCGGGGGCACCCTTGCCATCGCTACATTTCGTGTCACCTAAATTCAACACCGCGAACGTCGCGGGAAAGGTGATACCACATGAGCGCAACTGTGCAACTGCTCGGGAAAGCGAGCTTGCGCGAAGTCCTTCCGACGGAAGAGGCCGCGGCCGCTATCAACCGCAAACCCCAAACCTTGCGGAAGTGGGCATGTCTGGAAAATGGGCCAATTCGCCCCGTACGTATTAACGGTCGTCTCGCCTGGCGCGTGTCGGACCTGCAGGCTCTGCTTGCTGGAGGCGCCCTCAAATGAATGCTACCTCGATCCGCGCAGCATACTTGGAAACGTGGAAGGCAGAATTCCGCACGTGGCTAGCGATGAAGTTCCGCGTCCATATCGATGAGCTCATTTTGGATGACGCACCGCACGCAATTGGCAGTGATGGCCTGAAATACGCCCTAGACCCATCGGCAAGGTCCGGATCGGCCTGGGGCCGGGGCTGGAATGATGTTCGCGAATGGATCCCCTCGTGCGTAGGTGCAGACGGCAAGATTGCCGGAGCCCAGCTGATCGCAGTGCGTGGCCGACCCTACGCCGAAAGCGACGGCTGGCGCCTGAATGTGGAGCGATACTTGTTCGGTCTCTCATTGGGCTCGAAGCGCGAACTGATTCCCGCGGTGCTCGAGAGCGTGCGACCAACGTCGATTGCCAGGTCGCTCGACCAGCATCTCGTCAAAGAGATCGAGGTCGGATTCCGAACGGTGGCTGGTCTCAGCCTTGTCAGGCTGCCGATTCAGCGTGGCGGTGAGGGGCTCCTGCCTCCAGGGTGCGGCGATTTTGTTTCGGGCAAAGATGTCCTCCTAAGGGTAGAACGGTTCAATGAAGATACTGCGCAACTGATCGCGATCTTGCAGGAAGATTCGGTCGCGAAGGTGAGCAAATGAGGGCCGCTGACGACAAATTTTGGCGGCCACTCGCCACACCGGGAGAATCAGAGTTCATCCCCCCACACTCAGTCTCCTACGAACAGCACGTTGGTCGCGCGGAATCGGGGGAAATGACGGGTGCCGCCGAGGTGCCTCCCCATTCAACCGGGACAAGCGGGGCAGACGAGACAAACTCGGTGTTGACAAGGCTTCTGGCTGTCCCGCGTCAAGAGGTCGAGGTGGGACAGCCCGGAAAACCTGCAGGGCAGGTGCATGGGAATTTCGGGGACTATATCCCGGCAAACTATGTGTTATCAGCTGAGGGTATCCGGCGCAAAGCCGATGTCGAAGCGCGTGGCGGCGGGAAGCCGGAGTCGATCGTGGGGCCGCTGATCGTGCGATCCCTCACGCGAGGCGATGCCGGCGGTGATTATGGCCTCCTATTGGCGGCCATGACCCTGGATGGGCGACGTATCGAGCTCGCGATTCCGGCGGGCCGCCTGCATGGAGAGCCAGCTGAGCTTGCCAAAATGCTGGCGGAGCGCGGGGTGCGAGTCGTCCCCTCAAAGGAGAAGGCACTTGCCGCGTATCTGGATGCTGCGCGCACACTCGCGTCAAGGCGTGCGTGGATCACGGCGATGCGGCAAACGGGCTGGGCCGATGGCGAGCGTATGCGGTTTGTCTTTCCGGACGTCGTGCTGGGTACCAAGGACGCAACCTATCAGCCTGTGAGCTTCAATCGGATGACTGAAATTTGTACGTCAGGGGGCACGCTGGAAGAGTGGCGGACCCGAGTTGCGCTTCCAAGTTGTGGCGGCGATCTGGCCCTGTTCTCGCTGTGTGCAGGGGTTTCCGCTGCGCTTGTACGGCCGGCGGCATCGGATAGCTTTGGCTTCAACTTTGCGGGACTCACCTCGAGGGGCAAGACGACGGCGCTTCAATTGGCTGCGTCCATATGGGGACGCGGCTCCGACCCTAGCTCAGACTCGCGCGCATTTGTGCGGCGTTGGAACTCCACCTCCAATGGACTTGAGGCAATCGCAGAGGAGCATAGCGATGTTGCGCTCTGCATTGATGAACTTGGTCAGTTCCGCAACGCTGCAGAGCTCGGCCGAGCCGTCTATGCGCTTGCTGGCGGGCGAGGGACCGAGCGCTTGAGATCCGACGCGAGTCGGCGCGCGGTACGGGAATGGCGCACGGTCATTATAAGTAGCGGGGAGATCGGCATTGCCGAACTGATGGCACAGAACGGACAGAATCAAAAAGGCGGCCAGGCGCTGCGAATCATGGATGTCCCGTTTCCGGAGACCGGCCTGTTTCCTGGTGTCGCAAACGCCCGCGAGCGGATTGACGCTTTGAAATTTGCTTGCGCGGAATGTCATGGCGTCGCCGGTCGCGAGTTCGTGGCCTGGTTGATCGACGAGTTCGGCACACACCGGGCCGCCCATGAATGGATAAGGCCGAGGCAGAGCAGGTATGGGCAGCAGCTGGCAATGCACGAGCGACCGGAAATCGCTCGCGCGGCACAGAGATTTGCGCTCGTTCGCATTGCCGGTGAATTGGCGATTGAGGCCGGGATTCTGCCCTGCACGGCGGAGCGTGTCGCCTCGGCTGTGGCTGCTGTGTGGGACAGTTGGCGAACTGCAGTACCGGACCTGGACGATGGCAGGCGTGCGTTGCGGAACCTCCGCAGCTTCATATTGAGCAATCCTGGGCGGTTTCCGTGCGCGGATGAAGTCGAGCGACTTCCGCAAACTGTAGCGGGTTACAAAGCCAAATCTTCGAGCGGCGAACTGTTCCTGCTGACTGACGAGGGCTTGCGCGCAGCTATTGGCGATACAGCGAAAGAGGCAGCATTATCTGCGCTTGAAAATGCAGGATTGCTTTTCAAGAACGATACTAAGCGTCGAAAGAGCAAGCATAAGGTCGCTGCGTTGCCAACTCGAGCCTCGTTCTATGCTGTTAGGTCTAGAATTCTTGACGAGAATCTTGGCGGGCAGGAGGACAAAACTGCTGCAGCCGCTGAGGAAATGTTCTGAGGGCGCACCATATCTAGGCTGACATCGGACGCGACGCGGAAGGAACCTACAGTCTTGGGGGGCGGCCGCCCACTGCCCTTTGATGTTGCGTTCTAGCTGGGCGAGTGAGTGTCGGAATTGGATCGATAGGGAAAGTCTTGTTGGGGCGTTCTGAGAAACAGTGATGGTTTCTCATCGCGCTCAAACCCAACGACCGCACCGCTCCGCGCGTCGTGCACTGTGGCCATGGTATCGCTCCTCACGCGGCGGAATCGACGGTTTTGCATCGCGCGTGGCATTGCCTGGTGTCGTATGCGCCCTCGTCACCGATGGTTTCGATCGGCGTGTCGCTCGGGATCTGTTCGAGCAGTTCAGGCAATACATCGACATCAGCCACGTCCTGATGCGTCATCAGAGCCGCGCATATCTGGCCGGTCTTCGCGTCCGTCGCCCGAAGTGCCATGCGCCGGGTGCGGCGCCTGGAATAGCCATGCTTGCGCACCTTCCATTCGCCTTCACCGTAGAGCCGTCAGAATCGAGGGCTATCGAGGCTTGCGCATGCCGTCTCAACCGGAGGAAGCACTGGGATTAGGGCGGCGTTGTAGTTCTCAAAAGAAGAATGCAACGTGCGTGATCCCGTCGGAGTCGTGAATCGATACTAGAAGCTCCCAATTGCGAATTCTGGAGCTCCAATGGCCCGACCCCCTGACCCCCTGCGCGACGAGGTAATTGCTACGATCCGCCGGCTGACCGCTGAGCACGGCTCGCAGGAGGGCGTCCGCCTCGCACGCGAACAATTCCCCGATGTACCGGACGGTACCTGGGGCCGCTGGCGGCAGATGGCTGTGGGCAACATGGCGGGCCAGCGGAAAGCTGACGGCGATGCCGTGGCGGCGCTCGCTTCGACGGTGCGGGAGCAGATCGCCGCGCCGGAGGCTCTGATCACGCAGGAGGACGCGGTGCCGGCCACGCGCCGGGCCCTGGACTTCTGGCGGATGCTCGACGAGCTCGACGAGGATGCGCGGCTGCTGCGCGATTTTGCGACGATGACCGGCGCCGACGGGCGGCGGAAGGTCAAGGTGCCGTTCGCGCTGAGAGACGCTCACCGCATGCGCTGCGACCTGATCCGGCTTGCGCTTCAGCACGCAGAGACGGCCTGGAGCGTGAGTCGCATGCAGGATTTCTATGATGCGATCGTCGCCGAGCTTGAGGCAGAGTCGCCCGATCTACAGCGCCGTGTAATAGAACGGCTCCGCCGGGTCTCCACAGAGGCCGAGTTGCGTGGCTTCTGACAATAGAGGGCGATATGGACCATGATGGCGTCGGTGGCTACCTGGGTCATCTGTGGAGCTTGATTGACCATTGCTGCGGCAGGTGCTACGCCCGTGTCCTTGCCCGCGAGGGTACAGGCGAGGCGCTGGTGTACCACTGCTCCGACTGTGGCGCCGAGCGTGCTGGCGAGTCTGAGGTTGTGGTCTGCGCATGCAGCTTGCCGGGCGTCCGGTGCCAGTTCAACGACAATCCGACGCCATTGGATCCCGGCGAGGTTGTGGCGGTGGCGGTCGATTGTCGCTAATCGAGCGGCCGTCAATCCGCGCAATGCCTATCTAGGGCCGTTCGATGAGTTCGCCCGGCCCGTAGCTCACGTACTGCTCAGGTCGACGCCTCCCAGTGCGAGGCAGTGGACCCGCACCCCGATTCTCGCGAGATCCTCGACTGTGGCTCGAACATCCATCGCATTGCGGCCGAGGCGATCTCGCTTTGTCACCACGAGCACGTCGTCAGCCTTCAGGCGGTCGAGCATGCGCGTGAACCCGGGGCGCTTCGAGGCGGCGACGGATCCGCTGATGGCCTCCTCGACGATGCGACGAGGAATCAACGCAAACCTGGCCTGCTCAATCTCTCGGCGCTGGTTCTCTGTGGTTTGGTCGGTGGTGGAAACGCGAAGTAAGCGAAGACGCGGGACATGCTCGGCTCTTGTGTACGAAAGTGACGTACCAATTATGATATGTGTACGAAAGTTGAGAAAGCCTAGTTTCGTACACAATGGCGCACCATGTCCATATCTGTCCGGTTTCGTACCTCGCCGCTTCACTCGCGTTTGATACTGTCAGCCTGTCGTCTGGCTTAGTGGGCAGAGCGCCTTTTATCGAGGTCGTGCAGATACACTGGTAAAGAGTCAATCCCAACCCCAATTCCCACTAGTGGACGTCACCTACTTCGAGAATGAGTATCTGCCGGGCGTCCAGCACTTCGAGTGCGAGCGCCTCAAGGCGAGCTTGTCGGTGGAGGCTTGCTCAAGCAACTGGCGCCGTGCGAACCACGAGCGAGATCTTGCGCGCCATTGTTGCAAGGGATGCAAACTCGGTGCATTGCACGCCGGCGAGGGCAGTGCCAGTTGCTCACCCTTTCGCGGATTGAGGATCTGTGGCCGGTGCCATAGCGTCGCTTCAAGGCTAATCGGCAAGCATCTCTGTATTTCTTGTTATAACAGGCAGAGAGAGTTCCTCGTTGGCAAGAATGCGAAGGGCACCAAACCGGTCAAGCTGGCGGCTCTGTACGCACGCAGCGTTACGTACCAGCGAGCGGACGGGACAGTGCACACGCGGACGATCGATAGGGCTATCGATACTGTCGAGGTATTCGTCGCAATTCTGCGCGACGAGCAGCAGGCGGTCCGGTTTGGCTTTCGAGGAAAGGGCCCGGCGAACGACAAGGCTGAGCTCGAACCATTGGAGCCGGAATCCGAAGGCGAGGCAGCAATCTAGACCCCGGGGCGAGTCATTGAACCGGCCGTGGTCTGGGGCAGGCTCTACCATCTCCATGCCGGATTCCCGGCGCTCGAGGTGCCGGGCGGTCTGATCCTGGCCCCAGGGTCCAGGCGACCCGCTGGCCGACATCCGTAGGCAGCAGGAGATCCGCAAGCCGCGCTTCGACTGCCCGGTCAGTGACTGGGACCTGATGGCTGGTGACCTTTACCGATTCGATGCGCGATCTGCCGCCTTCGACCGGCTGGAAGGCTTCGACCTTGGCGGGCACAGCATGTACCAGCGGGTGATGGTGGCTTCTTTAGAAGGCTCAACCGCGCCTGTGCTGCTTACACGACGAACATGCTTCAAAGCGGCGTTCGGATCACTAGTGACAAGCAGCTCTATTTTGGAGAAGTTGGCACTATTCGGCACAAAACCCTTGATTTTGGCAATCTTTCAACGTAATTTATGTGCAACTTGCGGCGCTGTGTCCGGATTTCGGGTTTCCCGGAGACCTTCGGGCTCTTACCGAAAAATTGATGAACGAAGGACGAAGGCTATGGATGAGAGATGGCTAACAGTTGATGACATTTGCAAATATCTGAATGTAAGCAACGAGACGATCTACAAGTGGATCGAACAACGGGACATGCCCGGTCATCGCGTCGGCCGTCGTTGGATGTTCAAGCAAGATGAGGTGGACGCATGGGTCCGCTCAGGTGGTGCGGCTGACAAATCCGATAAGCCGGACACCGGGCAGTAAGGAGCGTCCATGGCCGAGCCGATACACGACAAGATAAATCGATCCCTGCAAGCTGCCGAAGGCTTGTATCACCGCCTGGTGTTGCTGGTGGGTGAGACCGGTTCCGGTAAGACCGGCGTTCTTCGGGATGTCGCCGTGCGGTTCGGGACATCTGTCATCAACGTCAATCTGGCGCTTTCAAGCGAACTGCTTGAGCTGACAGCGAAGCAGCGGTCACTGCGGCTGCCGGGAATCCTCGACCAGATCGCGGATAGAACTCAAGCACCGGTGGTGCTGGATAACCTCGAGATCCTTTTCGACAAGGACCTCAAGCAGGATCCCTTGCGGTTGCTGCAGGTCATCTCGAGAAACCGGACCGTGGTGGCTTCATGGAACGGGACCTCTAGCGGCGGGAGGCTTTTATACGCCGAAACCGGCCATCCCGAGTACCGTAGCTATGACTCGGTTGATGCGCTGATCGTGGGTATGGATGGCTCGGCCACGGTCGATGCGGCAAAAAACAACAGAGAGGCAGGACAGGCATGAAATACGGAGATCTTATCCAATTCGACCCGATTGAGTCAGTCGTTCAGTTGCGTGACGCGGACAAATCGAGCGCTGCGCATCACTTGGTGAGCACCTATGTCATTTCAGAAGAAATGGCGGAACGGCTCACACAGCTTGTCATCCCTCAAATGCAGTTCGACCAGCCAGTCGACAACAAGGGACTGCTGGTGGTCGGCAACTATGGCACCGGTAAATCGCACTTGATGTCCGTGGTTTCCAGTCTTGCCGCAGATGCCTCCCTGCTGGAAGGGCTGAACCATTCCGGTGTCCGCGACGCCGCTACTCAGATTGCCGGGCGTTTCAAGGTCATTCGTACCGAGATCGGAGCCACCACCATGTCGCTGCGCGACATCCTGGTGGCCGAACTGGAAGAGAATCTGGAGAAACTCGACGTGGAGTACGTGTTCCCCGAAGCGGGAACCATCACCAGCCATAAACGGGCCTTCGAAGACATGATGGCCAAGTTCGGCGAGGCATTCCCCGAACACGGCCTTCTGCTGGTGGTCGATGAGCTGCTCGACTACCTGCGCACCCGAAAGGATCAGGAGCTAATTCTCGACCTCAACTTTCTCCGCGAGGTCGGCGAGGTCTGCAAGGATCTGCGCTTCCGGTTCATGGCCGGTGTTCAGGAAGCCATTTTTGATAGCCCGCGCTTCGCCTTTGTCGCCGACAGCATCCGGCGAGTGAAGGACCGCTTCGAGCAGATCCTCATTGCCCGCAGCGACGTCAAATTCGTGGTGGCCGAGCGACTACTCAAGAAGACCGCGGAGCAACAGGCTAAGATCCGCGACTACCTGGTGCCCTTTGCCAAATACTACGGTGGGCTCAACGAGCGCATGGACGAATTTGTCCGGCTCTTCCCGGTGCATCCCGATTACATCGACACCTTCGAGCGGGTCACCGTGGTGGAAAAGCGCGAGGTACTCAAGACGCTGTCCATGGGCATGAAGGCTATTCTGGGCAAGGACGTGCCGCAGGATGAACCCGGCCTCATCGCCTTCGACAACTACTGGAACACGCTCAAGCAGAACGCTTCCTTCCGCGCCATTCCCGAAATCCGGGCGGTCATCGATTGCAGCCAGGTTCTGGAATCCCGCATCGAGAATGCCATCACCCGCAAGCAATACAAGCCGATGGCACTGCGCCTGATTCATGCGCTGTCTGTTCACCGCCTCACCACCGGCGACATTTATGCTCCCATGGGCGCATCCGCCGAGGAGCTGCGCGACAGCCTCTGCCTGTTCGATCCGCTGATCGCCGAGCTGGGCAGTGACGAGCCCGACAAAGACCTGCAGACCCATGTGGAGACGGTCCTGCGCGAGATTCACAAAACTGTTAGCGGCCAGTTCATTTCCTTCAATGCCGACAACGGCCAGTTCTACCTCGACCTGAAGAAGACCGACGACTTCGACGCCCTGATCGACAAGAGGGCTGAAAGCCTGGGTCAGGCTCAGCTCGACCGCTTCTACTATGAGGCGCTCAAGCGCGTCATGGAATGCCAGGACGCCACATACGTGACCGGCTACAAGATCTGGCAGCACGAGCTGGTCTGGCAGGAGCACAAGGCTGCTCGCACCGGCTACCTTTTTTTCGGCGCTCCCAACGAGCGCTCCACCGCCGTGCCGCAGCGGGACTTCTACCTTTACTTCATCCAGCCCAATGATCCTCCCCGTTTCAAGGACGACAAGGTCAATGATGAGGTCTTCTTCCGCTTGAAAGGCGCTGACGAGGAATTCCAGGCCGCGCTGAAAAGCTACGCTGCCGCCCTAGACCTTGCAGCCACCTCTTCGGGCCATGCCAAGGCCACCTATGAATCAAAGGCCAACGGCTTTCTGAAAAAGCTAGTTCAGTGGCTGCAGAAGCACATGAGCGATGCCTTCGAGGTCACCTACCAGGGTCGCGCAAAGTTCATGACCGAATGGGCTAAGGGAAAATCCATCCGCGACCTGTCCGGCCTGTCGCCACACGAATCCATCAACTTCCGCGACCTGGTGAACACTATTGCTGGTGTCTGTCTGGCTCCAAACTTCGAGAACCAGGCCCCGGACTATCCATTCTTCACGGTTCTGATCACCGGCAACAACCGCGCCCAGGCCGCGCAGGACGCCCTGCGGGCCATCGCCGGACAGAACCGCACCAAGCAGGCCACTGCCGTGCTGGACGCCCTGGAGCTGCTCGACGGCGAGAAGATAGACCCTTACAAGTCGAAATACACTCAGTTCATCCTCGATGCCGTAAAGGCAAAGGGCCACGGCCAGGTAGTCAACCGTAGCGAGATCATCCAGGACGACCATGGGCTCGAATACCTGAACCCGGGCGGTTCGCGGCTCGAGCCGGAATGGGTGACCGTCCTGGTCGCGGCGCTGGTCTATTCCGGCGACATCGTGCTCTCCATCCCAGGAAAGAAATTCGACGCCACCGGACTTCAGCAGCTTGCCGCGACCGGCATGGACGAGTTGGTCCGCTTCAAACACCTGGAGCAGCCCAAGGAATGGAACCTGCCCGCGCTCAAGGCGCTGTTTGAACTGCTCGGCATGACGCCAGGCATGGCCCAGCTCGTCACCCAGGGCAAGGACGAGCCAGTGCAAAACCTGCAGCAGGCGGTGGGCAAGATCGTCAAACGCATCGTCACGACGCAGCAGACCCTGCGCGAAGGGCTTTCGTTCTGGGGGCTGGATCTGCTCGCGGGCGCCGATCTGGCGAGCCAGGTCAGCAGACTGGACGAAGCCAAGGGCTTTTTTGAATCGCTCCAGGCCTATTCCTTGCCGGGCAAACTCAAAAATTTCCGCTATAGCGCTCCTGAGGTTCTGGCCCACGAAAAAGCCGTCAAGGCTCTTGATGAGCTGGACGCCCTACGCGAGTTCATTATGGACCACGGCCCGACGGCGTCCTGGCTCACCACCGCCGAAGCGGTGCTGCCTGCCGACCATGACTGGGTGGATCGCATGAAGGCCGCGCGGCAGGACGTTCTGGATGCACTTAAGCAGGCTGACCAGATCAAGCTGGTCACCCAATCCCAGAGCATCGGCGGAAAACTACAGAAGCTCAAAAGGGACTACACCACTGCTTACTTCGACCTCCATACCAAGGCTCGGCTGGGCGTGAACGACGACAAACGCAAGGCGGGCCTGCTCAATGGACAGCGCCTGCAAACTTTGCTGAAACTCGCCGGAATCGACCTGATGCCCCGGCAGCAGCTCACCGATTACCAGAACCGACTGGCTGGACTGAAGAGCTGCTTTGCCCTGACCGAGCAAAACCTCGACGCCTCACCAATCTGTCCGCATTGTGGATACCGGCCTTCTGTGGAAACCGGTGAGGCGGCAGGCTCGCAGATGATCGATCAGATGGATGACCAGCTCGACGCCATGGTGGCGGCCTGGACCTCCACCATCCTCAGCAACCTGGAGGACCCGATCACTCAGGCCAACATGGACCTGTTAAAGATCGAGGACTGCAAACCGCTGGAGGCCTTCATCAAATCGAAGGAACTGCCGGTGCCGCTGGACAGCAATGTCGTCCACGCCCTGAAGGAGGTTCTCTCCGGTCTGGTCAAGGTCACCGTCAAGGCGCAGGAGCTGCAACAGGCCCTGCAAGTCACCGACGGGCCGGCCAGTCCGGCCGAGATGAAGAAACGCTTTGAGGAGTACATCGATCGGCTCACCAAGGGCAAGGACCCGGCCAAGGTGCGGATCGTCATGGAATGAGAGTCACTAGTCCTCAGAAGAATCGGCGGTGATACGCCGTGTGGGATCGGCGTAAATCCATTTCAATGGCTTGGGGTCTTTGTTGTACTGACGGATAGAGCGCATGAACTTCTTATCGAGGTCTTTGCCCGAAGTGATGACACCGCGGCTGATCACGTTGCGATGGACTACACCCCGACGTATTCATCATGGCTGAACCAGGTCGAGAACTGTTTCGCCCGTATCCTGGTCAGGAACGCTTGCACCAGATCGGTTTTGTGGCTGCTGACGTTATCGCAGATGACATGGATCTGGCGGCCACTGGGCTGGCTGGCGACCACCTTTTCGAGGAAGCCGACAAACTGCTCGCTGGTGTGGCGGGCGGCCGTTTTACCAAGGACTTCACCCGTCGCAGTGTTCAGCGCGGCGAACAGGCTGAGCGTGCTATTGCGCTTGTATTCGAAGCTGTGAGTTTCTGCCTGTCCCGGCGAGAGCAGCGCGCGCGTCGTGTAAGGGCCGCATTGCCGTGGCGCTTGCGCATGATGGCCTCCAGTTCTGTATGTTGTTCGCTCCTCAGCATCGTTCTTTGCATGCCGAAGCACGATGCAGCCAATTTCAATGATTCGGTGGGCTAGGCGAGTGACCAACTCCGCCGAGCTTGGTCGCCCGCCAAGTGACCAAACTGAGAATAAGACGCCAGCAAGGATTATGAAGATGAAAGAAAACACATTGTTCGACTCGCTGTTTGAGGAGCCGCAGAAGCCATCCGGCCCGGTGATTTGCCTCGGCATGATCTTTGAAAACGACGAGGCCCGCCGCGCCCACTTCACAGAGGAATTGCGCAAGACTCTGCAGTCCCCGGAGTTCCGCAAGATTGAAGGCTTTCCGATCGGCAGCGACGAGGACATTCTGAACCTGAGCGATCCGCCGTACTACACCGCCTGCCCGAACCCCTGGATCGCCGACTTCATCGCCGAGTGGGAGGCCCAAAAGCCCGAACATCCCGAGGGTTACCATTATCACCGGGAGCCTTTTGCGGCCGACGTGAGCGAGGGGAAAAACGACCCAATCTACAACGCGCACTCCTATCATACCAAGGTGCCACCTAAAGCCATAGCAAAGTACATATCTCATTACACCGAACCGGGCGATATTGTATTTGACGGTTTTTCTGGAACCGGGATGACTTCTATTGCGACTCAATTGGTAAATCGGGAGTCGCAAATGCAATCAAATATTAAATACCCCACGGATTATATCCCTAGAAAGTGCGTGACCAATGATTTGGCTCCCATTGGCCCCTTTATTACAAGGGGATTGCTAAGCCAGGAACATGCCATCGCAATAGTCCGAGAGGCAACTAAATTAATAGGTGATGTTGAGAAAGAGTTTGGATGGCTTTACGCAACGCCGCATGCGAATAGTAGTCAACAAGGAGCTGTAGATTATGTTGTATGGACAGACTTCTTTTTGTGCACAGAGTGTGCGGCCGAAATAGATGCCTACGAAGCAGTAGTGGATCGGGAAAATAAAATCCTTAGGAAAGAATTTTCCTGTCCATCATGTGGAGCCACTTTAAAAAGAAGTGAATTGCCTAGGCAAATGGAGGCGAAGGTAGACGTTTTGTCTGGAAATATCATCAGCCAGCCAAAACAGAAGCCAAAGTTTATCCAATACAAATTCGGTAGTAAGATCTTCAAAAGAACATCAACCAACATTGATGACGAAGTTCAAAAACGGGCAGAAGACCTGCTGCGCAAAATAGGTGCTCCGACGTTACCAATGGAACATACATGGAGACATGTTAAGGATGGAAATCATCTAAAGGGATACACTCATACGCATCATCTCTACACAAGTAGAAATCTCTTGGCTTTGACAGTTCTGCGGAATGCCTGCATGCGGTCAAAGTTCAAGAATGAAATGCTATTCATTCTAACTGGCTTTGTTGATGGTCACGCGAACAAAAGGAATCGATATTTAATCGATCGACATCACCCAGAAGGGACAACGTGCGGCCCCTTATCAAATTCACTTTTTGTTCCAGAGCTGCAATGCGAGGTGAATGTTTTCGCAAAATGGAGGCAAACGCTTAAAAAACAAGTCAAGGCTTGGGAGTGCCGCCTGGGTAGGGATGCATGCATGCAAACCAGTAGTTCGACCAAACTGATCCTAGGGGATGCATCCGTCGACTATATTTTTGTTGACCCGCCGTTTGGGAAAAACATTATTTACTCTGATTTGAATTTAATTTATGAAACATGGTTAGGGGTAAGGACTGCAACTGGCGATGAGGCCATTGTTAATGAGCACACGGGCAAAGGGATTCTCGATTACGGTGCCCTCATGGAAGAATGTTTTTCTGAGTTCTATAGAGTTCTAAAGCCTGGCCGTTGGATCACTCTCGAATTTCACAATTCTCTCAACGCTGTTTGGAACGCAATGCAGGAAGCCTTGTTCAAGGCGGGATTCGTTGTTGCAGATGTTCGTTCGCTCGACAAGAAGCACGGAACAATTCATCAAGATTCTGGCTATACAGTGAAGCAAGACCTCATAGTAACTGCTTATAAGGCAAATGAAGATCTAGAGAATAGCTTTAGATTGTCGGCGGGCACTGAAGGTGGTGTTTGGGAGTTTGTTAGACTTCATCTTGGTAACTTGCCAACTTTTGTTGAGCAACGGGGAAAGTCTGAGTTCATCTCGGAGCGTAAAGAGTATCTCTTGTATGACCGTATGGTTGCATTTCATGTTCAGCGCGGCGTAACTGTGCCATTGTCGGCATCGGAATTTTATGCGGGACTTGAGCAGCGATTTTCTGAGCGAGACGGCATGTACTTTCTACCAGAGCAGGCTGCTGAATATGACAAGAAACGTCTCATGGTCCAGGGCGTGGAGCAATTTACGCTTTTCGTATCTGATGAGGCGTCTGCTCGCCAATGGCTAAGAGAGTTAATTCGTCAGAGGCCGCAGACCTTTCAGGAGATCCATCCGCAGTTCATGAAAGAGATAGGGGGTTGGAGCAAATCAGAAAAACTCCTCGAACTTTCCACCCTTCTGGAGCAAAATTTTCTTTGCTATAACGGAAAAGGCCCAGTACCGGAGCAGATTCACGCCTATCTCTCCACTAACTGGAAAGAGCTGCGCAACCTACCCAAGGATGATCCGGCTCTGGTCGCCAAGGCCCGAGACCGTTGGTATGTGCCCGATCCCAACAAGGCCGGTGACCTTGAGAAGCTGCGCGAAAAGGCGCTGCTCAAGGAGTTCGAGGAATACAAAGCCGCCAAGAAGAAGCTCAAGATTTTCCGCCTGGAAGCTGTCCGTGCTGGATTCAAGAAAGCCTGGCAGGACCGCGACTACGCCGTCATCGTCGGCGTGGCGGACAAGATTCCCAGCAACGTCCTGGAAGACGATCCCAAACTGCTCATGTGGTACGACCAGGCCATTACACGGATGGGAGGGGAATAGCTCATGATTACAAAATGGAAGGTCTTCAACTTCAAATCGATACGCGAAGCAACCGAACTGGATTTTGGCCCGCTTACGATCTTTGCCGGAGCGAACAGCAGTGGTAAGAGCACTTTTATCCAGTCAGTTCTCCTCGTTGCACAGACTTTGGCGCACAAAGTCGGCTCACGATCTGTCGTATTAAATGGAGCGCTCACCAGTCTGGGCCAGTTTGATGACCTCAAGTCCAACGGTGGAGAGTCGGATCAAATTACCATCAAATGCACATGTCGACCGTTGCCGGATCGGGAGGCCGCAATCCCGAGGCGGTCCCAATTCGCTCCTCGTGGTGCTATTTACTATGGGTCGCGTTCCAATCAGCTTCAGGAAATCGCTTGTGAGATCTCTTTCGACGCTGATCCATCGAGCTCTCAGCGTGATCTGTTTCAAATTCAACCTCGGCTTTTTGCCACGCAGTTGTCCTGCTTATCCAGGGACGAGGATAACGTTGATCAGAAAGCAAACATCTCCATTCACCACTCCAGCAAGGCCATTTCCGAGATTGAAGGAGCTGATGGCGTAAGCGAAATCGACGATCAGCTACGTGCCAGCTTGGCCTACGCTGTTGAACTAGACGAGAGCTCCATGACCGAAGTCAAGGAGGACTTTCGCTCCGCCAAGCCTATCGGCTGCATGCTAAGACACTTCCTTCCAGAGAGAGTCATATACGCCATCGATACCATTGAAGAGGATGCGAACGCCATCACGATGGCACTCCAGGAGGATGGGCGTCGCGCCATGGGTTTCCGGCGCAGCATGGGAAGGGAGATTCTTCTTTCCGAGGAGATCATTGCGGTTTTGCGCGAACTCCTGGAACGAACAATCGATTTCGACCAGATCTTAAACGACAAGTATCGGCAGGAGTCACTGTTTGGTCCCGAGTCCGAGACGCTCACATTCAGCGCATGGCATGAACGACTACGTGGCCTGCCACGCGAAGAGCGTCTGAAAGTGCAGCAGGCACTTCGTGAGCGTGAGGACCTTTTTGACCGCATTCATGCGGCTATGAAGGCGTCAATAGCGGAGAAGTCGGAGACGCATGCCTTTGTCGAACTTAGACCACCTCGCTTAATAACAGAGGCCACGTGGTATTTGGACAATTTCTTTGCCTCGTCTTTGAAATACCTCGGGCCATTGAGGGATGCTCCCAAGCCGCTCTACCCCCTCTCACCAGCGGCCGACCCACATGACGTAGGATTACGCGGTGAACACACGGCTTCCATTCTTGAATTGCACAAGAACAAGAAGATCCGGTACATCCCATCTGCAAATTTCAAAGATCCTGTAATCGATCGCAGAACAGTTACCCGAACACTCGAAGCTGCGGTTATCGATTGGCTCCAATATCTGGGTGTGGCCAGCTCAGTAGAAAGCCGGGACCAGGGGAAGTTGGGTCATGAATTGAAGGTAGGACTTTCTAATTCGGGTAGCACTCACGACCTCACACATGTGGGCGTAGGCGTCAGTCAAGTATTACCGATTCTCGTTATGTGTCTTCTGGCCGACATGGACTCCACTCTGGTTTTTGAGCAGCCGGAGTTGCATTTACATCCTAAGGTTCAGACCTTGCTGGGCGATTTCTTCCTTTCGATGGCGTTGTGCAATAAGCAGTGCATTGTTGAGACCCACAGCGAATATTTTATTGATCGGCTCCGTTTCCGAATTGCAGCGGCATCACCCGAGAAGGAGCTAAACAGTCAGGCCAAAATTTACTTCGTGGAAAAGCCATCACAGGGTTCTTCTTTCCGTGAGGTGGTGATTAACGAGTATGGGGCCATTTCAGACTGGCCGGAAGGGTTCTTTGACCAGTCCCAACAGCAGGCCGAAGAAATCCTGAGAGCTGCGGCGATGAAACGGAAAGCCAGCCGGAGGAATAATGATGCATAGCCTGCCTAGCGTAACAATTGACGCAGGCGTGCTCGCGGCTCCTTGCGTTGATTGCACCAAGGATGATGCTTTCCAGTTTGTGGACACACTACTGGATTGGAGCAAGTTGCTTGATGAGCCATGGGTCGCCATTTACATGAGCGAGAGGGCTTCAGAAGCTTTGATTGATGATGATCTCTTCCCACTAAGAAACCACCTCCGCGAGCTCTTCAATAGACATGGAATCGTCGAATACAGCGTGAATGACATCGCTACGGTCGCGGAAAGACTACTGTCGCTTACGCCCTCATTCGAAACTTACTATCGGATCAAAGATGTGTTGTTGGATCAGCTTAAAACAGATCCCGATATTATCCGGCTTACGACATACAATGGTCTCCAATCTGATCTCGCTCGATGCGTTGTCTTGATTGCAATTCTGCGAAAGCACTGCTCCCAACCTCTTGGCGGCCATTCGCTCATATTGAGGGAGGCACCAAAACAGGTGATCCAAGTAGGAGCCCAGATTCACGATCTTGAACATGCCAGAGACGATATTCCTGTTTTGCCGTGCCCGCCGGAAGTCTTTGAGGGCGATGTGTTGGTCTGTGATGATTTTCGCGGGCTGATCGAATGTCTCAATGAGTCGGCAATATTAGTCGACGCGTCTGACAACCTTGGAATTGAGCTTGCCGTTCGGGTTGCCTTGTTCAAGTACGCTATCACACAAGGCGATACCCCTGACTGGGGCAGCGTGATTGTTCCAAACATAGGGTCAGAATTTCGGGAGTTGTGCCAACAAGTTTGTGCTGACCAAGGGGATTCTTTGCCTCCAAAAATTCTCCGATCAATCGTAGAGACCATCAAAGGACAGAATTTTTCAGCGGTACACGCTCTTCGAACGGGGCCTGGAGGGAATGATCCGCAAAGAATGAGAGGCTCCGATAAGGCGCAGCGTCGCGATATCGACAGGGAGTTTCACCTCCATTACTGGGAATGTGCTGACGGGACAGTCGAGTTGGCGTCGGTGGTTTATCACAATGATTTTTCAATTCCGGGATAATGCCGATGCAGGATGTTTGGCAATACAGCACCGTTCATAACAGCACCTGCAAGGTTATCGAGGAACAGACCTTGTGGGGGCAGACGGTGTGCCGTGTCTGGCTGCCGAACCAGGACGAGGTGGTGCGCGTTCCTCGCTCCGCCTTGCAGTCGCTTAATGCCGACCTGCAGCCAGAAGTCGAAGCTGGACGCATTGCCTATGTGGCCGCTGCTGCCAAGGTGGCCGAGGTGCTCGAAGGCTCCACCAGTGGCACTGACGGCCATGCGCTGCTCGCTCCCATGGAGTCCAATGTCATTCCTCTGCCGCACCAGATCCACGCCTTGTTCCGGGCAATCTCCGGCGACCGTGTGCGTTATCTGCTGGCCGACGAGGTGGGCCTTGGTAAGACCGTCGAGGCCGGTCTTGTCATGCGCGAACTCAAACTGCGCGGGCATGTGCGACGAACCCTGGTGGTCGCACCGAAGGGCCTCGCCACCCAATGGGTGGCGGAAATGCAAACTCATTTCAACGAGCAATTCCAGCTCGTTCTGGGCGACGATATCCGCACACTGCAACGCCTGGCTCCAGGGCCCGACCACCGGAACTCGGCTTGGTCGATGTACGATCAGGTCATCGTCTCGCTTGATTCGGTCAAGCCTATGGACAAGCGGCGTGGCTGGACCGCCGAACGGGTTGCCGAATACAACCGCAGCCGGTTCGAGGATTTGATTTCCGCCGGTTGGGATTTGGTGGTGGTGGACGAAGCGCACCGCCTAGGCGGTAGCACCGACCAAGTCGCCCGGTACAAGCTCGGGAAAGGCCTGGCGGAGGCCGCGCCCTATTTGCTTCTGCTCTCCGCAACGCCTCACCAGGGCAAGACCGATGCCTTTCACCGCCTGATGAACCTGCTGGATGACGAGGCATTTCCGGATGCGGAGAGCGTCTCCCGCGACCGGGTGGCCCCGTACATCATCCGCACCGAAAAGCGCAAGGCTGTCGATGCCGACGGCAAGCCGCTCTTCAAGCCTCGACGCACGCAAATGGCACCGGTGGCTTGGGACAGCCGTCACCATCTGCAGCGGATCCTCTACGAAGCGGTGACCGACTATGTGCGCGAAGGCTACAACCAAGCACTGCGGGACAAGAAGCGCCACATCGGCTTTTTGATGATCCTGATGCAGCGCCTGGTGGTCTCCAGCACTCGGGCGATCCGCACCACACTCGAGCGACGGCTTGCAGCGCTGAAGGATGGCGAGCAACAAGTCAGCCTGCGCCTGGCGGAACTTGAGAGCGGCGGGGATGGCTCCGAGAATTTTGACGAACTGTATGACATGGATGGCCAGGAGTTGCTCGATGAGTTGCTGAAATCCCAGGTGTCGGCCCTGCTTAGCGAGGGCAGCCACGTGGAAACCCTGCTCGACGCGGCTGTTCGTTGTGAACAGGCCGGTTCGGACGCCAAGGCTGAGGCGCTGATTGAATGGATCTATCAGTTGCAGGCCGAGGAAAACGAGCTGGATCTAAAGGTGCTGATATTCACTGAGTTCGTGCCGACCCAGGAGATGCTCAAGGAATTTCTTGAGGCTCGCGGGATCTCGGTGGCCACCCTGAACGGCTCCATGGATATGGACGACCGGAAGCAGGCCCAGGATGCCTTCCGCAAGACGCACCGCGTGCTGGTTTCCACCGACGCGGGCGGCGAAGGTTTGAACCTGCAGTTCGCCCACGTGATCATCAATTACGACATCCCTTGGAACCCGATGAGGCTCGAACAGCGGATCGGCCGCGTGGATCGTATCGGTCAGCCCCATACGGTGCGGGCGATCAATTTCGTATTTGAGGATTCGGTCGAGTTCCGCGTCCGCGAAGTGCTGGAGCAGAAGCTCTCGGTGATCTTTGACGAGTTCGGCATCGACAAAACCGGTGACGTGCTCGACTCCGCCCAGGCTGGTGAGTTGTTCGAGGATGTATTTGCCTCGGCGATTCTGAACCCCGATGGTATCGAGACTTCCGTCGATCACACGGTGGCCCGGATTCGGGATGAGATTCAGCAGGTGCGCAAGTCCTCAGCAATCTACGGCATTTCCGAAGAGCCGGATGTGCAAACCGCCGACCGTTTGCGCTCAAATCCGCTGCCCCATTGGGTGGAACGGATGACTATAGGATATCTGAACTCCCATGGCGGCGTGGCCGTCCGCAAGCGTTCGTGGTGGGAGTTGAATTGGCCGGACGGCCAGGAACATCGCAAATGCGTGTTCAGCGCCCGGGAAGCGGATCATCTGACCGATGCCACACTGCTCAATCTTGAAAACAGCCGTGTCCGTGGGCTCGCCCTGAACCTGCCGCAGGTCGCGGCTGGTCAGCCGCTGCCTTGTGTCACCGTCAGTGGGCTGCCAGCCAGCATCTCCGGTTTCTGGGGGCTGTTTGAGATTCGACTCCAGGCCGGGATGCACCAGAATACGCAACTCCTGCGCATCCCCATGGTTCGGCGTGGCTATGTCAGCGTGTTCTTGAGCGAGGAAGGCAAGCTTTTTCTGCCCACGGCCCGACATATTTGGGACGCGTTGCCGACAGCCGAATCCCAGGTGCAAGCCACTCTCGGGCAGGATGAATCCGTTACCGCCCATGAGCGTCTGCAGGCCGCGGCCGAACAAGCCGGAAAGGAACTTTTCTTCGGCTCTCTGCAGCAGGCGCACCTTGCCTCTGTGGAGCGTGAGGAGGAACGCGGAATTGTTTCATTTGCCTCGCGCCGTAAGGCAATTGAACGGGTTGGTCTGCCTGAGGTACGTCAATACAGACTGGCCCGCTGCGATGCGGAGGAAGCCGAGTGGCGAAATGAACTGAAATCAGCACGTCAGATCGTGCCGGAAATCCGGCCGCTGCTGATGCTGCGCATTATCAGGGGAGGCGCTCAATGAGTAGTTGGCGAGATGCCATCCTGAACGACTTTGTACCCAACGTCAGCAAGCTGACCTTGGTCGCTGACCCGGACTGTCTGCTGACCGAGGAAAAGTTGGCGCTGGAACTTCGCGAGCGCGGATTCGACCTGATCGAGTTCATTGACCCAGTCGAATTCAGATACGCCTATGAGTCCAAATATCGCTCGATCTGGGACCGGGGCGAGCACACCGATCTGGTGGTGATTCTCCGGTTGCAGCATGCCGAGCTGGAATCCCTGCCCTACGACCTGCTCAAGGCGGGCCGCAAGCTTTCATTTAATCTGGGGGATCTATTTCCCAACCTGAGCTACCCGGTGATCGAGAAGCTCGACCGGAGCCTGCTCGACGCGCTCTTTGAGGCACAGCTCAAGTCGTCGCCGGATCGAATGGGTGACAACGCCACCAAGGATTTCATTCTCCGCCACGTATTCGGCATCGCCGCAGAGTTGATTGTGGGCGAGGTGGAATTGCTTCGCGCCTTGCTTCGTCTGCACTATGGGAAGCTTCAGATCCCGCTGATGTTGGCCGAGCGACTAATTCGGGTGCTCAAGAGCCATGCGGGATTCAAGGCCTGGCCGCTATCTGAAATCGTTCCTGACGACGAGGTGTTCTTTGCCTTCCTGCAGGAACGCTGGCCGGTCTACCTTTCCAGGCTTGGCCATACCAATCAAGTCCTGGAAGACTCACCGGAATATGGTCTTAAGTATCCCGGCCCTGATCATCTGCCGTTCGAGCATCAGGACATCAAGGTCTACATCGACAACCTTTTCCTGGAGGGGAAACTTACACCCGTCGAGGCCAGAGATATTGAAGTGGATGCCGGGTCCTGGGTTCGATGCGGAATTACCACAGGCGGTGGGGGTGATGAGGGGCTGCGGATCTCTCGTCTATTTGGCCTTGTTGAAAAAGAGCTGCCCGAAGAGGAAGCTCGTTACTCTGACTGGATCGCCTTTGCGCTGAAATGGGCCGAGCTCTCTTCGCTGGTTCATTGCGGCAACAGCGCCGAGCATCAGAATCGGCTCAGGGAAATCGGGGATGCCTTAAACGCGACATTTGCGGGTTGGCTGGCCGACCACTTTGCCAGTTTGATCAACCTGCCGCCGACAATTCCCGCCATGCTGCACCATGTGCCGCGCCGCTTGGCTCGAGACATCGAGGAGTCCGGTAACGGCCGCGCAGCGTTGATCGTTGTCGATGGTCTCGCTCTGGATCAGTGGGTGACCATTCGCCAACTTCTGCAAAAGCAGGATACCAACCTGCTGATGCGTGAATCCGCGACCTTCGCCTGGATTCCGACGCTGACTTCCGTGTCGAGACAATCCATTTTTGCGGGCAAGCCGCCGTTCTATTTTCCGTCATCCATCAACTCGACTAACAGTGAAGAGAAGCTCTGGAAGCAATTCTGGGAGGGGCATGGCCAGTCCCGACTGGATGTCGCCTACCTGCGCGGCTTGGGCGACGGCGATGCATCCAGCGTGCTGGACGCGGCAATCCACCCCGGCAAGACCAAGGTCGTGGGCTTGGTCGTCGACAAGGTGGACAAAATCATGCACGGAATGCAACTTGGCTCGGCCGGGATGCACAACCAGATCAAGCAATGGTGCCAGGGTGGATTCCTCGCTGCGTTGGTTAGAGATCTGCTGGACTATGGGTATGAGGTCTGGCTGACGGCAGATCACGGCAACATCCAATGCGATGGCAAAGGCCGTCCATCGGAAGGTGTGATTGCCGAGACTCGCGGCGAGCGGGTTCGTGTGTACCCGACGCCGGAACTTCGTTCTCAGGTCGCGGAATCCTTCCCGTTTGCCCACGAGTGGCAGCCGGTCGGATTGCCGGCGGGTTATTTTCCCCTGATTACTAGTGGTCACGACGCATTCGTGAATCCGGGAGAGGTCATCGTAGGTCACGGCGGTGTGGCAATTGAAGAAGTCATAGTGCCCCTCGTGAAGTTTGAAAGGAGGGCACAATGATGGGGAAAAGACACGAAACCATCGGCATCAAGCAGGCGATCCGTTTCGAGTGGATGCAGAAAGCAGCCAATCTGCTGCTGGCGGGACTCGACCCCAAAACCATCCGCCAGGAGTTGCACGAGTTTCTCGTGGACAGAAAAGGCAACGGCTCCGAGGGCGAACGAAGCGATCAAACCCGAACCTTTCTCGTCAACAACCTGATGAAAATCTGGGTATCTCCCGATCCTGAGTTGGTTCCTTTCCGCGATGCGTCATTGGCGTTTCTACGGGGACATACCTCGATGAGTCTGGCTGTTCACTGGGGGGTGATTTCAGCGGTCTACCCATTCTGGTTCAATGTGGCCCGGCAAACTGGCCGCTTGCTGGCCTTGCAGGATCAGGTGACTCAGACACAGATCATCAACCGCCTGAAGGAACAGTATGGTGACCGGCAAACCGTCAGCCGCTATGCGCGATTTGTCATCCGCTCCTTTGTTGCCTGGGGAGTTCTGAGGGATTCCGAGGCTAAGGGCTGCTATGAGAAAGCCGCTCCGGTGAGCGTTGCCGATGCCAACCTGGCCATCCTTATGTTCGAGTCCGTACTCCTTGCCACCCCGGATGCTAAAGGCGCTTTGGGATTGCTCCTGAACAATCCGGCATTTTTCCCATTCCAGCTTCCCGTGTTGACCGGTAACTTTGTATCCCAACGCAGCGACAGGATCGATGTGGTTCGCTATGGACTGGACGACGAACTGTTGAAATTGAAAGACAACTAATTCAGCCGACGGTGACAAGGCATTGGGGGGGAAGCGGGTATCAAGATTTGCAAGAAGGCGGCATATTGGATAGCAGAGGCGCAGGGCATTTGACGCGGATGGCGGGAATCAGCGCCGCCTGACGGCCGGCGTCATTGGTAGTAGCTAGGGCCGTGCAGGTGCGCGTGATCGGGGCTGACCCACTCGGCAGGGGGGCCGCGCTCTGCCGATCCCTGTCGGTTTCAAGCACATTCTTGCATTCGTGATGTGGCGGTACTGATAGGCGCCGAGCTCAAGTGCGATCGCACAGGCTGCCTCGAGGCGTTCGTTGCCATAGCGCTTGGCCAGGCTCAGCAGCCCCAGACAGGCGCGGTAACCGTGTTCAGGATGCTTGTGCTGCTCGAGCAGCGGGCGCACGACCGCGCCGGTGGCGCCACCGGTCTGCTCGCCCCAACGGATGAGTCGCTGCGGTGTCGACTCGAGGTGGGCGCGAGGGCGGCGGGCAGATGCTCGGGCACGGTGGTGAAGCCACCGGTGGCCGCGCGCGCAAGGACCGCAACGGGCCACGGCTGCAATATACACGTGAGCGCGGTCGCCGTCGGCCACAGCGATGGTCGGTCCGGCATAGTCGACGAACAGCTTCTCACCGGCCTTGTGGGTCTGGCGCATCGAGCGCTTCAGGCTTTTTGCATTGATGGAATTGGGGCGACCGACTGCGCTCTTACGATAAATCAAAGCGTTTGACCATGGAGAGATTACGAATGCGTATCGAGCAACACATCGTTGCGTCTTGGGCGGCTAGGCTAAGTGAGCAGGCGGTGAGCGATGTGGTTCACAGCCTCGAGGGGATCGAAGCGACTTTGTCTGGAGACTCGGACCTAAAAAATGCGTGGGAAGAAGTGTGTGCTCAGGTTCAGCGCGAGAGTCGGTTGACTGGTCGATCTATGAAGGCACCATCGAGGATCTGCTGCGCTCCGTTGTGGGAGGGTTGGACAGGGATGCCCAATTGGCTCTATGGGCAGTCACCGATGAAGGCTGGGACTACATCTGCGATCACCATGCAGATCAGGATGGCGTTATTGGGACGCCGCTCAATATTGGCGATATCGTGTCGCAACTGAAAGGACAGGTGCTATCGACCGCTGCGGATTACGAAAGCCCCAGTCTTTATCGTTACATCTGGGGCGAGGATGATCCGGACTATGACGAGGACGAAGAGGACGAGGGTGATGCTTGAGGGAAGCGGAGAGGATGACGACTTTGAAGATCCCATCATCTTCAGCATCTACCGTGAGCAGATAGCGACCTTCGACCTGGATAGTTCGCTGAGCTTTCTTCAGATGCTGGTGCCGGAACCCTCAGCAAGTGTGGAGCAGGAAGGGAATTTTGTCCCTTGGGCGGCGGCGGCTATGAGGACGATCCTCGCGAGCTTTTCGAAATCCCAGAGGTGTGCTGCTACCTGCGCGGGCTCGATCAGGAGTGGCCATTCTGGTTCTTCTTCCTCACTCCGTCCTCGATCAAGCTGGTCGGGATGTGTCTGGCATCTGCTGTCAAGGTCGCCCCCGGCAAGGTATACATGCCGCCGGAGGACTTTTATCGTTTCATGGAGCGAAGCTTCGGAGCGGTCAATCACCTGTTTGACCATTACGGCTTTCCGGAGTCGGAAAACGAAGCGCTGTCGGCAACCGTGTCGAGGATTTTTGCGAACTGAGGAAAAGGCGGGGCGTCTTTGCAGCACCCTCTCTGGGGCAATCCTGCTCCCGTAGTTTCTATGCCGGCCTGCGGATCAGACGCCTGAAGCCTCCTTACCGAGGATTGCGAAAAGCGCCAGCTAGTCATCCGCGCGGTTCGTTTCAGGTCTGAATCAACCTTTTGTTGAGGCCATCCGCGGTGTAATCCGTCGTTCGATCGATATGTTTTCGTCCCCGGCCGTGTACAAATCTGAGCGTGAGGTCGGTAAGGTCAACGGTGGTTTGGCGGGGAAGGCCGAGACATCGGGTGATTCACCCTGAAATCACCTGGGGTCGAACGTAAAGTCGCTTCGGTTGAACCCATTGGAGAATGCCAACGGGAACATGGCACATCTACATACTTGCGAATCCGTTCAATTGAGTGGAGAACAAAATGCCTCTTTCTCTTGGGGTTACTGTGGGTAGCAAAATCCGGGTGGGCGATGGCTTGCTGGAAGTGCTAGACATTCACGACGCGAAGACAACCAGACTAAAGGCGGGCGACAAAATCTTCACCATCACCGACTTGAAGCGCCAAGAAGTACTCCCAAGCGTGTTCGTGATGGTGTCCCTTGGTTGGTCGGAGGGCAAGAAGCAGTTCAAAAATTTCTCACACCTCGCCATCGAGGCCCCCCGGGAACTGCGGATCGAGCGAATCCCGATATGAACCTGTCCTTGATGCGAGTTTGGCTCCTTCGCTAGCAAAAGCCAGCTGGCCCTTGCCGCCACCTTGCCGCCGCCCGGCGGTCGTGGTGATAAAGCGGTGCTGACTCATCCCCAAACCGGATCCGTTCGTATCTGCTTCAGTGCTTCAGAGGCTGCCTGCTGCCAGGGGCGATTTGGAAACGCTTTGCAGAACCGAATCCTGGGTCAGCCCGCCAAGATGGTAGACCACGGGTCGATAAAAATTCAACCGTTACTCACAGTGTGAAATACTTGGCGCAAACAGGTGGGCCAGTCAAGCTAATGCTCTCACTGCTCGGTGCAGCTTGATTGCGCGCTGCCCAAGAAAGGAAATCGGCTCAGGGAGAATAATGTCGACCAAGAAAGCCGACGGCTTGTGAGCACCTTAGTTGGAAACGAGACGAGGGCTTTGACCCGGCGATCGTCGAGCGATCTATGGCGGCAGGCGGCGAGACGCGGTTTCGGGTGTCGTGCCGTCGCCTGCGTGGAAGAGCGTAAAGACACGTTCGACTCGGTTATTCGCACGATCGCTTCCCCGCATAGTCATTTGTCTCGTCAATTCATCACCGGAATTGTCCGCAGGCGAGTCATCTCGGTCTGACGGAGTGTGGCGGAGAAAATATATATGAGCCAGAAAGCATTCCAAATATACGAGGAAGCCCTTAAAGAGCAGCACACCCGCAACGAAGCTAGGCGAATTCGCACGCGTGTTGCTGAGGCTCGGGGTAAGCCGCACTCTGCCGGCCTTCGGTGGCCCTTCGAGTTATTTCAGAACGCTCTGGATGCGGGACCGCGTGTGGGCAGGGCCTCCGTGACAGTATGTCTTCGCCGAGAGCAGTCACATGTGCTATTCGAGCACGACGGTGCTCCGTTTACCTCCGTTGAACTTGCTGCGCTGCTGTCTGGCGGATCGAGCAAGGAATTCGAATCTGACCAGACGACCGGGCGCTTTGGCACAGGCTTTCTCGTTACACATGTCCTAGCAGAGCGTGTTGGTCTTTGCGGGCTCCTCGACGTACCCACGGGATGCGAGCAATTCAGTCTGACGCTCGACAGGGGGGGCGACGAGGACGCGATATTGACGAACATCCATTCCTGCAACAACGCGATCCTGGCTGCAGTTCCGGTTAGCGAGTTGGATTCGGTCTCTTCCGCACGTTTTGAATACGCAATTGGCGATGATGACACCTTGGTCTTGGGTTTCGAGGCACTGACAAGCGCCTTACCCTACTTGTACGCAACGCGTCAAAGCTTGGGCCGCGTCGAACTCCAAAGAGGGGGGGGCGACATAGAAGTCTGGATACCTGGGAAAGTCATACGGGAGGCGCTCGGGGACGGTTTCGTTGAACATCGCCTACTTCGAATTGAGCATATCAATGGCGCATGTGCTGAACTGCGTGTGTTCCGATTCATGTCCTCGGAAAATACCGGCGCCTCGGCTCTCGTGGTGGTTGACAAAATTGAGTCTGATTGGAAAGTTAGACTGCCCGCGCCGGATGCCCCGCGCTTGTATCGCGAATACCCTTTACGCGGATCGAATTTCGTCCCGATCACCATCGTGCTAGATGGTAAATTCGAGCCCGAACAAGAGCGCAGCGGCCTTTTAATGAGCGAAAAAGACAAAGAACTTCTTAAGGAAGCCTTTGCTGACGCAGTAGTGGCTGTGAGTTATGCCATAAATCAGAAATGGGAAGGTGCTCATCTGCTTGCGCGCGCACGAAAGCCCGCTACCGCGTTCGATCCAAGCGACCCTGACGAGAAACAGTGGTGGTCCGATCAACTTTTCGGATTCGCGGATCGAATCGCCAGACTACCGATTGTCGACTGCACATCGCGGTTTTTGCCGGCAAATGCCGCCGAGCCGCCATATGCGGACTTTGTGATTCCACGGCTTTTGCCAAATTCAACAATCGACGAAACCACAGTCGAACGAATGTGGCCTCTTGTGGACGCGGCCGTGGATCTCTTACCCCCGCGCCGAGAATTGGCTCAAGACTGGAGCGAAATCTCCGAGGGATGGCATGAATTGGGCCTTGAACTTGGGCGAATAACCGTAAGTAGGCTCGCGGGCTATGTCCGGGAAGACGCTCAAACGCTCGATGAATTACGCGTTGAAGGAAATCGTAAAGAATGGCTGGCGAACTTTCTGGATATTGTAGGTGAATGCTGGCGCTGCCGCTCCGGTGTAGAAACTTCTGTACTTACTGGCATTATTCCGAATCAAAATCAGCATCTTTGTTCACCGGATGGGCTGCGGCACGATGACGGTATTTCCGATCGGCTCAAAGACATCTGTGCAGATATGGGGCACAATGTGCGGAACCGGCTCCTTCTCCAGGGCTTCAACGACCTGGAAGAACCTGCTTGTCTGCGCTATCTACCGGAGATGCTCGCAAAGGCTATCAGCAAACGCGATGCTGAAGACGATGTGATTGAAGAGGTGGTACGGCATCTGGATGCCAAATTCCCGGAGGACAAAGACTGCGACGAAGGGAGTCGCAGTTTGCAAGGAGCCAGTGTCAGCCTCTTGTGCTACTTGTGGGAATCGAAGGGTGCGAGTGCCGCAGCGATCGCACGCCGAATGCCGCTGATCACATCGAAGCAACGCGCCGTTCGCTGGAGTCATGATCGAATGATGATGGCTCCAGTTTGCACATGGCATGAATCAGCGAGGCCATTTGAAACTGCATACCCACCGCATCGCGTATTGAACGACCTATATGCGGGCTCTGAAGACAACGGAATCCCAAACTGCGTTCCAGTACTGGTTTCGTTGGGGATCGCCATCGCTGATCCGATTACGACCGATACCCCAGTTGAACTGGAAGGTCGGCGTCTTGCAGCAATCAGCTCTGGGGACACAGTGGGCATTGCTATTAGACGGGAGACGTTTAGCCAGATCGCCCTATTGCAGCCCGATATGCTGAACCGCTGCAAAGTGGGGGAAAACGAGGCCCGGGCGTTGCTCGGCCTTGTCCTATGCCACGTCGCCCCTAACGATCCTGCGTGGCGGGAAGAGCGAATCGTGAGAGGGCATAGGGGGCGTGACGATGTGGATGTGCGGGTTCGAGGTGCGCTCTGGCTCGCCGACCTCAAATTTATGGCTTGGGTTCCGATCGTTGAAGAAGACGCCAAGTCCCCTGTCCCCCGGTTCGCCAACGCAAAAACGCTGGATAGCCTGCTAGATCCAGGATGGCTTCGGAATAATGACGCTGCGATCAGGCTGCTCACTGAATGCTTTGGATTAGACGAGCTAGAGATGCGACTGCTTGGGGTTGCCCCCGATGTGGAAACACGAAGAGGACTACGGGACAGCCTTGCGAAGCTTGTTGAAACGGGTGGCGCGAACCTCGAGTTATATGCATCACTCGCCAATGAGATTGAGGCGCGGCAGCGTCACAGCCGCGACGTCGAGCGATGCCGCCGCTTGGGATTGGCCGTTCAAGAAGCGGTTAAATTAGCGCTCGAAAGCCATGGTTTGAAGCTTGAGCTAGTTGATAGGGGCTTTGACTATGAGGTCACGTTTTCCGCAGATGATGTGCTTGAGGAAGTCGCAACCAAGTTTGAGGTTGGGCCTTACCTTCTTGAAGTGAAGGCGACGACAACGGGTGGCGTTCGCCTGACGCCGATGCAGGCTGAAAGGGCATCCGCAGAATCATCCCGGTACGTACTGTGCGCAGTCGATCTCCGTTTCCTCACCGATGAGGATTCGGCGGCCGAGTGGACAGCGGCGAGGGTCGAGCCGCTAGCCAGGATCGTCCCGGATATTGGCGGAATGGTCAAGCAAACATGTTTTTTCATCGAAGCCGCAAAAACCAGTTCCGTCGGGATCCGTAATGCCTCAGCACTGCGATACGAAGTGCCTGCCTCCACATGGGAAGCCGGAATTTCAGTCACGGAATGGGTAATGACAATTGAGCAACTTCAGACGGAGTGGATTCCCGAATAATTGCTTAATACATTTTCCGCTGTTGGAGGCTTCCATACGCTATTCGCGGTCGCTAGACAAACCGGCTCTGGGCGGAAGGGGCAGGAATGCGCGGCGTTAGCTGCACCCGGCGACCGATGATCAAGCATAGGAGGGCCTGGCATGAGCGAGACGCGCATCCAGCAGACCGGCCAGCCGAACATCGCCAAAACCAGCGATGCGCGCCTGACCCTGTCCGTGCCGATTCGGATCAAACGGCGGTGCGGCCGCAAGCTGGTCACGCTGCCGAAACCGTGAAGGCGTGGCCCTGGAATACGACGGTGACACCACTGCAATTGGCGCTGGCCCCGGACCACCGCTGGTTGGCCATGCTGGTATCGGGCGAGGTCTCAAGGAAATCGCCGAGCGCGAAGGCGTCGATAACAGCTACGTCAGCTGCATGGTCAACCTGACTACGCTCGCGCCGGACATCGTCGCCGGTATCCTGGACGATACGCTGCCGAACCACATCACGTGGTACGACTTGGCGGTGGATCCGCCGGCTTTGTGGGAGCAGCAGCGTGAGCGGCTGAAGGTGTCCAGCCAGCCGGTTTTGAAAGGTCGTCTCTTCCGCTCAAGAAGCGGCGCTTGACAGCATTTCGCAGGTTGGGCTCGACCTCGTCGCCATAGGCCTCGACCATGACGCTCACCGACTCTGCCACACTGATCGCATACGCTGACTGGGCCAGAGCTCATTTGGCTCAGCCACGGGCCATAACTTGCTTGGCTGAAACGAGCCATGCGTAGCATAAAGGGCAGCGGGTTCCGCTGTTTGATTTGATTCGTGCCAAAAGAGGAATTCAGGCTGGCGACCATTTCGAAAATGATGTGCCATTGCGTTGATTAATTGCGGCGTTTTTGGGGCTACTGGGGCGGTCGATTGCAAAAGATCTCAACCATCCATCACTGCGGATCATCAGGTGGAAGGGAGGTCAAGGATTGAGTTTGATCGATGAGATTGGCGCAATCATTGCGGAGATTGAAGCCCACTGGGCGCGACAATAGCTCAGCCTCGGCACGCGCTGGGTGTTCGGCCGGAATACCACAGGGGAGCTGATAGCAATGTCATACTGTATCGCCTGCTTGGATGAGGTCATCGACCTATTGCGGGGAACGCGAGTTAATGCAATCATCGCAAGATACGGGGGGTAGCATTTACCCGCCCCCTCAATCGAGGGAGCCATGCGGATCCCTTTTCCTGGTCCATAACCCGCGGTTTAGCCCCAACGTTTTCGGAAGCGTTGCGATACGAGCATCTGCCGGTATTTACCATGGTGCCCGCCGACGGGTGCGAAACATCTGCGATGCAGGCGCCTGAATTCGCCGGACTCAGGTAAGCTGATCTCTTTGCATAATCCTGCCGGGCAGAAAATGAAAAGTTATCCTCCAGCCCCCATTGACGACACCATCGCGCTAATGCGCCAAGTGCTTCGGTCCGACGTATGCAAAGAGAACCTCAACCTATCAACGATTATTGGGTTTTTGGGTGAACTGCTCGTCAGGAAGATGCTGGATGCAGAACGCCCCGGCGACGTCACGCACAAAGGTAAGCAGAGTGGCATCGATCTCGAGTACAAGCCCAACGACAACGCTCCGGCGATTAAGATCGATGTGAAGACCTCCCGCCGGAAGCAAGAATTTCTCACGAACGTCCAAGGCTTTCAGCACTGGGGCTGGGCAATGAAGAAAAAGGAGGGCAACAGGGCTCCGACCCACTTTGTCTGCGTCGGGCTCGACGAAAACTTCGATGTGAAAGCCATCTTTGTGGTGCCATCCATTGCTTTGGACGAGTTCAGGATCGAGAACGGGATCAGCCAGTTCAAGAACGTAACCCACGGGTTGTTGTTGCCGTGTAATGATGCCGTCCCATCGGAGTTATTGTCGAAAGATCTTACGAAAGATCGAGGGCCTGTCAACCACATGGAAAAATGTCGGCAGTTGCTTGGCAGGAGGATCAAATGTGTTCCGCAGGATGGTCGACTGGCGGATCTGTTGACATCCCTTTGATCTCGGCAAACGCCAGGCCGTCTGTCTCCAGGTGGCCTGTTTGCCTGTGCAGTCCTGCCAGCGGCGCACGATCACGTCGACGAATGGACCGAGTTCGATCAGCCGAGCCAACCTTCCAGACTTCTTGGCGGCGATCAGCGTCGCTCCCGGTGGAATTGAGATGCTGGGTCCCTCCTTCCGCGGGTAATATGTGCCGTCTTGGTCCGGTACGCATAAATTCCCGCGACGCCGGCTGCATGGGGGCTACATGACGCTCTGAAACAACAAGTCAAGGTCAAATCGGGCGGGCTGGGCTAAGTGTTTGATTTGAATGGCGCCGAAGAGAGGAATCGAATCCCCGACCTTCTCATTGCGAATGCCGAGGACTTTGAGACACAGCAAAGCTGCTCCGGTCAGGCCTGCATGTCGTATTGCCGTGTGCGCCGCCCGGAATGCTAACAGGGTCTTGACGGTATCAATGACGGTATGGCGGAGGTGCGACGGGCGCAAAGCCAATAACCATGCGGCTTTGGCCCGCGACTTGACAATCGAGTGGGAGTGAATTCGGGTCCTTCGGTGACTATCGCCGGCCAGCGGAACAAGTTGGCGGTAGAACCCGGAGGCCGGATTTATCGGGACCACCGCTGAGGCGGTCCAGTTGAACGGCTCGCCATGTTCGTCGTATCAGCTGACCCCATTCCCGTGCAGACGCGGGGACTTGGCGCACAAACCAAGGGAACGGGATACACGTTCCTGGTTACATCTCAGGATGCAAAGCGCTTGGGATCGTAAGGCAGGGGATCAATGTAGGGCGGCTCGCCGTCGATCAGTTCGGCGAGCAAGCGCGCTGTGACCGGTCCCAGCGTGAAGCCCTGATGGCCGTGCCCAAAGTGGAACCAGAGGCCTTGATGGCGCGGGGCCCGACCTATGACGGGCTTCATATCGGCCACGCAGGGGCGTGCGCCGAGCCACGGCTGCGCTTCGACTGGAGGCCCCAGCCGCACCAGTTCGCGCGCGTAGTTTTCGGCACGCCCCAACTGAACGGGCGTCGGCGGCGCGTCGCGGAGGGCAAACTCCGCGCCCGTGGTCAGGCGCAGGCCGCGTTGCATCGGTGCCAGCATGACGCCGTTCTCGACGTCGAGCACCGGCAGTCGCGGCATCGGCTCGGCCGCATAGTGGCGGTGGTAGCCGCGCTTGACGAATAGCGGAAAGCGATAGCCGAGTGTCTCGATCAGGGCCGAGGCCCATGGGCCGAGTGCGATCACCACGTGTGCTGCGCTGAGCGGGCCGTCTTCGGTGGCCACGGTCCAGCCGGCCCCGGCCGGTTTCAGCGTCGTGGCGTCGCCGCGGCGGAATTCGCCGCCCATGCGCTCGAACAGCGCGGCATAGCGAGTAACAAGTTCCCCGGGGTCGGCGACCGTCCAGGGATCGCGCCAATGGATCGCGCCGGCGAGCCGTCCATGCAGGGCCGGCTCCGTGGCAGCCGCGCCAGCCTGGTCAAGCGCCTGCCAATCCAGGTCGTGCACGCGGGCGACGGCGCTTGCCTCGTGCGCCGCCCGGTCGAATGCCTGTGCCGAGCGGTAGGCCTGCAGCCACCCCGACTTGCGCACCAGGTCTTGCGCGCCGGCGAGTGTGATCAGTCGCTCGTGCTCGCTCAGGCAGTGGCGGATCAGTGCGCTGTAGGCCGTGACGATCGGGGCATAGCGATCGGGCGCCGACTCGCGCCAGTAACGCATCAGCGTCGGTGCCAGATGTGCCAGCGCGCCCGGATGGTAGTGCACATCGTTGCCCTGGCGCAGTGCCACGCGCAGGATCGCCTGCCACTCGCGCGGAAAGGCATAGGGCTGCACCGCTTCTCGCTGGATGATGCCGGCGTTGCCGTAGGAGGTTTCCCTCCCGGGTGCCTGGCGATCGACCAGCGTCACGGCATGGCCGCGCTGGCGCAGTGCCAACGCCGTGCATACGCCCACCATGCCGGCGCCGAGTACCACAATGTCCTTTGTCATGCCGTCTTTGCTGTCATCCAAGGGTGCCGGTGCCGGCAACGAGGTCGGGTCACGGCGGACCAGCAGTGATGCTGGCCATAGGGACCAGGTTCAGATTCTCCATGCCGCGCGAGTCAAAGGGAATATGCTTGCGCGGCATTTAACGGAACGATCGATTGCAATTTCGGCAATCAGCCGCTGCCGACGCCAGTGATGGTCTGCACCAACTGCTGGACGAAGGCGCGCGCGGCAGGGGGCAAGTTGCGCTTGGCCAGGGTCTGGATCTCGATGTAGCGCTCGTTCATTTCCCGGTCGCGCAACGGCACGGCGGCGATTGTGCCGGCTTTCAGCCGTCCTCGTACCGATAGTTCCCCATAGAAGCTGATGGCGCCGCCGCCGGCCACGACGAAGCTCACGAGCGCATCGAGATGGTTGCTCGAGAATACCGTCTGGTAGTGCAGGTCCTGCCGGCTGCAGCTCGTGTCAAGCAACTGCCGCAGCGAGCTGTCCTTGGGCGGCAGCGCGAGCGGATGGGCAATGACTTGCGACAGCGAGACCTGGCGCTGTCCGGCGAGCGGATGGTCCGGTGCCATGATGGCGAGCACGGGCGCGGGGTGGCGGAGTTCCACCTCGATCTCCCGTTCGGGCAGCCCGCTCAGCGTGACGCCGATATCGGCCTCTCCGTCCCGGATTCGCCGGGCGACATCGCCCTGCGGGCAAACGTCAAGATCGAAGCGAATCCCCGTGTGCTCTTCCCTGAACCTCGCCGCGAGGGTCGGCAGAAACTCGTGGGCGAGGCCCTCGACACTGGCGAGCCGCACCCGTCCCGCGCGCAGACCACGCAGCGCCTGGATATCGCCTGTGACGCGCTCGATGTCCTGCTGCGAGCGCTTGGCGAATGCCGCCAGCAACTCTCCGGCGGCATTGGGAGCGAGGCCCCGCGCACGCCGGTCGAACAGCAGGGTGTCCAGTTCATCCTCAAGCTTGGCGATCTGCCGGCTGACCGCTGACGGGGCCACATTCAGCTTCAGCGCCGCGTCTTTGACCGAGCCGGTGCGCACCACTTCGAGGAAGTAGCGGACGGCGGTTTCCTGAAGGATGCGATAGGAGGACATAGGGGAGCCTGGGAATTGCAGTGGACAAGTTCAATTCTATGGATTGCCGAATCGGCAATCAAATATTCGAAACATTGCCACGGGTTCGGACTGATGAGATCGTAGGATAGTGACACGCGGCGCGCCGCCGTCGCCTGTGTCGGTTCCTAACCCTGCTGGAGCAAAACGATGCGATCCCCTGTCCACCACGCTCTTTCTGCGCTGACCGTCTGCGGGCTCGCCATCGGGACTGGCCTGGCGCCCGCCCCGGCAGGCGCGCAGGGCAATTACCCGTCCAAGCCGGTCCAGCTCGTGCTGCCGTATCCGCCGGGCGGCGCCACCGATGTGGTCGGCCGCATCATCGGCCAGAAGCTCGGTGAGCGACTCGGCCAGACTGTAGTGGTCGACAACCGCCCCGGCGCCGGCACGATCGTCGGCGCGAGCTATGTCGCGAAGTCGGCGGCCGACGGCCACACCCTGCTGGCAACGTCAGGCACGACCTTCACCGTCAACCCCGCCATCTATCCGCGGCTGCCCTACGATCCGCAAAAGAACTTCGAGCCGATTGGCCTGATCGGATCCACCGGCCTGATCCTGCTGGCCAACCGCAGCGTGCCCGTCAACAACCTGAAGGAGTTCGTCGCCGCCGCCAGGGCCCAGCCCGGCAAGTACTCCTATGGCTCTTTCGGCGCCGGGACCACCGCGCACTTTGCCGGCGAGGCACTGCTCAGCCTGACCGGTACCAAGTTGCTGCATGTGCCCTACAAAGGCAGTTCGCCTGCCATGGCGGACCTGATTGGCGGCCAGATCCCCTTCAGCATCGATACCGTGGCCGCGGCCCTGCCACAAGTGAAGGCCGGCAAGATCAAGGCCATCGCCGTCACCACGGCCAAGCGCTCGGCGCTGCTGCCCAATGTGCCGACCGTGGCCGAGAGCGGTTATCCCGGCATGGACACCAGCACGTGGATCGCGCTGGTGGCACCGCGTGGCTTGCCGCCGGAGGTCCACGCCAGGCTGGAGAAAGCGCTCGCCGACGTCGTCGCGGACCCGGATACGCAACGCAAGCTGAACGATAACGGCATCGAGCCGCACTACGCGCCGGGCAGGCAGGTCAGCGACATGATCGAGAAAGAGATACCGCAAATGCGTGCGGTTGCCCAGCGCGCCAATATCAAGCTCGACTGAGCCCGCGCAAATTCCTGCCATTCAATCCGGGCCGTCGGCGCTAGCGCCGGGCCACTCAAGGAGATCATCGTTCCATGTCTTCGCAGGACCAACTGACTTCGGCGTCCGCCGTCGAACTGCGCCGGCTGATCGGCACCAGAGATATCTCCCCGGTCGAACTGCTGGAGGCGTGCATCGCCCGCATCGAGACCTACAACCCGCTCATCAACGCGGTCACCGCGACCTGCTACGCGCGTGCGCGCAAGGAGGCGAGGGCGGCCGAGCAGGCAGTCATGCGCGGCGAGCCCCTGGGCCTTCTGCACGGGCTGCCGCTGGGCGTCAAGGACCTGGAGGCAACCGCCGGGCTGCTCACCACCTATGGTTCGCCGCTGTACCGGGGCAACGTGCCCAGCCAGGACAATGTCCTGGTGGCGCGCCTGCGGGCGGCCGGCGCCATCGTCGTCGGCAAGACCAATATCCCGGAAATGGGTGCTGGTGCGAACTCGCGCAATGCGGTGTGGGGGGCCACCGGCAACCCTTTCGATCCGAACCTGAACGCTGGCGGTTCCTCGGGCGGCTCGGCCGCTGCGCTGGCCGCCAATTTCCTGCCGGTTTGCACGGGCTCTGATACGGGGGGATCGCTGCGCATCCCGGCGGCCAAGTGTGGCGTGGTCGGTTTTCGGCCCTCGCCGGGGGTCGTGCCGAACTCGCGCAAACTGCTGGGCTGGACCCCGATCTCGGTGGTCGGCCCGATGGGCCGCACGGTCGCCGATACCTGCCTGCAACTGGCAGCGTCTGCGGGCGCTTCGGTCACTGATCCGCTGAGCTACGAACTCGATCCGGCCGCCTTCCTGTCGCCACCGCACGTTGACCTGTCCAACTTGCGCGTAGGCTGGACGGAGGATTTCGGCAGCTGCAGCGTTGATGACGGCATCCGCCGCGTCTTTCGGGCAAGGATCGCCGCGATGCGCCACCTCTTCAAGTCCTGCGATGAGGTCAGGTTCGAGCTGGGCGATATACACCGATGCTTTGACGTGCTGCGCGCCGAGAGCTTCGTCGCCAGCCTGCATGAAGCCTACCAGCGCGATCCCGACAGCCTCGGGCCCAATACCCGCGCCAACTACGAGATTGGCGCCCGCTTGTCGCTCGTCGACAGCTCCTGGGCCCAGGCAGAGCAGACCCGGATCCTGCAACGCCTCCAGCAGGCCTTCCAGGACTATGACGTGATCCTGTCGCCGACAACGCCAGTCTCTCCATTTCCGTGGACCCGCCTGTACGCGGATACCATCAATGGCGAGAAGCAGGAGAACTATTACCGCTGGCTGGCACTGACCTATGTCGTCACCCTGACTACGCACCCGGCGATTTCATTGCCGTGCGGTGTTGACGAGCAAGGCATGCCATTCGGCCTGCAGGTGACCGGCCGCTTCCGGGGCGATGCCGAGACGCTCGGCGTGGCGCAGGCGATGGAGACAGCGTTTGCCGCCTCATCCGCATTGCGCCGTCCCATTCCTGACCTCGATGCCATCGCGCCGGCCGTGCCCGCGCTTCGCTCCATCGTGACCGCCCCGCCCACTTTCTGCGAGACCACACAAGCGGGTGGCGTATCGGCAGTTTGACGCTGCACCTGAAAGAGTCATCGCGCCGGCTGCCCACGGAGCCAGCTTTCCCGCCGGCGCGACATCAACGGGCATGCCGAACCTTGCGGCTCAGATCGGGATCTGGGTGGTCGACAGCACCTGCTTGAGCACCATGAAGGAGCGGATCTGGCGCACGCCCGGCAGGTACAGCAGCTGTTCGGCATGCAGCCGGTTAAAGCTCTCGCTGTCCTTCGTGCGCACCATCATGAAGTAGTCGAATTCGCCCGTCACCACGTGACATTCCATGCAGCCCGAGACTTTCTGCGCGGCCTGCTCGAACTGGGCGAAGGACTCCGGCGTGGAGCGGTCCAGCACCACGCCGATCAGCACCAGCATCCCGGCCTCCAGCGGTGCAGGGTTCAGCAGTGCCACGATTCCCCGAATCAGTCCCATTTCCTTCAGGCGCTCGACGCGGCGCAGACACGCCGGCGGGCTCAGATTCACCTTGGCCGCCAACGCCACGTTGGAGATCGACGCGTCCTGTTGCAAGGCACGGAGGATCCCCTTGTCGGTGCGATCGAGGGCATCCATCAGGGGCCCGGGCTGCTCGGTTTTGGTGCGAAATGTTGTTTCGTTCATCGCCTTAATCAAAAAATTCTGACATCAAATCGACTCGATTAACCTTTTTATCGTGCGCAAAAATCGCAATCTTTGCAAGCATGTTTCGCGCATTTTTCCCTAGGATGAAGCCGTCAGCATCAAGCCACGGAGCCCGGCATGCCCATGTTCTTCGCGAGCCTCGATGCCTGGATACCCGCCTTCAACCCAGGAGTTGCCAGCATGAATCTCAAGCGCTTTCCCCGTTACCCGCTGACCTTCGGTCCCACGCCCATCCAGCCCCTCAAGCGCCTGAGCGCGCATCTGGGCGGCAAGGTCGAGCTGTATGCCAAGCGCGAAGACTGCAACAGCGGCCTGGCCTTCGGTGGCAACAAGACCCGCAAGCTGGAATACCTGATTCCCGATGCGCTGGAGCAGGGCTGCGACACGCTGGTTTCGATCGGTGGCATCCAGTCCAACCAGACCCGCCAGGTGGCCGCGGTGGCGGCCCACCTGGGTATGAAGTGCGTACTGGTCCAGGAAAACTGGGTCAACTACTCCGATGCCGTCTATGACCGCGTCGGCAATATCCAGATGTCGCGCATGATGGGCGCCGACGTGAGGCTGGTCAGCGACGGCTTTGACATTGGTATCCGCAAGAGTTGGGAAGACGCGATGGAAAGCGTGCGCCAGGCTGGCGGGAAACCCTACCCGATTCCAGCGGGCTGTTCCGAACATCCTCTGGGAGGCCTTGGATTTGTCGGCTTTGCCGAGGAGGTGAGGGCGCAGGAGGCGGAACTGGGCTTCAAGTTCGATTACATCGTGGTGTGCTCCGTCACGGGCAGCACCCAGGCCGGTATGGTGGTGGGCTTCGCCGCCGACGGCCGTGCCGATCGCGTCATCGGCATCGACGCATCGGCCAAGCCTGAACAGACCCGCGCGCAGATCCTGCGCATCGCGCGCCATACCGCCGAGCTGGTCGACCTGGGCCGCGACATCACGGACGCCGACGTGGTGCTCGACACGCGCTATGGCGGGCCTGAATACGGCCTGCCGTCCGAGGGCACGCTGGAGGCCATCCGCCTCTGTGCCAAGTACGAAGGTGTGATGACCGACCCGGTCTACGAGGGCAAATCGATGCAGGGCATGATCGACCTCGTGCGCCGCGGCGAATTCCCCGAAGGCTCCAGGGTGCTGTACGCCCACCTCGGCGGGGCCCCCGCGCTGAATGCCTACAGCTTCCTCTTCCGCAACGGCTGACCGATTCCGGCCGCGCAGCGCCGCCTGCAACCGGCTCTGCGCAGCCGCCGACCTGACACGCGATAAGGGGCAGGCTTCAACCGGGAGGGGACAGCGTCCCGGGCCGCACCATGAGTTGGCCCGGATCACATCAAGCGATCGGAGGTACAGCAAATGAAGGGAATTCCACGCTTTGCGGCCTGGGGACTACAGGCGCTCGCGTTGTTGGGGCTGGCCGTGGCCGGCACACACGCCCGGGCCGAAGGCTATCCTGCCAAACCGCTGGTGCTGGTGGTGCCGTTTCCCGCGGGAGGCGCAGTGGACATCATCGGCCGCATGGTCGGCAAGGCGCTGGGCGACCGGCTCGGCCAGCCCGTGGTGATCGAGAACCGCGCCGGCGCCGGCACTATCGTGGGCGCCAGCTACGTGGCCAAGGCCGCGCCCAACGGCTACACGCTGTTCATCAGCTCGGGCTCGACGTTCACGGTCAATCCCGCCATCAACGCTAGCTTGCCCTATGACCCGGTCAAGAGCTTCGAGCCGGTCGGCCTGGTGGCGCGCGTGCCGTTGGTCGTACTGGCCAATCGCAACGTGCCGGCAAACAGCCTGAAGGACATGGTGTCGCTGACCAAGGCCGCGCCGGACAAGTACGCCTATGGTTCATTCGGCACCGGCACCACGGGGCATTTCGCTGGCGAGATGCTGCTCGAAGCCACTGGCATGAAGCTGCAGCACATCCCTTACAAGGGGAGCGCGCCAGCCGTTGCTGACCTGATCGGCGGCCAGATCCCGTTTTCTGTGGACACCGTTGCCGCTTCGCTGCCGCATATCCGCAGCGGCAAGATCAAGCCGATTGCCGTGACTGGCGCCACGCGCGCAACCGCGTTGCCCGATGTGCCAACCGTCGCGGAGTCCGGCTTTCCCGGCTTCGATGCCGATGCCTGGGTAGCCCTCGCGGCGCCACGAGGGCTGCCGGCGGAGGTGCGCGCCCGCCTGGACAAGGCAATTGCCGAGGTCGCCAGGGATCCGGAGATCCAGAAGAAACTGCTCGCCAACGGGCTCGAGCCGGCCTATGCAACACCCGAGCGGGTCAGCGCCATGATCGACGCGGAGCTGCCGCGCATGCGGGCGATTGCGCAGCGCGCCGGTATCCAATCCAACTGAAGTGAAGGTTGCCGATGGCCGGTTTCCGATTCGTCCGGCGGTCTGGCAGCTAAGTTGGCAACCCTCTGCCACTGGCGCAGAGGGAATTCATTCACGAGCCATTGCGGTTTTGCCGAGCCTGGAGCGCCGGTAGTCAGCCCATGCGCGACCCCTTACAAGCTCGCAGAGCGCGATGGTAGGTATGTGGCCATCTCATCGACCGGGTCCATTTCTTTCCGCCAGTCCATTGTTCGCCGTGGCGAACAATGTTTCCATGAATCAAGTCATTGCTTACGCAAGCTGTCATATGAGCGCCCTAATATCCCCGACGCGTCAGGAAGGGCCGCTTGGTTCGGCGGCCGGCCTTAATGTGGACTGACGGCAGGGAACCAACTCGTTCAAACAGTCTTCCGATTCAACAATGAAAAATGCTCTCCTCGCAGTGACATTCGCTGCCTGCGCCACGTCGGGCGCCGCCTTTGCCCAGTCGTCCAACGTGACGCTCTATGGCATCGCCGATGCCGGCATCAGTTTCCAAAATCATGTCAATGGTGGCGCCAACGGCAGTGGCTCAGTCACTGGTGTGACATCGGGCGGCCTGTCCGGCTCGCGTTGGGGTCTGCGCGGCGTGGAGGACCTCGGCAACAACCTGAAGGGCATCTTCGTACTGGAAAGCGGTTTTGATATCGACACCGGCAAGTCCGCCCAGGGTGGCCGGCTGTTTGGTCGCCAGGCCTATGTTGGCCTGCAGGGCGATTTCGGCGCCGTGACCCTGGGCCGTCAGCAGAACTCGCTGTACGACCTGTTCGGGGCCTATGATCCGATGGCAGTCGGCCCGATCTATTCGCTGAACTCTGTGGACAATCAGTTCAACGGCCGCGCCGATAATGCCATCAAGTACACGGGCAAGTTCGGTGGCCTGACGGCAACTGGCTTCTACAGCTTCGGCCGTGACGTGAACACTGGCCTGGGAGGTGAAGTGCCAGGCCACTTCAAGGTCGGTACCAACTTTGGCGGCGGTCTGGCCTACGCGAACGGCCCGTTCTCGGTGGGCGTTGCCTATGACCAGTTCCAGGGCAGCACCCTGGCTTCAGCGGACCTGACCGCCAAGCGCGCCGCGATCGGCAGTTCGTATGCCTTCGGCGATGCCAAGGTATTCGCTGGCTACCGCTGGATGCGCGACGAGGTCACCACGGGTACGGCGCGTCACGATAACCTGTACTGGCTTGGCGCGAACTACAGGTTCACGCCGGCCTTCACGCTGACCGGCGCGGCCTACTATACGGACGCCCGCACTGACAGCAAGGATTCGTGGATGTTCGTGCTGAACGCGGACTATGCCTTCTCCAAGCGCACCGACGCGTACCTGCTGCTCGGCTATGTGAGCAACAAAGGCAATGCAACCTACGGCGTAACCGGTACCGCGAATACGCTGCCAGGACAGAACCAGACCGGCGCGATGATTGGCGTTCGCCACCGGTTCTGATATAGCTTGAGCACGCGCATCAGCGCGTGCACGAAAGAGATTCATATCGACCTTGGCTTGTCACTGGGTTCAAGGACGTTGGCCGGCAGCTATGCTGGCCTTTTTTCTGGTTCTTCGCCGGAATACGGGGAACGGGCAATGATGGGGTTGTCGTGCTTGGCAGGCGCTGCTGTTTCGCCGGCGTAGCCGGCGGGGGCGGCGCCTGCCAAGAACGAGACGCCAATCCGGACAAGAGAACTTGGCACAGTCTCCAGCTTGCGATGCCGGCCATTGTCTGTCAGGCGGAACAGTTTGTCGTCCTGGAGAAGTTTTTCTCATGCTCAGTCTCAGATAGACTCCGCCATCTTTCCCAGTGTCCTGAACCTTGTTCCACCCCCTCCACTCGCCAAGCAGCTTCCACCTTGGCGTTTGCCCTGTCCTAGGCATCAAAGTGCAGCACCCCCTGCATGCCATCGCCACACTGCGCTGCCGCCGATGCAACGCGCTCCTGTTGCTGACGCTTCCGTTTCGCCGCAGAGCTTGCGTGCGCGCGAGCCATTGCCGCGGCCCACGCGAAGGTTGGGTGATCAATCAAGCTATATGGGCGTTGAAGGCACCCTTATTACCAGGGAGTAGGGCGTTGTGATGAACATGGGCAGCTGGCCATCCTCACGAGACTGGATTTTTTCCTTCAAGGCCTTCATTGCCGCGATGCTGGCGTTGTGGATTGCGATGTACCTTGGTTTGCCGCGTCCGTACTGGGCGATGGGCTCCGTTTACATCGTGGCGCATCCGCTCACCGGTGCGACGCGCTCGAAGGCGCTGTACCGCGTGCTCGGCACGCTGCTGGGCGCGGCGGCTGGCGTGGCGATGGTGCCGCCGCTGGTCAGTTCCCCGCCGCTGCTGATTGCGGCCGTGGCCATCTGGGTGGCTTGCCTGCTCTATGTGGCCTTGCTGCACCGTACGCCGCGCAGCTATTTGTTCATGCTGGCAGCCTATACCCTGCCGCTGGTGGCGTTGCCTTCCGTCGACAATCCCGTTGGCATCTTCGACCTGGCCGTGGCCCGTTCCGAAGAAATCTGTCTCGGAATTCTCTGCGCCAGCGTAGTGGGTGCCGTGATCATGCCGGCCAGCGTGGCCGGCGTGTTGCGCAACAAATCGCGGCAGTGGATGGCCGATGCTGCGCTGTGGGCCAGCGACATGCTGTCGCCAGGCCCCGGCGCGCAGGTGACCCGTCATCACAGCCGGCATCGCCTGGCCGCGGACATCCTGGCGTTGGACCAGTTGATCAGCCAGCTGAGCTATGACGCCGAGAGCGCCGCGCACGTGCGTGCCGCTCGTGAACTGCGCGGGCGGATGACGATGCTGCTGCCGGTGCTGTCGTCGCTTGCGTCGATCATCGAAGCGATGCGGGGTGCCGGCGGCGTTCCGGCGCCGCTAGCCTTGCGGATGCGCGCGCTGAAGGACTGGATCGAACGTGGCAGGGCAGAGGCATCGCCCCTCGCTCACAGTCCGGTGCTGCCGGATCCGGGCCGTGATGCTGCGCTCGCCGCAGCCGCAGAAGACCGGCTGCACCAGTTGGCTGCGCTCTGGGAAGACTGCATGACGCTGTGCTGTCGCCTGGGCGAGAAGCACATCGCCGGCAAATGGGCGCCCAGGTTCGTGCGCTGGGACGTAGGCCGTGCACGCCATTATGACCACGGCATGCTGCTGTTCTCGACCGTCACAGTGGCGCTTGCGATCTTCGCGATGGGCATGTTGTGGATCCAGATGGGCTGGGCCGATGGGGCCGGCGCGGTGGCGCTTGGCGCGATCTCGTGCTGCTTCTTCGCAGCGCTCGACGAGCCCGCGCCCATGATCCGGTCGTTCTTCCACTGGAACGTGGTCTGCCTGTTGATCTCGCTTGTGATGCTGTTCGCGGCGTTGCCGACCGCGCATGACTTCGAGATGCTGGTGCTGATGTTCGCGGTGCCATACCTGATTATCGGGCTCCTGGTTGCCCAGCCGCGCCTGGCCATGATCGGCATGCCGCTGGCCGTGGTCACAGCCAACGACATCGGCATCCAGGGCGCCTACAGTGCCAACTTCCAGTCGTTCTTCAACAGCAACGTGGCCGGCATCGCGGGCATCGCGTTTGCGCTGGCCTGGACGCTTGTCGTGCGCCCGTTCGGTACGCGCGCTGCCACGCGGCGCCTCGTGCGTGCCGGCTGGGGCGATATCGCCGAGAACGCAATGGGCACGCGGGCCGAATCCCATGCCCGTTTGCGCGCCCGCATGCTGGACCGCCTGGCGCAGCTGGTGCCGCGGCTGGCGGCAACTGAAAGCGAGGTTTCGGACGACGGCTTCAGCGAAGTGCGTGTGGAACTGACTACGCTGGCCCTGCAGCGGGAGATGGCAGACATGCAGCCAGAGGAGCAGCATGCGGTCAGACGTGTACTGCGCAGCATCTCCACCTACTACAAGGCACGCCTTGACGGCAAGCTCGACGCACCACCGCTGGCGTTGCGCAAGCGCCTGGCCAATGCGCAGCAGAAGGTTCACTCGCGCATCGCGCTGGCCGCGCTTGTCGAAATGCAGGTGGCCCTGTTTCCTCCGGCGCTGCCGGAATCCATTTCCGGAGAAGCTTGATGCCCGGTGAAATCAGCATCTATGGCGTATTCATTCCCAGCCTGCTGGTCTGGATGCTCGCCGCCTTCCTCCTCACGAGCGCCGCGCGTGCCGTACTGGTGCGGGTGGGCTTCTACCGGCACGTCTGGCATCGTTCCCTCTTCAATCTGGCGCTTTACGCAATCGTCCTCGGTGGGGTGGTTGGCATCGTGCCTTGGCTGCAGTCATGAAATTCAAACTTTCTTCTCTTGGGCCGGTCCTGCTGACACTGGCCGTCACAGCCGTGGGCGCTGTCGTCGTCAAGCACCTTTGGGACTATTACACGGTGGCGCCATGGACCCGCGATGGGCATATCCGTGCCGACGTGGTGCAGGTGGCACCGGATGTTTCGGGACTCGTCACCCGCATCGCGGTCAAGGACAACGAGCATGTGAAGGCGGGCGATGTCCTGTTCGAGATCGATCGCGAACGCTATGCGCTGGCGCTGCGCCAGGCGGAGGCGACCGCGGCGGCGGTACGTGCAAATCTTGCACAGGCGCGGCGCGAGGCCTCGCGCAGCCAGGCGCTCTCTGAAGTGGTATCGAAGGAGATCGTCGAAGAAGGCCTCGCCAAGGTGCAGCAGGGCGAAGCCCAGCTTGCGCAGGCCGAAGCCGCCGTCGACGTGGCAAGGCTGAACCTGGCACGCACGCGTGTGGTGAGCCCGGTCGAAGGCTACGTCAATGACCGGCTGCCGCGGCTGGGCGACTATGTCGTGACCGGCAAGCCGGTGCTGTCGATGGTCGATTCGAAGTCCTTCCACGTGGAAGGCTATTTCGAGGAAACCAAGTTGCAAGGCATCCATATCGGGAGCCCGGTCGATATCCGGATCATGGGCGAGCAGCGCGTGCTGCACGGCCATGTGCAGAGCATCGCGGCCGGCATTGAAGACCGGGACCGCAGCAATGGTTCGAACCTGCTGCCAAATGTGAACCCGACGTTCAACTGGGTCCGCCTGGCCCAGCGCATCCCGGTGCGGATCCAGTTCGATGAGATGCCCGAGGCCGTGCGGCTGGTGGCAGGTCGTACCGCCACGGTGTCGGTGAAGGGGGAGATCGAGAACGCGGACGGCCGGCCTGGCGCGGCCGCGGGGGCTGGCAAGGATGTCCCGCGTGATCAGGTCGCGCGGGCCGGCAAGGAGACGTCGATGTCGATCACCGGAGCCGTGCAGTGAAGCGCATTTCCCGCGCCACGCTGGTGGCGATGTTGCCGCTGGCGCTGGCTGCCTGCATGACCGTCGGCCCCGATCACAAGGTGCCCGACGACGCAGCCGTGAATTCTCCGGCTGCCAGCGGCCTCTTCGCCGGCGCGGACAATGCCGCGGTCTCGATCGGTGCGGTTCCGGGCAACTGGTGGCGTCTGTACGACGATCCGCAGATTGACGCGATGGTGAAACAGGCGCTGGTCGCCAACACCGACCTGCGCGTGGCTGCGGCCAACCTGAAGCGCGCCATCGCCGTCTATCACGAGGTCGAAGCGGAAAACCTGCCGGAAGCCAGGTTCAAGGCCGGCGTGCAGCGCGGGCAGATCGCCGGCGAGCCGCTGCTCCATGAAGAGAAGATCCCCGCGATGAACTTCGGCGACATCGGGTTCGAGGTTTCGTACCTGCTCGATTTCTGGGGCAAGCTTGCGCGAGCCGACGAAGCTGCACTCGCTGCCGCACAGGCCAGCCACGCGGCGTTGGACCAGGCCCGCGTGGGCGTCGTGGCGGAAACGGTCCGCGCTTATGTGCAGGGTTGCACGGCCACGCATGAATTGCACGTCGCGGAACACCAGCTTGAGCTGCAGGAGCGCGGCGTCCATCTGGCGCAGAAACTCGTGGATGCAGGCCGCGGCCAGCCAACGGATTTGCTTCGTGCGCAGGCACAGGCCGATACGCTGCGCTCGGCACTACCGCGATATCGCGCCGAGCGGGAAGCCGCCGCATACCGGCTTGCCGTGATGCTCGGCAAGCCGCCTGGGGCGCTTGATCTCAGCAGCGTGGCGTGCGAGCGCGTGCCGGCCTTGCGCCAGCCATTGCCGGTTGGCGATGGCGCCGCATTGCTCAAGCGCCGGCCCGATGTCCGCCAGGCTGAACGAGAGCTGGCCACGGCGACGGCGAAGATCGGCGTGGCTACGGCCGACCTGTACCCGCAGATACGTATCGGCGCTTCGGCAGGCTTCACCGGTATCCTCGACCACCTCGGGCAGGCGCCCACCGCCCACTGGGGTTGGGGGCCGCTGATATCGTGGACCATCCCGACCAGCGGCACGCGTGCGCGTATCCATGGCATGGAGGCTGGCGCCGAAGGCGCGCTCGCGCACTTCGATGGGGTGGTGCTGAAGGCGCTGCGCGAAACGCAGAGCGCGCTGTCGGCCTACACGCATGAGCTCGAGCGCAATCAATCGCTGCATGCGGCGCGTGACAAGGCCAACGAGGCCGCCCGGCAGAACCGGCAGTTGTGGCAGGCGGGGCGTTCGCCGTACCTGCAAAGCCTGGATGCGGATCGTACCCTGGCCAATGCCGATGCCGCGCTGGCCGCATCGGATGCGCAGGTAGCGATGGACCAGATCAACCTGTTCCTGGCGCTCGGGGGCGGGTGGCAGGATGCGCCCGCCATTGCCAGCCATGCAGTCGGCGAGCAAACGCATTGACGCCTTGACCTGGCAAGCTGGCTGAGTCTAGCGGTGGCCAAACACCGGCTTTCTCTTTTCGAGGAAGGCATTCATGCCTTCATGCGCGTCATCGCTCGCGAAGCGCACGTGCAGGTGCCGGCGCTCGAACAGGATGCCTTCACTCAGCGACGCCTCGTAGGCCCGGTTGACCGACTCCTTGATTGCCATCAGAGCCGGCAGGGAATAGCCGGCAATGGTGGTGGCCAACGCGAGCGTTTCCTCCATCAGCCGCTCGTCGGCGACAACGCGCGACACCAGCCCGTAACGGTCGGCCTCGCTCGCATCGAGCTGCCGCGCCGACAGGCACATGTCCATCGCCTTGGCCTTGCCGATCGCGCGAGGCAGACGCTGCGTGCCGCCGGCGCCAGGCAGCATCGCGAGCTTGATTTCCGGGAGGGCGAACTTCGCGCTTTGCGCGGCCACGATCAGGTCGCATGCAAGCGCAAGCTCGCAGCCGCCTCCCATCGCGAAGCCCGCTACCGCGGCGATCACCGGCTTGCGCACGCGCCGGATCGTCTCCCAGTTGCGCGTAATGAAGTCGCTGCAATAAACGTCCATGTAGGACCAGTCGGCCATGGCCGCGATGTCGGCGCCGGCGGCGAAGGCCTTCGCACCGCCGGTCAGGACAATCGCACCGATGCCTTCGTCCGCGTCGAGCGCCAGCAATGCTGCGCCGAGCCGGTCCATCACGGCGTCGTTAAGGGCGTTGAGTTGCTGCGGCCGGTTCAGCGTGACGATGCCGACACGCCCGGTACGCCCGACGAGAACCACTTGCTCTTCCATTTCTTATCTCTCCTGGCGGCGGGATGGACGGCTGATCAGAGCGTGCCGTCGCTCAGCATCTCGCGCAGCCTGAATTTCTGGATCTTTCCTGAGGGGGTGGCGGGCATCGCGTCGCGCACCGCCAGCCGCTCAGGGATGTACTGGATCGCCACCTTCTGTGCCTTGAGGAACTCCACCATGCCGGCGAAGTCGACATGCTGGCCCGGCTTGGGCACGACCACGGCGCAGGCTCGCTCGCCGAGTCGCTGGTCGGTATAAGCGACGATTGCGACTTGCGCGATGGCGGGGTGCTTGTAGAGCAGCGCCTCGATCTCGAACACCGGAATGTTCTCGCCACCTCGGATGATGACGTCCTTGCTGCGTCCGCTGATGCGGATGTAGCCATTGGCATCCATGCTGGCCAGGTCGCCGGTGTCGAACCAGCCGTCGGCATCCGTGCCGTTCAGTTGCGGCCGCTTCAGGTAACCACCGAAGTTCGAACACGAGCGCACCATAAGCCTGCCAACCTCGCCGGGCGGCAACGGCTGCCCGGCGGAATCGATGACCTGCAAATCCACGCCGGGGAGCGGGCAGCCATCGGTGGTGAAAGCGAGCTGGTCGTCGTCATCGAGCCTGATCAGGGTGACCGCGCCGTTCTCCGTCATGCCCCACGCCGAGACGATCTTCGTGCCCAGTACCCGCCGTGCCTGCTCGACCAGCGGGCCTGGGATCGGGGCCCCGGCACACAGGAAGGTGCGCAGGCTTGGCACCGTGCCGCCGCTTTCCTGGACGGTCTTGGTGAGGTCAGTCAGGAACGGCGTCGAGGCCATTGTGAAGCTGACGCCTTCGGCGCGGATGAGTTCGATGGCCTTGTTCGGCTCCCATGTGTCCTGCAGGACCACGCCGGCCCGCAGCATGATGGGCATCATCAGGCCGTACATGAAGCCGGTCTGGTGCGCCATGGGCGACGCCATCAGGATGACGTCGTCCTGGCCCAGCCTCAGGCGATCGGCGTACGGCAGGATGTTGGCCATCAAGGTGTTGGCCGAGTGCATCACGCCCTTGGGCTCGCCGGTCGTGCCCGAGGTGTAGATCAGCTGCGTGATGTCGTCGGGGCCTGGCCGGTGGCTTGTCAGGATGGTTTTGGCGTCTGGCTCGCGCTCCCACTCGGGACTCGTGAGCAAGGTATCGAAGTCATCGGCACCGCCGCCGCCCACGACGATGATGCGCCGCAGGGATGGCAAGCCAGGTTGCAGCGAGCGAGCCATTGCCTCGTGATCGAAGCCTCGGAACACCTTCGGCACGACCAGGACTTTCGCCTCCGAATGCTTGAGCATGAACGAGAGTTCGCGCTCCCGGAAGATATGCATCAGCGGATTGAGCACCGCACCGATGCGCGAACAAGCCAGGTAGAGCAGGCTGAACTGCCACCAGTTCGGCAGTTGCATCGCCACGACGTCATTGCGGCCAACGCCCAGGCGGGCCAGGCCCACGGCGATCCGATCGGCCATCGCCCCCAGCTCGCGGTAGGTGAAGCGCCGGGTTTCCCCCGTTTCGACCCGAACGGCTGTCAGGGCGAGCTTGTCGGGGCAGGCGGCAATGCAAGCGTCCAGATCGCCGTTGATCGTGCGATCGTGCCAGTAGCCCCTGGCGATGCTTGTGGCGCGGCGCGGCGCCAGCAGGACGGCGTCGAATTCCATGGCATGTCTCCTTTTTTCGTTATGGGAAGCAAGCAGGAACAGGCGTGATCAGGCCGGTACCGCGCCACGGCCGGCGCGGTCGCGGGCGATGATGGTCTTCATGATCTGGGCGGTGCCGTCGCCGATCTGGAAGCCCAGTACATCGCGCAGGCGCTGTTCCATCAGGCCGCGGTCATAGCCGCCATGCCCGTGCATAAGCAGGCATTGATGGACGACGTCGTAGGCCAGTTTGGGGGCCCACCACTTGCACATGGCGGCCTCGGCGCTGTGCGGCGCGCCCTTATCCTTCAGCCACAGCGCCTGCAGGCACAGCAGCCGGGCGGCCACGACCTGCGTGTCGAAATCAGCCAGCGGATGGGAGACGCCCTGGAAGGCGGACAGGGGTTTGCCGAACGCCTGCCGTTCCGCGGCATAGGCCCAGGTTTCCTCGAGCGCCACGCGGGCTACGGCGAGCACCTGGAGCCCGATCAGCGCCCGCGAGAAATCGAAGCCCTGCATCACCTGCACAAAGCCCTTGTTCTCTTCGCCGAGCCGGTGGTCCACCGGGACGCGCACGTTCTCGAAGAAGATAGAGCCACGGCCGATTGCCCGTTGCCCATGGCAGTTGAAGCGATTGGTAGTGATGCCGGGCAGGTCCATGGGGACGAGCAGTGCCGTGACGCCGTGCGCCGCGGACTCGACGGACCCGGTACGTCCGAAGACCACTGTGGCATCGGCCTGGTCGGCCGCGGAGATCGAGGTCTTCTCTCCGTTGATCACGTATTCGTCGCCGACGCGCTCGACCCGCAGGCGCAGGTTGGCGGCATCCGAGCCGCCGCGCGGTTCGGTCAGCGCGATGGCCAGCAAGGCTTCGCCGCGCGTGAGACGGGTCAGCCAGGGGCGTACGACCTCCGGCTTGCCGTGGTGCGCAAGGATCTGTCCGTTGAGCGAAGCCAGCAGGTTGATATAGGAGAGGCTCAGGTCGGCCCGGGCCACCTCCTCGTGGATAACGCCGGCGGCAAGGCATCCCAGCCCCTGGCCGCCGTACGCCTCCGGCAATTCCGGGGCGATAAACCCCATCTCGCCCATCTCGCGCATCAGGGCACGGTCGAGCACGCGAGTGTCGTCGCGCTCCTGGAAACCGGGCGCGATGCGGTCCGTTGCGAAGCGCCTGGCGTGGTCGCCAAGGGTTACGAGGTCTTCATTGAGATAGGGGTTCATGGCTTGTCTCCTGGGGGGAGCAGGGCAAAGGGGGGGCTGGCGCGCCCGGCGTGCGCGCCATGCAACATAAGGAGAATCGATCGGTGGCCGCGCTTACTTCGCGTACTTGCGGAACTCCGGCTTGCGCTTTTCCTTGAGCGCGGCCACGCCTTCGCGCGACTCTTCGGTGTCGTAGTACAGCTTCAGCGCGTACATGCCCATGCCGGCGATGCCGCTCTGGTGTGCCGTGTCCATATTGAAGCTGCGCTTGGCGATGGCCAGTGCCGTCGGGCTGCGCTCGCAGAGTTCTTCGCCCCACTTCTGTACTTCCGCGTCCAGCTGGTCGTGCGGCACGCATGCATTGGCCAGGCCCATCGCCACGGCTTCCTGCCCCGAATAGCGTCGGCACATGTACCAGATTTCACGGGCCTTCTTCTCGCCGACGACCCGTGCGAGGAACGCGGTGCCGTAGCCAGGATCGACCGATCCCATCTTGGGGCCCACCTGGCCGAAGATCGCCTTCTCCGAACAGATGGTCAGGTCGCAGATCGTGCACAGCACATTGCCGCCGCCGATCGCGAAGCCTTGCACGCGCGCAATCACGGGCTTGGGCACGTTGCGGATGGCGTCGTGCAGTTCTTCCATCGGCAGGCCGATGGTGCCGCGGCCGTCGTAGTTGCCGTCATGCGCCGACTGGTCGCCACCAGTGCAGAAGGCGCGGTCGCCGGCACCGGCCAGCACGATGGCGCCTACGCTCTTGTCATAGCCGGCCTTGTTCAGGGCCTTGATCAGCTCATCGCAGGTCTGGCCGCGGAACGAGTTCATCTTGTCCGGGCGGTTGATGGTGATCCAGGCCACGCCGTTGCGGTTCTCGTACAGAATGTCTTCGAAGGTCATTTCTCAGTCTCCTCTTGGGTTTGCCGGGATCAGCCGTTCATCGTCAGGCCGCCCGACACGCTCAGTACCTGGCCTGTCACATAGGCGGCGTCATCGCTCGCGAAGAACAGCACGGCCCCAGGCAGGTCATCCGGCTGGCCGATACGGCCCAGAGGAATGGAACGGGTGAACGCTTCCATCAATTTCTCGGGGTTGCCTGCGCCTTCCTTGTATTCGGCAAACAGCGCCGTATCGGTCGGGCCCGGGCAGACCACGTTGACGGTGATCCCGTGGCGGGCATGCTCACGGGCGATGGTCTTGGAGAACGACACCAGACCGCCCTTGCAGGCGGCATAGACTGCCTCGCCAGAAGAGCCGACCCGTGCGGCGTCCGAGGCAACATTGATGATGCGGCCCTGTTTGCGTGCCGACATGCCGGGCAGTACGGCATGATGCATATGCAGTGCCCCGGTCAGGTTGATCGCAATGAGCTTGTCCCATTGCGCCGGCTCGGTCTTGGTGAATGGCTTGAACACATCCCAGCCGGCGTTGTTGACCAGCACGTCGATCGGCCCGAGCTTCGACTCGGCCGCGGAGACGGCGGCATCCACGGCGGCACGGTCCGTGATGTCGCAGGGGAACGCCTCGGCCAGGCCGCCGTCGGCCCGGATCTCGGCGGCCACTTTTTCCGCCGCCTCCAGATTCAGGTCGAACACCGCGACGCGCGCGCCTTCCTTGCCGAAGCGGCGGCAAGTCGCCCCGCCAATTCCGCCGCCACCGCCCGTGATGACTACCGTTTTGCCTTCGAATCGCTGCATCGTGCCTCCTATCGCTTGTGATGGCCCTGGTTTGAGCAACATACGTCTCAAGAACCGTTTATATAAGTAAATATGTTGACGTATATTAGCAGGGTATCGTCCAAGTGCAAGTGGAAGTTTTTCCAGAAGAAGATTATGGAAAACCCTAGTTATAGCGCCTCTGTCAAGGACATTCTTGCCGACAGATTGTTTTTTGTTTGTGGCAATGCGCAAATATGTTGCGCACAATGGGAGCCTGGGCGGTTGGGCAAGAAGGTCTGATCACGCAACAGGGCATTGACCGGAAGCCAGGTTAGAGGGCTACGGCTTGTAGCCGTCGTTCAGCGTCTTGAGAAGCACGATCACGTCACGGATGGGTGTAGCACCCATGGGCCGATGAAGAGGAAATCCGGGCGCGGCACTGCCTGCGCCCGGTGTAAAGGCCCCAAAAAGCCTCGTTGTCAGGCCGTCGGCAAGACATACGCGACGGCATGCGAACGCATCAGGCGAAGACCGTCATAAAGCTCAGCTTGCGCTCGTCAACAAGGTCTTGGGCTCCAGGTACGCGCTCATGCCCCAGCGACCCATTTCGCGCCCGAGCCCCGAATGCTTGAAGCCTCCGAATGGTGCGCGCGGCTCGTGGGCCAAGGTGTTGACGAGCACGCGGCCCGAATCGATCTGGCGTGCCACACGTTCGCAGCGTTCCGGGTTCTTGCCCAGCACCAGGGCGCTCAGGCCGTAGCGCGTGTCGTTGGCAATGGCGATCGCGTCGGCTTCATCCTCGTAGGGGATGATGGTCAGCACGGGGCCGAAGATTTCCTCGCGCGCAATGCGCATCTGGTTGTTGGCATGGGTAAAGAGGGTGGGCTTCACGAACCAGCCGGCGCGCAAGCCATCGGGCCGGCCTTCACCTCCTGCCAGCAGCGTCGCGCCTTCCTCCTGTCCGATGCGGATGTAGTTCTGCACCCGCTCCCATTGCTTCCGGCTCACCATCGGGCCGATATCGGTGTCGGCATTGCGCGGGTCGCCGGATCGAATATGCGAGACTGCCGCTTTCGCGATTTGCTCGAATTCGGCCAGGCGACTGCGCGGCACGAGGATGCGCGTTCCCGCAATGCAGGCCTGGCCGCTGTTGAGGAAGCCGGCCTGCAGCACCAGCGGCATGATGGCGGCAAAGTCCGCGTCCTCCAGTACCACCGTGGGCGACTTGCCGCCCAGCTCCAGCGTCACGCGCTTCATCGTGGCTGCTCCAGTGGTGACCAGATGCTGACCCACTGCGGACGAGCCCGTGAACGAGATCTTGGCGACGCCGGGGTTGCGCGCGATCTCTTCGCCGACGACATCGCCGCGGCCATTGACGATGTTGAACACCCCGGGTGGAAGACCGGCTTCGTGCAGCGCCTGGGCAACGATCTGCGTCTGCATTGCGCTCATCTCGCTGGGCTTGATGACGGCGGTGCAACCCGCCGCCAGCGCGGTAGCCAGCTTGTTGCAGATAAAGCCCGCATTGCTGTTCCAGGGCGTAATCAGACCCGCGACCCCCACCGGCGTCTGGATCACCCTGGCCGCGCCGGCTTGTTCCTCGAACACGAAGGACTCCAGTGCATCGATCGCCTGGGCAATGACATCGGCCGGATACGTCGCCATCCAGCGCCCGCGCACTAACGGCGCGCCGTACTCCCTAAGGATGGCTTCCATCAGTTCATCCTCGCGCGCCGCCACGGCCGTGTGCATGCGCTGCAGGGCCGCAATGCGCTCCTCGCGTGTGGTGCGTGACCAGGCGGGGAACGCAGCCTGGGCCGCCGCGATGGCGCGCCGCGCGTCCTGCGCATCGCCCAGCCGCACCTGACCGATGACTTCCTCGGTGCTCGGGTCGTGGAGATCGAACCATTCGTCGCCGTGTGGCGTGACGAATTCGCCGTTGATATAGATGTGTTCAATGCGTTGCATGGCGGCTCCTGCCAGGAAGGGATGCAACGAAGTCTAGGTATGGTTTATTGTTCTGATAAGCCGTCTTGTTGCTGATGATGTATCCCTGATTTCAGGACAATCCATGCACCGAACAGGAATGACCGAGCTGGAAGTCGTTCTGGCCATCGCGCGCCGCAACAGCTTTCGCGGCGCGGCGCAGGAACTGGGCATGTCCACCACGGCCGTGAGCAGCGCAGTGGCCGGACTGGAGGCACGCCTGAGGGTGCGTCTCTTCAATCGATCGACGCGCAGCGTTGCCCTCACTGACGCGGGCCAACGCTATGTGGAGCGCATCGGTCCCGCATTGGCGGAAATCAAGAGCGCGGGCGAAGAGGCCGCTACGGGCCCCGACGTGCCCAGCGGCACGCTGCGCATCAATGCACCGCAGGGCGTGGCATACCTGCTGCTGGAGCCGCTTTTCAACGTGTATGCGCAGCGCTATCCCGAGGTGCAGATCGATATCGTGAGCGAATCGCGCATGATCGATGTGGTGGCCGAGGGATTCGACGCCGGTATCCGCCTGGCCGAGTCCGTGCCCCAGGACATGATCGCCGTGCCGCTCTCGCGCGACATCCGCATGCTCGTGGTGGCAACCCCCGAGTACCTGAAGCGCCACGGCACGCCCAGGCATCCGCGCGACCTGCTCAGGCACCAGAGTATCGGCATGCGCATGGCCCACGGCGGCATCTATCAGTGGGAACTGGAGCGCAAGGGCCAGAAGCTGCGGATGGATGTGCCGGTGCGCTTCGCGCTCAATGAGATGCCGGCCATCAAGCAGGCGGTACTGCTCGGGCTGGGCATCGGCTTCATCTCCGAATGGTTCATCGAGGAAGAGCTGAAGACCGGCGCCCTGGTGCCCGTGCTGACGCCGTGGTGCCCGTCGTTTGGCGGGCTGAGGCTCTACTACTCAGGTCATCGTTTCGTGCCTGCGCGGTTGCGCGCTCTCATCAGCCTGGTCCATGAACTGAACCTGGCTGAAGCGCCGTTGCGAGCGGTTCAAGCCGGATGATTCGAGGGTGCCGGCGCAGGCGCCAGGGTGGCCTGACGGGAAATCGCGCGAGCTTTGCCCTTCAACCCGCCAGTCCGCCTCCACCCAACAAGTCCTGCTCATCCAGCAGCGCATAGGCAATCTCCGGCGTAGCTTCCATTGCCCGCCGGACTGCTGCGGGAATCGCCTGCTTCGTCTTGCGGCATAGTCCGGGCTGGTCTTCCAGCTGGATGTTGATGCCCCGCAGCGTGCGCACGCCGTTCGCGCTCGGCGTGATGGTCAGGACGATGCCCAGTTGCGCCCGCAGGCGGTCACCCACATGCCGCAGGTCCGCCAGGCTCGTCACGGTTTCCAGGCGGGCCACGAGCCGTTTTTCTTCGTCGCGAGTCAGGCGCAGGACGCGGATATCGGCGTTCGGATCGGCCAGCAATGCTTCCCTGCGGCAGGTGCAGGCGCCGGGCGGGCACTCGGTGCGGATCGGGAAGGGCGCGTTCATCGGCGGCGGGGGGAGGTCCCGTGCGGGGGCGGTAGCCGGATATCTTAAAGCACGATGCGGTGGGCCGGCGCATTGGACCGCCTGCATGACGTGCCGATTCGATTTATGCTGCCGCAGGCGGTGCAGGACCGCCGCATACCGAAACCAGACACGACCCATGCCAGGAGACCATATGGCCCTCTCGATGTATGACGTATCGATTCCCGCGTTCATCCGCGCCCTGACCAACCTTTCCGCCATCCTGGAAAAAGGGGCGGCGCATGCGCAGGCGCAAGGCCTGGACCCGGCCGACCTGATCCAGACGCGCCTGATCGCCGACATGGACCCGCTGTCGGCCCAGGTGCAGCGTGCCAGTGATGCCGCGAAGGGCTGCGCGGCGCGGCTCGCGGGTATCGACGTGCCGTCCTATGCCGATACGGAGGCGACGTTTCCTGAACTGCAAGAGCGTATCGCGAAGACAGTGGGCTTCCTGAAGTCGATCCGTCCCGAACAGCTCGACGGCAGCGAATCGAGGGTCATCGAGCTGAAACTGCGGCAGGGCACGGTGACCTTCGACGGCAAGAGCTACCTGCTGGGCTTTGCGCTGCCGAACTTCTACTTCCACATCACCACCGCCTACGACATCCTGCGCCACAAGGGGGTGCAGATCGGCAAGATGGATTACCTCGGCACGCGCTGAGGCGCTATCCCTGCCCCGGCCGGGGCAGGGGCTCAGTGCATCGCGGCGCCGGCGGGCAGCGTGCCGCGTGCATCGAAGCCGGCGGCGCGGTCCAGCCGGCCGCTCAGTTCCGTCAGGGCCAGCGCCACCAGCACGACGAGCGCACCGATCCAGGGCGTATGCATCAGGCCCAGGTGCGTGACGATCAGGCCGCCGGCCCAGGCCGCCCCGGCAATGCCAAGGTTGAAGGCCGCGATATTCAGGCCGGAGGCCACGTCGACCGCGTTCGGCGTATGGCGCTCTGCCTGCTTGACCACATAGACCTGCAGGCCCGGCACATTGCCGAAGGCGACGGCGCCCCAGGCCAGCACGGTGGCCACGACCAGCCACGGGTGCGGCGCGGTGAACGTCAGCACGAACAGCACGGCCGCGAGCAGCAGGAAGACCACCCGCAGGGCGGGAATCGGGCCATGGCGATCGGCCAGGCGGCCGCCCCAGATATTGCCCACGGCCACGGACACGCCATAGACCAGCATCACCAGTCCGACGGCGTTGGCGCTGAAGCCCGACACATCCTGCAGGATCGGCGCGAGGAAGGTAAACGGGATGAACGAGCCGCCGTAGCCGATCGCAGTCTTAGCGTACACCAGCAACAAGCGGGGCTCCGCCAGCACACGCGCCTGCTGCAGCAGCGACGCGGGCGGCGTGTGCCGGATCGAAGACGGCACGAACAGCAGGCTGCCCAGAAAGGCAATCATGCCAAGCCCCGACACGGCCAGGAAAGTCTCGCGCCAGCCGAAATGCTGGCCGATGAACGTCCCCAGCGGCACGCCGGTCACCAGTGCAACCGTCAGGCCGGTGAACATGATGGCGATGGCGCTGGCCGCCTTTTCCTTCGGCACCAGGCCGGTAGCGATGGTCGAGCCGATCGAGAAGAACACGCCGTGGGCCAGGCCGGTCAGGATGCGCGCCACGACCAGCGATTCATAGCCCGGCGCCTTCCAGGCGAGCAGGTTGCCAAGCGTGAAGAGCGCCATCAGCGACAGCAACAGCGCCTTGCGCGGCAGGCGGCCGGTCAGTGCCGTGAGCACGGGTGCGCCGACCGCCACGCCGAGGGCGTACAGGCTGACCAGCATGCCGGCCGATGGCACGCTGATGTGCAGGTCGGTGGCGATGGTCGGGATCAGCCCGACGATCACGAATTCCGTCGTGCCGATGGCGAATGCGCTGATGGTCAGCGCTAACAGGGCAATGGGCATGGTCTGCCTCCAGAAGATGGGATGGCGGCAGTGTGCCTGCATTACCTTTGCGGATTAACGTGGTGATCGACAGAAGATATTTGAAATAAATGCAAGAATATCGGGGCCGGCCGTTATGAAGCAGTCCGGTGTCCCGGGGGACGTCGGGGTGAAGATGCCTGCCCTTGCGTCACGTGCCGTCTGGTCGCCATATCAGCGAAAACCCTGACGCGTCTGGTATACTTCCGTGTTGTCTGGCCGCTGCCGGATACAGCCTGCGAGAGGCCATGCGGACCACCGCTCCGATGCACTGCCGGAGGGCGCCTTGCCTCAAGCCATCTCTGATACGGAGTCCTGGCCTCGCTCTCCCGACCCATGAAAGACCGGCCGCCATTGGCCGCTGAAACCATTGCGTTCCTGACCGGAGCGCGCCGCAAAGCATGACTTACGCCGTCAAGGAAATCTTCTATACGCTGCAGGGCGAAGGCGCCAACGCCGGCCGTGCCGCGGTGTTCTGCCGCTTTGCCGGCTGTAACCTGTGGAGCGGGCGGGAAGAGGACCGGGCCACGGCGGTATGCCAGTTCTGCGACACGGACTTCGTCGGCACCGACGGCACGCTCGGCGGCAAGTACCGCACGGCCGGGGAACTGGCCGCCACGGTCGCTTCCGAATGGCCGCAGGGCGCCGGCGGCAAGCCGCTGGTGGTATGCACGGGCGGCGAGCCGCTGCTGCAGCTCGATGCGCCGCTGATCGACGCATTGCACGCGCAGGGCTTCGAGATCGCGATCGAAACCAATGGCACGATCGAGGTTCCACAGGGCATCGACTGGGTTTGCGTGAGCCCCAAGATGGGCTCCGAGCTGGTGGTCAGGAAGGGCAACGAGCTGAAGGTCGTCATTCCACAGGCCGGGCAGGACTTCGCCGCATACGAGCAGCTGGATTTCCAGTATTTCCTGGTGCAGGCCATGGACGGCCCGCTGGCCCGCGAAAATACCGCCGCCGCCGTGGCGTTCTGCCAGCAGCATCCGCGCTGGCGCCTGTCGCTGCAGACCCACAAGCTGCTGGGCATCCGCTGATCGTCGCGGATGGCTGTCGCGTGGCCGCACAGTGGGCCACAATAGAGCCTGCGGACCCCGGCGCGATGTCCACCCTATGCTGGCCGCCTTGCAAGCGCCCGTACTCATGAGCAAACAAGTTTCCATTACCCGCCGGCTGGAATTCGATTCCGGCCACCGCATCCCGAACCACTGCGGCCAGTGCCGCAACATCCACGGCCACCGCTATCGCCTGGACCTGACGCTGTCGGGCGAGGTGCTGCATCGTGAAGGCGCGTCGGACGACGGCATGATCCTCGATTTCGGCGATATCAAGTCGCTGGCGCAGGAGCATCTGGTGTCCAGGTGGGACCATGCATTCCTGATCTATCGCGGCGACACGGCGCTGCTGAACTTCCTGCAATCGATGGAAGAGCACAAGACCGTGGTGCTGGACGCGATCCCGACCGTCGAAAACCTGGCGCAGATCGCCTTCGACATGCTGGCGCCCGTGTTCAAGGACTGCTTCGGCCACCATCTGCAGCTGACTCGCCTGGTCCTGTTCGAAACCCCCAACTGCTGGGCCGAGGTCACCGCCACGGCAGCGCTGCCGGCGCAGGACTGACGCGGCCATGACGGACCCCCGCACGGCGCAGGAAATGGCGCGCGACGAGCGCTATATGCGCGCCGCCATGGACGAGGCGCGCCTGGCCGAGGCCGCCGGCGAGGTGCCGGTCGGCGCGGTGGTGGTATGGAACGATGCCATCATCGCGCGCGGGCACAACCTGCCGATCACGTCGATGGATCCGTCGGCCCATGCCGAGATGCAGGCCATGCGAGCGGCCGCGCAGGTGCTGGGCAATTACCGCATGCCCGAGTGCGAACTCTACGTGACGCTGGAACCGTGCGCGATGTGCAGCGGCGCCATCCTCCACGCGCGCCTGCGCCACGTGGTGTTCGGCGCGGCGGACCCGAAGACCGGCGCGGCCGGCAGCGTGGTGAACCTGTTCGAGCAGGCGCAACTCAATCACCAGACCACCATCACGGGCGGCGTGCTCGCGGCCGATTGCGGGCAGATGCTGAAGGACTTCTTCGGTGCCCGCCGCCGCGCGCAGAAGGCGGCGCAGCTCGCCGCACGAACCCTATCCGATTCCGATCAACCCTGACCAAGCCCAGCCCGCATGAGCACGCCGAGCATCCAGCCGCATACCGAAGTCCGCCTCATCGCGTCGTCCGGCTACCCGCACGATGTCGCCATTGCGGCGCGCGGCTGTGCCTGGCTCAAGGCGCACGGCTACCACATGACCAACCCCGACGTGCTGGCCCGGCGCTACCTGCGCTTTGGCGGCACGGATGCCGAGCGGCTGGCGGACCTGCATGCGATCGGTACCGGCGCTCCGCACGAGCTGACACTGGCCGTGCGTGGCGGCTACGGCATCGCGCGGCTGCTGGAACGGCTCGATTTCGCGCGGATCGCCGAGCAGGCGCGCGCGAGCGGTACCCCCATCGTCGGCCACAGCGATTTCACGGCGTTCCAGCTCGCCTACCTGGCTGCCACTGGCGGCGTGACGTTTGCGGGCCCGATGCTGCTGGCGGATTTCGGGGTCGATACCGTCGATGCGTTCATGTGGGAGCACTTCGAAGGCATCCTGCGCGATCCGGCGTACACGGTGACGGTGCCGGCCCCGCAGGACGGCGGGCAGCCGTTCTCGGGCTCGGTCGCCGGCACGCTGTGGGGCGGCAACCTGGCCATGCTGTGCAGCCTCCTGGGCACGCCGTTCATGCCGCAGGTAGAAGGCGGCATCCTGTTCCTGGAAGACATCAACGAGCCGCCGTACCGCGTGGAGCGCATGCTGTTGCAACTGCAGCAGGCCGGCGTGCTGGGCGCGCAGCGCGCCATCATCCTTGGCGATTTCTCCAACTACCGCGTGACGGACTACGACAACGGCTATGACATGGATGCGGTGGTCGCCTATCTGCGCGACCGGTTGCAGGTGCCGGTGCTGACCGGCCTGCCGTTCGGCCATTGCGCGCGCAAGCTGACCCTGCCGGTTGGCGCCCCGGCGCAGCTCAGCGCAAGTGCGGAAGGCTTCACGCTGGCCATGTCGGGTTACCCGGTGCTTCCCGCGCGGCCCTGAGAACGCTTCGACACACGCCACCGGGTCGCCGGAAAGGCCTGTGGATGGTAAAATAACCGGTTATTTCCCCATTTGCTGCCGGGTTCTCCCATGAACCGGGGCGCATCGCATTCGGCGGCGCTGCCCCGTTCCGGCAAGCCTGGCGCATTGGCGCCATACCCCGTTTCCAGACAAGGTTCCAGACGTGCTTTCTACCGCAAACATCACCATGCAGTTCGGCCCCAAGCCGTTGTTCGAGAATATCTCGGTCAAGTTCGGCGAGGGCAACCGCTACGGCCTGATCGGCGCGAACGGCTGCGGCAAGTCCACCTTCATGAAGATCCTGGGTGGCGACCTCGAATCGTCGTCCGGCAACGTCATGCTGGAGCCGGGCATCCGCCTGGGCAAGCTGCGCCAGGACCAATTCGCCTATGAAGACATGCGCGTGCTGGACGTGGTGATGATGGGCCACACCGAAATGTGGGCCGCGGCGCAGGAGCGTGACGCGATCTACGCGAATCCGGAAGCCACCGACGAAGACTACATGAAGGCCGCCGAGCTGGAGGCCAAGTACGCCGAGTACGACGGCTACACCGCCGAGGCACGCGCCGGCGAACTGCTGCTGGGCGTAGGCATCCCCACCAGCCAGCACCAGGGCCCGATGAGTGACGTCGCGCCGGGCTGGAAGCTGCGCGTGCTGCTGGCGCAGGCACTGTTCTCGAACCCGGACGTGCTGCTGCTGGACGAACCGACCAACAACCTGGACATCAATACGATCCGCTGGCTGGAGACCGTGCTCAACGAGCGCAACTCCACCATGATCATCATCTCGCACGATCGCCACTTCCTGAACTCCGTGTGCACGCACATGGCCGATATGGATTACGGCACGCTCAAGGTCTACCCGGGCAACTACGACGAATACATGGAAGCGTCGATGCAGGCCCGCGAGCGCCAGATGGCCGCCAACGCGCGCGCCAAGGAGCGCATCAGCGAACTGCAGGACTTCGTGCGCCGCTTCTCGGCCAACAAGTCCAAGGCACGCCAGGCCACCTCGCGCGCCAAGCAGATCGAGAAGATCAAGGTCGAGGACATCAAGCCGTCGTCGCGCCAGAACCCGTTCATCCGCTTCGAGTTCGAGAAGAAGCTGCACAACCTGGCCGTCGAGGTGGAAGGCATCACCAAGACCTACGACCGCAAGATCATCAACAACCTGTCGATGGCGATCCAGGCTGGCGAGCGCGTGGCGATCATCGGCGAGAACGGCGCGGGCAAGACCACGCTGCTGCGCAGCCTGCTGAACGGCGCGGTGCAGACCGGCGTGCAGCGCGGCGTGGAGGTGGATCGCGGCACGGTCAAGTGGGCCGAGAACGCCAACGTGGGCTACATGCCGCAGGACACTTACGAGGAGTTCCCCACGGACCGCGACGTGATGGACTGGATGAGCCAGTGGACGCAGGCCGGCGATGACGAGACCTCGCTGCGCGGCACGCTGGGCCGCCTGCTGTTCTCGGCGGACGACATCAAGAAGAACGTCAAGGTGCTGTCCGGCGGCGAAAAAGGCCGCATGATCTGGGGCAAGCTGATGCTGGGCCGCCATAACGTACTGGCGCTGGACGAGCCGACCAACCACATGGACATGGAGTCGATCGAATCGATGCAGATCGCGCTGGACAAGTTCCAGGGCACGCTGATCTTCGTGTCGCACGACCGCGAGTTCGTGAGCGGCCTGGCCACGCGGGTGATTGAAGTGCGTACCGATGGCACGCTGACGGATTACCTGGGCACGTATGACGAGTACCTGCAGTCGCAGGGGATCGACGGCTAAGCGCCCCGAAGCGCCCCTAAGCGCCCGAAACCATGACAACGCAAAGGCCGCCTTCGGGCGGCCTTTGCGTTGATTGCGGAAGGTTTTGCTTCAGCCGCCTTTGTCCATCCCGATCATCTCGACGAGCTCATCGAGCTGCCCGGTGATGGCTTGCGCGGTGATCTCCCCCTTGGCCTTGAGAAGTGCCGCATGCAACGGCTCGCGCAGGGCGATCAACGACGGGAGGTCCGTGGCCTTTTCCACCTTGACCTGCATGACGTAGCCGCGCAGGCCAAGGTGCTGGCCGACAATGTCGGTATAGAAGTGGTACAGACGCTGGTAGGCCCGGATATCCGCCTCGGAGTGGGGCGTGTCGGCGGACGCTGGGGCCTGCGCTGTCACCGGCGCCTGGCTCCCGGACCGTGGCGCATCCACGCGGCGCATGGCATACAGCGAGAAGAGATTGCTGTCCTCGGTGGCCGGTGCCGCCTGTGGCGGGGTGGGCAGCGTCCGGGCAACTTCCTGCACGGTCTCGACCAGGGCCATTTGCACCAGCTGGTTTAGCGACGCCTGCCCCACGCCCATGCCGTCAAGCTGCGAGAGCAGTTCCTCTTCGCGCCGCTCGCCATTGACGATCAGCAGCAGGGCGCGCAGCTTGTGATCGAGCTTGCGCGCGCGCGTCTTGATCTCGTCAAGGCCGGCTTCGGTCTTGCGGTAAATGGGGTTGACCACGTCTCGCTCCCTGTTATGTATCGGCCGCCCTCGCGAGAACCCTCGGGGCCGGCCGATTATCGCCATTTGTGTCCTGGCGTTTGCGCGGCGCAAAAAAACGCCCGCCGCAATCCGCTCTACAATGTGCGTGCACCATAAAAGTAACAAAAAATTTGCAACCGCTGATTGACCAATCTGACAACTGTGGCCATGCAACAACGAGACAAACTCTTCATTAACGGCAAGTGGGTCAGCCCGCACGGCACCGGGCTGATCGACGTGATCCACTCCACCACCGAAGCGGTCATGGGCCGCATCCCCGAAGGCAGCGCACGCGACGCGGAAGACGCGATCCAGGCTGCCCGTGCCGCGTTTGACGGCTGGGCCAGCACACCCCCGGCAGTACGCGCCGACTATATCCGCAAGATCGCCGAAGGCCTGAAGGCACGGACCGAGGAACTGGCCCAACTGATCGCGGGCGAGGTCGGCATGCCGATCAAGCTGGCGCGCGCGATCCAGGTAGGCGGCCCTGTCTACAACTGGGGCCAGGCCGCGAAGCTGCTGGAGGACTTTGATTTCGAGGAGGAGGTGGGTAATTCGCTGGTCGTGCGCGAGCCGGTCGGCGTGGTGGCGGCGATCACGCCGTGGAACTACCCGCTCAACCAGATCACGCTGAAGGTGGCGCCCGCGCTGGCGGCCGGTTGCACGGTCGTGCTCAAGCCGTCGGAAGTGGCGCCGCTGAATGCATTCGTGCTGGCAGAGGTGATCGAGGCAGCCGGCCTGCCGCCGGGCGTGTTCAACCTGGTGACGGGTTATGGCCCGGTGGTTGGCGAGGTACTGGCCAGCCATCCCGAGGTCGACATGGTGTCGTTCACGGGCTCCACCCGGGCCGGCAAGCGCGTGTCGGAACTGGCTTCGCAGACCGTCAAGCGCGTGGCGCTGGAACTGGGCGGCAAGTCCGCCTCGGTGGTCCTGGACGATGCGGACCTGGCCGCGGCGGTCAAGGGCACCATCAATGCCTGCTTCCTGAACTCCGGGCAGACCTGCTCGGCGCATACCCGCATGCTGGTGCCGCGCAACCGCTATGACGAAGTGAAGGCGATTGCCGCAAAGGTGGTCGAAGGCTTTACCGTCGGCGACCCGCTGCAGGAAACCACCAGGCTCGGGCCGCTGATTTCCGCCGTGCAGAAGGACCGCGTGACCGGCTATATCCGCCGCGGCCTGGAAGAAGGGGCAGAGTTGGTGGCGGGCGGACCGGAGACCCCGGCCGGACTCGGCAAGGGTTTCTTCGTCAAGCCGACGGTGCTGGGCAATGTCGAGCCGCGCGCCACCGTGGCGCAGGAAGAGATCTTCGGACCGGTGCTTTCCATCATCTGCTACGACACGGAGGAAGAGGCCGTGCGTATCGCCAACGACAGCATCTACGGCCTCGGTGGCGGTGTATGGGGCGGCGACGAGGCGCGTGCGATCCGCGTGGCGCGGCGCATCCGTACCGGCCAGGTCGATATCAACGGCGGCCCGTTCAATATGCAGGCGCCGTTTGGCGGCTACAAGCAATCCGGCAACGGGCGCGAGGCCGGCAAATATGGGCTTGAGGAATTCCTCGAGTACAAGTCCCTGCAATTCAAGAAGCCGGCCTGAGTGCCCCCTGCGGGCGTTCCGGCACAAGGCCCCGCATGGCAGCATGCGGGGCTTTTTGGCTTTTTATTTGAGCCCATTCGTGGCGATAATTGCCGCCAGACAAAAATCTTCAGGGGGAGATGACAGATGCGCTGGTTCGGACGGCTGGCCTGGCTGGTGGCGGTGCTGTTACTGGTTTCCGTGGCAGCGCTGGCGGGCGGCTATATCTGGTATCGACAGGCGTCGCAGCCGCAGTCCGCGGGCACCCTGGCGCTGCCGGGGCTGCAGGGGCGCGTCACCATCGTGCGCGACCGCAACTCGGTGCCGCACATCCAGGCCGCCTCGCGGCTGGACGCATACTACGCGCTGGGCTTCGTGCATGCGCAGGACCGCCTGTGGCAGATGCAGATGAACAAGCGCGTCGTGGCCGGCCGGCTCGCCGAGATCCTCGGGCCCAAGGCGCTCGATACCGACCGTTTCCTGCGCACGCTGGGCGTGCGCCGCAATGCCGAGGCCATCTTCGCGCAGCTCGAACCCGACACGCGCGCCGCCTTGCAGGCGTACGCGGCCGGCGTGAATGCCTATATCGACCAGCGCAAGGGCCCGCTGCCGCCGGAGTTCGTGATCCTGCAGACGCGCCCCGAACACTGGGAGCCCGCCGATACCCTTGGCTGGCAGACCATGATGGCCTGGGACCTGGGTGGCAACTGGACCCAGGAAACCCTGCGCATGGCGCTGTCGCAGGTCTTGCCCACCGCGCGCATCAGCGAGCTGCTGGCACCGTATCCGGGAGAGCGGCCCGTGCGGACGCTCGATTACGGCAACCTGTACCGCCACCTGGCCCCGCTGGCCTCCGCGCTGGCCCGCGTGGGCGAGATGGCGCCGGCCAGCTATGTCGAAGGGATGGGGTCGAACAACTGGGTCGTGTCCGGTGCGCACACGCAGTCGGGCAAGCCCATGCTGGCCAATGACCCGCACCTGGGTTTGCAGGCGCCCGCGCTTTGGTACCTGGCCCGTCTGCAGGCACCGGGACTGGACGTGGCCGGCGCCACGCTGCCGGGTGCGCCCGTGGTCGTGCTGGGCCATAACGCGCGCATCGCCTGGGGTTTCACCAATACCGCGCCGGATGTGCAGGACCTGTTCCTCGAACGCCTGCAGCCGGGCAGCACCGATAACTACCAGACGCCGGACGGCTGGGCGGCATTCGTGACGCGTACCGAGACCATCCATGTCAATGGCGCGGCCGATGTCACGCTGACCGTGCGCGAAACGCGCCATGGTCCGGTCATCTCCGATGTGTCCGAGCCCGTCGCCAATGCCGCGGCGCCGCTGGGCGCCCGTTACGTCGTGGCGTTCCAGTGGACGGCGCTGCGCCCCGACGACCGCACCTTCCAGGCCGGGCTGAAGATCAACCTGGCCACCGACTGGGCCAGTTTCACGCAGGCGCTGCGCGATTTCCACGCGCCGCAGCAGAACATCGTCTATGCCGACGTGGACGGCAATATCGGATTCATCGCGCCCGGGCGTATTCCTCTGCGCCGCGCCGACAACGATCTCAAGGGCCTGGCGCCGGCCCCGGGCTGGGATGCGCGCTATGACTGGAAGGGCTTCATCCCGTTCGAGCACCTGCCGCGCGCCTACAACCCGCCCAACGGCATTATCGTCACCGCGAACCAGCGTATCGTGGGGCCCGACTATCCCTACTTCATCACGAGCGAATGGACCGTGCCGTATCGCTACCAGCGCATCCGCGCGCTGCTTGATGCCGTGCCGCGCCACACGTTCGAGTCATTCGGCGCGATCCAGAAAGACGTGGTGTCGCTGTCGATGCGCGATTTTCTGCCGCTGCTGCTGGCCTCGCCCGTTGCGAATGACGCCACCCGGCCACAGCGCGAACGCGAGCTGTTCGATGCGCTGCGCAAGTGGGACGGCACCATGGACGCCGCGGCACCGGAGCCGCTCGTGGTCTCCGCCTGGCTGCGCGAGCTGTCGCGCCGGCTGTTCGAGGACAAGGTCGGCGAGGCGCTGTTCGTGCGCATGTGGGAGCAGCGCAATGTGCAGCAGCCCATGCTGAATATCCTGCGCAATGCCGCCGGCCCCGGCTCGCTGGGCAGTTTCTGGTGCGACAAGTCCGGTACGACGGAGCATGAGTCCTGTGACGATGCCGTCGCGGACGCGTGGACGCTCGCGCTTGCCGACCTGTCGCGGCGCTATGGCGACAATCCTGGCAAATGGCGCTGGGGCAAGGCGCATACGGCCCGCTCGGAGCACAAGCCGTTCGGCAAGCAGCCGTACCTGTCGGGTCTGTTCAACCTGCGCGTGCCGACCGGGGGGGACACCTACACGGTCAATGCCGGGCGCAACAACCCGCGCGACGAACAGGCCCCGTTCGAAAGCACGCACGCCGCAAGCCTGCGCGCGCTCTATGACCTGGCCGAGCTGGAGGCGTCGCGCTTCATGGACTCGACCGGGCAGTCGGGCAACCCGGTGTCGCCGAACTACCGCGACTGGACGGGCAAGTGGGCGGCCGTCGAGTACATTACGCTCGCGCGGCGACGCGAGCCTGCGCGCGAGCCGTTCGACACGCTGGTGCTCGAGCCTGCAACGGCGAGGTAAGGGGTAAGAGGCCAGTCGCGGCAAGCAGCCGGGTGATCGGACGTCCTCAAGCGAATGGCGGTACCATGGCGGGCCATCCCATCGGCAGGAGCCGTGCATGGCAACGTCCACCCCTTCGCGTACCACCCACATCATCCAGCACGTCGCCTTTGAACACGGCGGCGTGGTTGCCGAAGCGCTGCGCGCGCGCGGCCACGCCCTGCAGGTGTTCCAGGCGGGCGTGGATGACCTGCGGCCCATCGCCGACAATCCGCCCGACCTGCTGCTGGTGCTGGGCGGCCCGATCGGCGTTTACGAGACCGAAGCCTATCCGTGGCTCGAGGAGGAAATCGCGCTGATTCGCACGCGCCTTGCCGCTGGCGGCAAGGTGATCGGGGTTTGCCTCGGGGCGCAACTGATTGCACGGGCCTGCGGCGCGCGCGTTTATCCGGGGACCCGCGAAATCGGCTGGGCGCCGATCGTTCCGACGGCGCGCGGCCGTGATTCGGCGCTGGCGGAGCTGGCCGCGGCCAACTGGGAAGTCCTGCACTGGCACGGCGACACCTTCGATCTGCCTGACGGTGCGGAGTTGCTGGCCTCGACGGCTGCGGTACCTCACCAGGCGTACGCCATCGGCAAGCAGGTCCTGGCCCTGCAGTTCCATCCCGAGGTGCTGCCGCGCGATATCGAGGCCTGGCTGATCGGGCACACGGTGGAACTGGGCAAGTCGGGCATCGATCCGCGCACCATCCGTGCGCGTACCGCGGAAGTCGGCGAGTCCGTCGCGGCGGCCGGCCGGCGCATGTTTGCCCGCTGGCTGGATGAGGCCGGCCTGTGATGCCGCCGGACGCGCCCACGTTGCGCGGCGTCTCGGTCGATACGGTCCTGGTCGGCCAGGTTCGCCCGTTCGGCCCGAAGGGCGTGCCAAGCGGCATCGACAAGCGGCCGCTGGCCGGATCGGTGCCGGTGACGGTACTCGGCCTGTCTGGGGATGGCCAGGGTGACCCCAAGCATCATGGCGGCCCGGAAAAGGCGCTCCATCACTACGCGTATGACCATTACCCCGCCTGGCGGGCCGAGCTTGCGGGCGTGGCCGCGCAGGCCGGTTCGGTTCTGTCGGCGCCGGGCGCCTTTGGCGAGAACCTGAGCACCACCGGGCTGATCGAGGCGGATGTCTGCGTTGGCGACCGCTTCCGTCTTGGCTCCGCGCTGGTGGAGGTGTCGCAGGCGCGCCAGCCGTGCTGGAAGCTGAACCATCGCTTCGGCTACGCGGGCATGTCGCGCGCCGTGCAGCAGAGCCTGCGCACGGGCTGGTACTACCGCGTGCTGGAGGAGGGCGAAGTGCGCGCGGGCGATGGGCTGACGCTGGCCAGCCGTCCGTATCCGGCGTGGAGCCTGGCGCGTTTGCTGCGCGTGCTCTATGTGGATCGCCTGGACTACGCGGCGCTGGCCGAGATGTCCGAACTGCCGCCGCTGGCCGAGAGCTGGCGCAAGCTGGCCCGCCAGCGCGTGGCGAAACACGAAGTCGAAGACATGGAAAAGCGCCTGGCCGGCGGCTGAAGCGGCCCGCCGGGCTCAGCCCTGGCGGAAGCGCCGGGCTGTGCCCTCGCGGGTGATGCGCTCCCAGATCACCTGTTTTTCCTCGTCGCTCAGGAACACCCAGTTGCTGACTTCCGCCGCGGTGCGTCCGCAGCCCTGGCAGATTTCGTCGAACAGCGTCGAGCAGATGCCGATGCAGGGGCTGTCGGGGCGGTCAGCCAGTCCGGTGGCGTCGGACTGGACGGCGGACAGGGCGGAATCGGAGGGGGAAGACGACATGCAGAAGTGGAAAGGGCTCGCAGTCGGGCATTATAAACGGGCTGCCCCGGCGTCCCGGGTTTCGTGAACGGCCCGAGTGGCGGTGATTGCCGCCGAGCGGGCATGGAATCATGCCGATTACCTCGGAGGTCGTTGAGCCGCCGCGCCGTGCCCGGTACGCTGCATTGCGTCGACCTTCGATAGGAGCCAGCGATGCGTGAAGCCTTCAACCAAGCCGTTGCAGTTCCCGCCATGACACACCCGCGCATGCGGCAGATGGTGGAGGAGATCCTGATGGGCTCTCCCGTCGCGCGGGCACTGGGCGTGCAGCTCGATGTGCTGAAGCCGGAGCATGTCGAGCTGGCGTTGCCATACAGCCCGGAAAACGTCACCCTCGGCAACACCGTCCATGGCGGCGTGATCGCGACGCTGATCGATATTGCGGGAGCCGCCGCCGCGGCCTCCGGCGCCGACCCGGAGCAGGTCAAGGGCGGGGCGACCGGCTCGCTCACCGTCCAGTACCTGGCCCCGGCAAATGGCGCCAGCCTGCGCGCGGTTGCAAGCGTGGTGCGGCGTAGCCGCCGGCAGGTGATCAGCGATGTCGAGGTGTACGCCGAGGAATCGGACGCCGGCACCCTGGTGGCGAAGGCGCTGATGAGCAGCACGCTGTTCGGGTGACGGCCGTGAGGCGGCAGGGCGGAAAACCAGGGCTGGTGGAACCCGTCATCGGCGACTGGCAGGTCGGCATGTGCTCCAGAACCGCTTCCACAGCTTGCGTTGATGGTCCCGATCGTCGGCCACGCGGGCTGCCAGGAAGCCGCGTGCGTAGCTCGCCCCATCCGAAGCCTTGCGATGATGCTGCTGCAGATGGTCCAGCAAGCGATCCGCCACCGCCATGTCGTTGCCCCATCCCAGGTCATCCTGCAATGTCGCCAGCACGCGCCGATATGGCTCCAGACGCTTGGGTTTGAAGAGATCAGCAAAGAACTCGGCCGCGTAGCGAAGTTTCTTTGCCGCGATCCGGGCGCGGTGGCGCTGATGCGCATCCAGCTTGTGAAGGCCTCGCCCACGGCGCATGAGCTTGCGATGACGCTTGTGCAGGATCCGATCGGCGAAGCCGCCGACATGTCGCCCAAGCCGTCTGCGTGTCTCGCCGGACGCATCGCGCCAGGGAGGCGTCGTGACCCAGTGACCCAGTGCAAGGGCGACGTGTGCATAGCGGGGCGATTGCACCGCGGCCGTTGCCTTGGCGAGGCGGGCCTTCGCGACCTCCGCCGCAGCCGCCTGGGCTTCCGCCATCTTGCCGCGCTTGTCCTTGCCCGCGTCAACCTGCGGCAGCGTCGAATGCGCCAGCACATGCCAGTCCCGGGATTCACCGAGTTCGCCGGCAATCCACTTCACTTCATCGGCGAGCGCCTCCGGCATTGTGACCACATCGTCGAACATATCGAGCGCGGAACGCAGGCGGCGCAGGCCCACCCGCATCTGATGCACGCCCTCGGGCAAATGCCCGGTGGCTACGAGGGGTGCGTTGGCATGTACCTGATCCAGGCAGTTCTGCAAAATTTTGCAGACGGCTGCTTCCACAGTGTCTTTCGTCCTCAACGCAATGGGCTGGGCCTTGACTGCCGGGCGAGTGTCCGATGCCAGCAAGTCGTAGCCGCGGTCGCTCTTGCTCTGCATGCTCAGGGACATCGGTATCCTGTCGATAAATTGCAGCCCGATTTCGGTAAGGCGCCGCGGATCGCCGTGCTTGAGTTCCAGTTCAAGCTCTGAGAAGGAGCTTGCCTGCTCTGCCGCTGTGACTTGCCCGCTGTCCAGTGCGACCTCTATTTCCTCGCCGCTCGCCAGTTTCAGCGTCCACAGTTTCCGTGTGACCATGCTTCGGAAAACCGGGACCAGATGATCTGATAGCGAACCTTGCTTGAGGACACAAAAGAGTGGAGAAGACTTTGGCACCGCAGCACGCAAGGCCTCGAGATCTGGCCGCGCCTCTTTCAGCACGGACTCGTATTCTTCGCGCTCGAAGCGTCCGCCGCGCTGCTCGCCGGACGACTTGAGGGTCTGGACGAGCTGGTCGCCGTTCCTGCGGACACGCAAGGCGGCTCCGTTTCGCCACAAGAGGAAGTCCGGGGTGTCGAAGTATTCGCTTTCAAGTGCCTGCTGCGGTTGCGAATCCTGCTCCACGTCCGGAAGAGCGGGCAGGTTGCGCATGGCGAAGTCCTGACCTGCCGCCAGTTCGAATTTCAGTTCCTTCTCCATGGTGTTGCTCCTTGGGCACGGCGCACTATCAGGCATGTGGGTCGCCGCCCGGTTCTTGCAACGGATTGCCGGATCTGCGCATGACTGCAGCGAGAGCCGATGCTTCGGGCATTTAAATTGGCGATGATCCAGTACCTGTGCAAAAGGCGTGCCGCCACTTGGCGGCCGGCGCTTATCCGGCCAGAAGGCGGTGCCATGCGCAAGTGTGCTGGAGTCGCGGAAGCAAAAAATCGAGCAGGTTGTAAAGTTAGGCGGTAGCAGGATCCTGTCATCCCTAACTGCTGTGAACGCGGTACCCGGCAAGGAGAATCGTGATGGCTCAAAGATTCGACGCGATCATCATCGGCACCGGGCAAGCCGGCCCCGCACTGGCCGCGCGGCTGGCCGGCGCGGGCATGAAACTGGCCGTCATCGAGCGCGCGCGCTTTGGCGGCACCTGCGTGAACACCGGTTGCATTCCCACCAAAACCCTCATCGCGAGCGCGTACGCCGCCCAACTGGCGCGGCGGGCTGCCGAGTACGGTGTGACGATTGGCGGGGCGGTCGCGGTCGACATGAAGCGGGTTAAGGCACGCATGGACGAAATCTCCGGCCGGTCCAGAAACGGTGTGGAGCAGTGGATGCGTGGGCTGGAAAACGCTACGGTCTATCAGGGGCACGCCCGCTTCGAGAGCGCGCACGCCGTGAGGGTCAACGGCGAGCTGCTGGAAGGCGACCAGATCTTTGTGAACGTCGGTGGCCGGGCCCTGGTCCCGCCGATGCCCGGGCTGGATCAGGTACCGTACCTGACCAACTCGGGCATGATGGAGGTGGATTACCTGCCGGAGCACCTGATCGTGATTGGCGGCAGCTACATCGGCCTGGAGTTTGGCCAGATGTACAGGCGCTTCGGGGCCAGGGTGACCATCGTCGAAAAAGGCCCGCGCCTGATCCAGCGCGAAGACGAGGATGTCTCGCAAGCGGTGCGGGAGATCCTGGAAGGCGAGGGCATGGAAATCCGGCTCGATGCCAACTGCCTGAGCGCGCGCAGGGCTGGCGACCATATTGCCGTGGGTCTGGATTGCGCCGCCGGCGCGCCCGAGGTCCATGGCTCGCACCTGCTGCTGGCGGTCGGGCGCGTGCCCAACACGGACGATCTGGGGCTCGACAAGGCCGGGGTCGAGACCGATGCGCGCGGCTATATCAAGGTGGACGAGCAGTTGCGCACCAATGTCCCCGGCATCTGGGCGCTAGGCGATTGCAACGGCCGCGGCGCCTTCACGCACACGTCGTACAACGATTACGAGATCGTCGCAGGCAACCTTCTCGATAACGACCCGCGCACGGTGGCCGACCGTATCGCAGCCTATGCCATGTTCATCGACCCGCCGCTCGGCCGCGCCGGCATGACCGAGCTGGAGGCGCGGCAATCCGGACGCCGGGTACTGGTCGGCACTCGCCCGATGAGCCGAGTCGGGCGGGCCGTGGAAAGAGGCGAGAGCCAGGGCTTCATGAAGGTGGTGGTCGACGCCGACACCCGGATGATCCTGGGCGCCGCGATCCTCGGCCTCACCGGCGACGAGGTGATTCATTCGCTGCTCGACATCATGTATGCCCGGGCCCCCTATACGACCATCAGCCGCGCGATGCACATCCATCCGACGGTGTCCGAGCTGGTACCGACGCTACTGCAGGAGTTGCGGGAGCAGGTCTAGCGGAATCTCACTTGACCATGGGCGTTGATGCCTGCTTACTCGGGGTACCGCCTGCCTCGTATCTGGCGACTGCAAGGTCGAGGGTGAAGAACATCCTTTCGTGCGTCAGTGTCTCCCCAAGCCGGGAGCGCTGGACCATTTCCAGTACATCCGGGTTCAGGCCGACCAGCCATAGCAGGACGCCGCCTTCTTCGCGCAAGCGCCGTTCCGAGTCGATCAGCATATGCAGGGCGGTGTACTCGAGGTCCGAGACGCCCGCCAGGTCCAGCGCCAGTACGCGTGGACGGGATTCGGCGACCAGGGCGCGCAGCTTGTGCCCGACGCGCCGCGCATTCGCAAAGTAGATCCGCCCTTCGGGGCGCAGCATGAGCAGGCCCGGCAGCGTCTCGTCGTCGGGGTGCTTGTCGGAACGCGGTCGAAACACGTTGGTCCCCGGCTTGCGGACCAATACGTACACGGGCGGGTCGGAGGTCTGGTAGGCCAGGGCCAGCATGGACGCGATGATGGCCACGACGATACCCTGCAGCGTGCCAAGCGCGACGACGCCGGCCATGGCGATCAGCGCCCAGCTGAATTCCGTGCGCCGCACATGCAGGACCGTGCGGAAATCCGCGGGCTTGATCAGCGTGACCGAATAGACGATGACCACCGCGGCCAGGGTGGCTTCAGGCATCAACCCCACCCATGGCGCGAGCACAAGCATCGTACCCAGCGAAGCCAGCGCGGTGACCAGGCCAGCGAGCTGCGTGCGCGCGCCGGCCATCTGGTTGACCGCGGTCTGCGTCGTCCCGCCACCGGCGGCCATGGCACCGACCAGGGCGCCTGCGAGATTCGCCAGGCCTGTCGCCATCAGTTCCCGGTTCGCCGCGGGAGGCGGCTCCCCGCTTTGCGCGAACGCGCGGCCGGCGGCAATGCTCTCGGTAAAGCTCATCAGCGCCACGCCAAGCGCGCCGGGCCATAGCTGCTGCATCATGTCCGCGTCCGGCAGGGTCAGCGGCGGCAGTCCGGTCGGTACCTTGCCGACGATCGCTACGCCCAAGGCAGGAAGGTTGAGCAGCGCAACGCCGGCAATACCCACGGCCACGGCGATCAGCGGGGCCGGCGCGCGCGGTACCCAGTGTTCCATGGCCAGCAGGATCGCGACCATCGCTATGCCCACGGCGGCGGTCGTCAGCGAGGCATGCGGAATGCCCTCGACGATGCCCAGCAGATTATGGGCGAAGGACCCCTTCTGGAAATGGATGCCGAGCAGCTTCGGGATCTGGTCGACCACGATGACAATGCCGATCCCCGCCTTGAAGCCGATCAGCACCGGCTCGGAGATGAAGTCGGCGACGAAGCCAAGCCGAAGCAGACGCGCGGCGACAAGCATGACGCCGACCAGGAACGTCATGGTTGCCGATGCCGTCATCAGTGTCGATGTGCCGGGGTTTGGGCCCAGGCTGGCGAAGGAGGCCGCGACCAGGATCGCCAGCGTCGTGGTCGTGCTGACGCTGAGAGTGCGCGAACTGCCGAGCAGCGCATAGACCAGCATCGGAACGAAAGCCGTGTAGAGACCGACCTGGACGGGCAGACCTGCGATCGTGGCATAGGCCAATGCCTTGGGAATGACCACGGCGGCGACGGTCAGGCCCGCGATCACGTCTGGCGTCGCCCATTCCTTGTGGTAGCCGTGCAGCCAGCGGGGCAGGAGCATGGAAAGGGTGGGGCCTGTCTTTTCCGTCCTCTCGGGCATGGTGATCCCCCCTGAGACATGGTGACTTGCGTTGCGAATGCGCGTTTGCAGTGTGGCGGCCGGGATTCGGAGAGTCAATTCCCCGTGCATATCGGCGACCGTGGCACGCATCCAGGAATCTCCCGCATGCTTGTGAAGCCAGGGCAGGGGGCTCGCCTGATCTGCACGCTCCATTAACGCAATTAACCGACAGGCAGCAACACCCCAAAAAAAAGCGCGCCGGAATTTCCGGCGCGCCGATCTGCTGCCATGACTGTAGCGCTGGCAACCTTCTGAAACCTGGGGAACCTGCGTCCCCAGGTTTCAGTACTTCCACATGATCTGCTGCAGTTGCTTGCTGTCGTTGGTCTTGGTCAGCGCCAGGGCCGTCAGGATGCGTGCCTTCTGCGGCAACTGGTCGTCGGTGACCACCCAGTCGTACTTGTCGTCCGGCTGCTCGGCGTTGCGGACCACGATGCCGCTGCCGGTGCGCGAGGCGCGCACGATCTGCACGCCCTTGGCGCGAGCGGCCTTCAGCGGCTCGACCATGTAGTCGCCGACACTGCCATTGCCGGTGGCGGCATAGACGATGGCCTTGGCGCCATTCTTCACGGCGGCATCGATGCTGCCCGGGTTCACGTTGCCGTAGGCATAGACCACGGCCACTTCAGGCAGCTTGTCGATCTTGTCGATGTCGAACTCGGTCTGCATGGTGTGCGGGCGGGCAGGGAGCCGGTAGAACAGCGTGCGGCCTTCCACCACATAGCCAAGCGGGCCGAACGGCGAGCGGAACGTCTCGGTCTTGAAGGTGTTGCTCTTGGTCACGTCGCGGCCGGTGTGGATCTCGTCATTCAGCACCGCCAGCGTGCCTTTGCCCCGCGACGCGGGGTTGGATGCCACCAGCACGGCGTCATACAGGTTCAGCGCGCCGTCCGCGCCCAGCGCCGTACCCGGACGCATCGAGCCGACCACCACCACGGGCTTGTCGCTCTTGAGCGTCAGGTTCAGGAAATAGGCCGTTTCCTCGATGGTGTCGGTGCCGTGGGTGATGACGATACCGTCCACGTCAGGCTGCTTGAGCAGTTCGGAGACACGCTTGCCCAGCTTCAGCAGCCGCTCGTTGTTGAAGCTCTCCGAGCCGATCTGGAAGATCTGCTCGCCCTTAACGTTGGCGACCTTCGAGATCTCGGGCACCGAGGCGATGATCTTGTCGACCGGCACCACGGCGGATTGGTAGGCCGCCGTGTTGGTGGCCGAAGCGCCGGCGCCGGCAATGGTGCCGCCCGTCCCGATGATGACGATATTGGCCTTGCGGGCCTCTGCCTGGGCCGCGGCGGGCGCAGCCGAAGGCTGTGCGGACGGAGCGAGTTGGGCGTGGGCGGTGCCGGTGATCAGGCTGGCAGCGAACAGCGCGGCGGCCAGCTTCGTGGTGCGGGCAAGACGTTTCATGATTCTCCTCGGTGGCGGATCGGCATGGCGCGCCTTTTGGGCAGGACGCCGCCGTCCATATTCGGTCGGTGGCTGCCGGGCAGGACCTGGATTTCAGGGCCGGTGCCGACAGCGGCTGCAACTATAAGGGAGGAGAAATTGCCGCGGGAGTGGACTTGGCAGGGTTATGCAAAATCGGCATGATCCTGCCGAATTGATAACTCAAATGACATATAGATCGAGATACTCATGCACGGGCATCTGTTCGAGCCGTGCCTGGTCCAGGGACACGCGCAGGATCTCATGCTGTTGGCGTGGCGGAAACCGGCGGGCCAGATTGGTCCTGAACTTCTCGACCAGCAAGGGCGTGCCTTCATCGCGGCGACGCCTGTGGCCAAGCGGATATTCCACCAGCACTTCAGGCAGCACCGTGCCGTCGTCCAGTTCCACTGTCAGCTCGTTGGCGATCGCGCGCTTGTCCGGATCGTGATAATCCGCGGTCAGCGCGGGGTCTTCCACACAGGTGATCCGGGCGCGCAAGGCGTCGATGCGAGGGTCCGCTGCCACATCATCCTCGTAGTCCTCGGCGGTCAGCCGGCCGAACAGCAGGGGTATGGCCACCATGTACTGGACGCAGTGGTCGCGGTCGGCGGGGTTGTCCAGTGGACCCTTCTTGTCGATGATGCGCACGCAGGCTTCATGCGTGCGGATGGTCACGGCCCGGATCTCGGCCGCCGACTTGCCCATCGCGGCAAGCTGATGATGCAGTGACATGGCTGCTTCCACCGCTGTCTGCGCATGGAATTCCGCCGGATAGGCGACCTTGAACAGCACGTTTTCCATCACGTACGAGCCATAGGGTCGCTGGAAACGGAACGGCTGCCCCTTGAAGAGCACGTCGTAGAAGCCCCAGGTCTTCGCCGTCAGCGCCGAGGGATAGCCCATCTCGCCGGTCCTGGCCATCAGCGCCAGGCGCACGGCGCGGCTGGTGGCATCGCCCGCGGCCCAGCTCTTGCGGCTGCCGGTATTGGGCGCATGGCGGTAGGTGCGCAGGCTTTGTCCATCCACCCACGCGAGCGACAGGGCGTTGATGATCTCGTCATACGACAGGCCGAGCATCTGCGCGACCACGGCCGTGGACGCTACCTTGACCAGCACCACATGGTCCAGCCCGACCTTGTTGAACGCGTTCTCCAGCGCGATGCAGCCCTGGATCTCATGGGCCTTGATCATGGCCGTGAGCACGTCCTTCATGAACAGCGGCTTGCGGCCAGCGGCCAGGTTAGTGCGGGAGAGCCAGTCGGCCGTGGCGAGGATGCCGCCGAGGTTGTCGGAAGGGTGTCCCCATTCCGCGGCGAGCCAGGTGTCGTTGAAGTCCAGCCACCGGATCATCGCGCCGATATTGAAGGCGGCCTGGACGGGGTCGAGCTGGAACTGCGTGCCCGGTACCCTGGCTCCGTTGGGAACGATGGTGCCGGGCACGACCGGGCCTAGCAACTTGGTGCAGGCCGGATAGGAGAGGGCCTCCAGCCCGCAGCCCAGCGTGTCGATCAGGCACAGCCGGGCGGTGTCATAGGCCAGCGGGCTCCTGACCTTGTATTGCGTCACGTAGTCGGCAATATCGACCAGGACCTGGTCCGGGTCGGGACGTGCGGTGGACTCCATGTTGGCCCTCCGGCGAAACAGGGGCGAGACCGGGACCGGGCCCGGTCTCCAGACGTCAGAACGCGTCGCCCGGCACGCGCACCCAGCCTTCCATCAGCACACGTGCGCTGCGGCTCATGATGGCCTTGGTGACGGTCCAGTCGCCATTGGACTGGCTGGCTTCGGCGCCAACGCGCAGGGTGCCCGACGGATGGCCGAAGCGAACCGCATTGCGTTCGCCACCGCCCGCGGCCAGGTTGACCAGGGTGCCCGGAATGGCGGCGGCCGTGCCGATGGCCACGGCTGCCGTGCCCATCATCGCATGGTGCAGCTTGCCCATCGACAGCGCGCGCACCAGCAGGTCCACGTCACCGGCGCCGACCGGCTTGCCACTGGACGCGACATAGTCCTTCGGCTTCGCGACAAACGCGACCTTGGGCGTGTGCTGGCGCTTGGCGGCCTCATCGACGTTCTTGATCAGGCCCATGCGCACGGCGCCGTAGGCACGGATGGTCTCGAACATCGCCAGCGCCTTCGGGTCGCCGTTGATGGCTTCCTGCAGTTCGGTGCCGGTATAGCCGATGGCTTCCGCGTTGACGAAGATGGTCGGGATGCCGGCATTGATCATGGTCGCCTTGAACGTGCCGACGCCCGGCACTTCGAGGTCGTCGACCAGGTTGCCAGTCGGGAACATCGCGCCGCCGCCGTCGCCTTCCTCCTCGGCGGCAGGGTCCATGAACTCGAGCTGCACTTCGGCGGCGGGGAAGGTCACGCCGTCGAGTTCGAAGTCGCCGGTCTCCTGCACTTCACCGTTGGTAATGGGCACGTGGGCGATGATGGTCTTGCCGATATTCGCCTGCCAGATGCGCACGACAGCCGTGCCGTCCTGCGGGATGCGCGACGCATCGACGAGGCCGCCGCTGATCGCGAACGGGCCGACCGCTGCCGACAGGTTGCCGCAGTTGCCGCTCCAGTCGACGAAGGGCTGGTCGATCGAGACCTGGCCGAACAAATAGTCGACGTCGTGGTCGGGGCGGCTGCTCTTCGCGACGATCACGGTCTTGCTCGTGCTCGACGTGGCGGCACCCATGCCGTCGATCTGCTTGCCGTATGGGTCGGGGCTGCCGATCACGCGCATCAGCAGCGCATCGCGTGCCTTGCCCGGGACCTGGGCGGTCTCGGGCAGGTCCTGCAGGCGGAAGAACACGCCCTTGCTGGTGCCACCGCGGATATAGGTGGCGGGAATCTTGATCTGGGGTACGTGGGCCATGGAAGTCTTTGTCCTGGTCAAACTGCAGCGGGCGGTACGTTGCCGCACCGCCCGCTCATCTCGCTACCTTAGGCAGCCGCTTTCGCGGATTCAAGGAAGTCCTGCGCGAAGCGCTGCAGCACGCCGCCGGCTTCGTAGATCGACACTTCCTCGTCGCTGTCCAGGCGGCAGGTCACGGGCACTTCGACGCGTTCGCCGTTCTTGCGGTGGATCACCAGCGTCAGGTCGGCGCGCGGCTTGCGCTCGCCGCTCACGTCGTAGGTCTCGGTGCCGTCCAGGCCCAGCGTCAGGCGGTTCACGCCCGGCTTGAACTCCAGCGGCAGCACGCCCATGCCGATCAGGTTGGTGCGGTGGATGCGCTCGAAGCCTTCGGCGACGATCACTTCCACGCCCGCCAGGCGCACGCCCTTGGCTGCCCAGTCACGCGACGAGCCCTGGCCGTAGTCGGCACCCGCGACGATGATCAGCGGCTGCTTGCGGTCCATGTAGGTCTCGATCGCTTCCCACATGCGCACGACCTTGCCTTCCGGCTCGACGCGCGCCAGCGAACCCTTCTTGACCTGGCCATCGACCACGGCCATCTCGTTGATCAGCGTCGGGTTGGCGAAGGTGGCGCGCTGCGCGGTCAGGTGATCGCCGCGGTGGGTTGCGTAGGAGTTGAAGTCCTCCTCCGGCAGGCCCATCTTGGCCAGGTACTCACCCGCGGCACTGTTGGCCAGGATCGCGTTCGACGGCGACAGGTGGTCGGTGGTGATGTTGTCGCCGAGCACCGCCAGCGGACGCAGGCCCTTTAGCATGCGCTCGCCGGCCAGAGCGCCTTCCCAGTACGGCGGACGGCGGATGTAGGTGCTCTGCGCGCGCCAGTCGTACAGCGGGCTGATCTGCTCGCCGCTGGCCGCGGTAATCGCGAACATCGGCTCGTAGACCTTGCGGAACTGCTCGGGCTTCACCGCCTTGGCAACGATCGCGTCGATCTCTTCGTCGGTCGGCCAGATGTCCTTCAGGTACACTGGCTTGCCGTCCTTGTCCGTGCCCAGCACGTCGCGCTCGATGTCGAAGCGCATGGTGCCGGCGATGGCGTAGGCGACCACCAGCGGCGGCGAGGCCAGGAAGGCCTGCTTGGCATACGGGTGGATGCGGCCATCGAAGTTGCGGTTGCCCGACAGCACGGCGGTGGCGTACAGGTCGCGGTCGATGATTTCCTGCTGGATCTTCGGATCGAGCGCACCCGACATGCCGTTGCAGGTCGTGCAGGCGAAGGCGACGATGCCAAAGCCCAGCGCTTCCAGGTCCGGCAGCAGCTTCGATTCCTCCAGGTACAGCTCAACGGCCTTCGATCCCGGGGCCAGCGACGACTTGACCCACGGCTTGCGGGTCAGGCCCTTCGCATTGGCATTGCGTGCCAGCAGGGCGGCGGCAATCACGTTGCGCGGGTTGCTGGTGTTGGTGCAGCTGGTGATGGCGGCGATGATCACGGCGCCGTCAGGCATCAGGCCTTCGGCTTCCTGCGCCAGTGCCTTGTCCAGGTCGACGGCGATGCCGCGCTCGGCCAGCGCCGAGGTCGGCAGGCGCTTGTGCGGGTTGGACGGGCCGGCCATGTTGCGCACCACGCTCGACAGGTCGAACTTCAGCACGCGCTCATATTCGGCGTTCTTGAGCGAGTCGGCCCACAGGCCGGCGGTCTTCGCATAGGTCTCGACCAGCTTGACCTGCTCGTCCTCGCGGCCGGTCAGGCGCAGGTAGTCCAGCGTCTGGTCGTCGATGAAGAACATCGCGGCCGTGGCGCCATATTCCGGGGCCATGTTGGAAATCGTTGCGCGGTCGCCGAGCGTCAGGCTCGAGGCACCTTCGCCGCGGAATTCCAGGTAGGCTCCGACGACCTTTTCCTTGCGCAGGAATTCAGTCAGGGCCAGCACGATGTCGGTGGCGGTGATGCCGGGCTGGCGCTTGCCGGTCAGCTCGACGCCGACGATATCGGGCAGGCGCATCCACGAGGCGCGGCCCAGCATGACGTTCTCGGCTTCCAGGCCGCCCACGCCGATGGCGATCACGCCCAGCGCGTCGACGTGCGGCGTGTGGCTGTCGGTGCCCACGCAGGTATCGGGATAAGCCACGCCCTTGTCAGCGTGGATCACGGGCGACATCTTCTCCAGGTTGATCTGGTGCATGATGCCGTTGCCCGGGGGGATCACGTCGACGTTCTGGAAGGCCTTCTTGGTCCAGTTGATGAAGTCGAAGCGGTCTTCGTTGCGACGGTCCTCGATGGCGCGGTTCTTGGCGAAGGCGTCGGGGTCGAAGCCGCCACATTCCACGGCCAGCGAGTGGTCGACGATCAGCTGCACCGGCACCACGGGGTTGACCTTGGCGGGGTCGCCGCCCTGGTCGGCAATCGCGTCGCGCAGGCCGGCCAGGTCCACCAGCGCGGTCTGGCCCAGGATGTCATGGCATACCACGCGCGCCGGGAACCACGGGAAATCCAGCTCGCGCTTGCGCTCGATGAGCTGTTTCAGCGAATCGGTCAGCGTGGCCGGGTCACAGCGGCGCACGAGGTTCTCGGCCAGCACGCGCGACGTGTAGGGCAGCTTGTCATAGGCACCCGGCTGGATTGCCTCGACGGCTTCGCGCGCATCGAAGAAATCCAGCTTGGTGCCCGGCAGTGGTTTGCGGTGTGCAGTGTTCATGGCGTGGGGAGGAATACGGGGTCAAGCACAGGAACTGTGGAACAGGGCGCAATGCGCCCCGTTCCACGTTCCCCAGTCAGCGCGGTGTGATCAGCGCTTCTCGATCGGCACGAACTCCAGGTTCTCAGGACCAGTGTAGTTGGCGCTCGGGCGGATGATCTTGTTGTCGATGCGCTGCTCGATGATGTGCGCGGCCCAGCCGGAGGTACGCGCGATCACGAACAGCGGCGTGAACATCGCGGTCGGCACGCCCATCATGTGATAGCTCACGGCGCTGAACCAATCCAGGTTCGGGAACATCTTCTTGATGTCCCACATCACCGTTTCCAGGCGCTCGGCGATGTCG